>JBBEBO010000015.1:5288-8154 GCA_040882265.1 Brumimicrobium sp. | reverse complement strand
CGGTTCAATTGCTTTTGCACAAAGTTAACAGGATGTTTCCTTCCTAATCCCCCCGTTCTCCACAACCAAATCACTCGAAATATTATTCGTATACAGCGACCCTGTTCCCAAGCCTTGAGGTAATTTAACGGGAAAAATACTTGTGAACTGAGCAATCGCATCCAACCCAATATTTGATTCTAGCGCACTGGTTATCCACCAGGGAATATTCATTGATCCTGCGAGTTCAATCCATTCTACACATCCTTTAAATCCACCCACTAAACTCGGCTTCAAAATGATATATTGGGGATGGATCGCTTCTAGCATTTCTCGTTTATCGCCTAAGGAATGTATTCCAATCAGTTCTTCATCTAAGGCAATGGGCAGCGGAGTTGAATCACAGAGCGACCTCATCGCTTTCCACTGACCTTGTTTTATGGGTTGTTCTATGGAATGAATATCGTATTTGGCTAATTCTTTTAACTTTTCAAGTGCGTCTGAAGGAGAAAAAGCACCGTTCGCATCCACACGCAGCGTGATTTTATCTGCACTGTGATTTTTGCGTATCATTTTAAGTAGTCTGAGTTCTTCTTCAAAGTCGATGGCACCAATTTTCATTTTAATACAAGAGAATCCAGCCTTTAACTTTTCTTGGATTTGTTCTTCCATAAAGTCAGGCGCTCCCATCCATATTAATCCATTGATGGGTAATGATGTTTTTCCTCTATAAAAAGAAGTGTCAAAATACATCCGTTTACCACCATTATTAAGATCCATAAGCGCCATTTCCAATCCGAAGTAGATGGAAGGAAATGCTATAAGTTCATTCATATTCTCAACAAAGGCAGTTATATTTTCAGTAACCTCTTTAACCTTCAATTCATATTGTTCGTCAGACTCATAATCGGGAGATAATTTTGGAATGATACTACATTCTCCAATTCCGTGAACAGAAGGATTCTCTTTATTCCAAATCGTGATAAACCAGGCCTTTTTCTCAGTTAAAACACCTCGACTCGTTCCACTTGGTCTTTTAAACGTGAATATGCGTTTTTCAAATGTTGCTTTTAAACTCATAAAAATATAGATATACTAAATAAAACAGCTATAAAAAATGTGGAAAGGGCTACTTTTTTCAGCTCTGGATCGAGTGATTTTGGGTTTTTGGTTCTCCAGACTTTCACTAAATGAGAAAATAAAAACACATACGGTAGAACAGCAATCAATCCAATCAAATGGGAGTGATATCCGATATAAAATAGAAAAGCTAAAAATGATATATGTACTAGCAGACCATGGTATAACTTTGCATATCTAAAACCAATAGCAACGACAAGTGTCTTTTTATTTACCGCAGCATCATTGATGTGATCACGCATGTTGTTCAAATTAAGAACAGCTACACTCAAAAGTCCGATACAAATTGCCAACCCAAAAATCGAAACATCAATCATTTTTGTATACAATGTATAAACCCCAACTACACTGACAAATCCAAAAAACAAGAGCACCATCAAATCTCCGAGTCCATGATATCCATACGCTTTTCGCCCAACGGTGTATGTAATTGCAGCGACAACACAAGCAATTGCCAAAAGCACATACGTCCAAAGTACTGAACTCGGCATTTCTCTTGTTCCAATAATAATTAATGGAACAGCCGTAACTAAAGCCAAAATAGAAAATAAAATTACCGCTTTAGTCATTTGTTTTTGAGAAATTGCTCCCGATTGAATTGCCCGCTCTGGACCCACACGGTTTTCATTGTCTGCTCCTTTATAACTATCCCCTAAATCATTTGCGTAATTTGATAGTACTTGCAAGAATAATGTAGTTAGCATGGCAAGTGTAAAAATTGTTCCCTCCCAGTGTCCTTGCAAGTAAGCCGCAAAACTTCCTGCAATTATTCCAGATAAAGAAAGCGGTAATGTTCGCAATCGCGCTGCTTTAATCCAAGCTTTTAAATTCATAGGTCTTTAATTATTCGTTTTTGTTAGCTTATCAGCGGAACTCATGAGATCACTTCGCTCAGTTGTTTTTAAAATGTCATCCCGAAAAAACGGGACAGGTTATGGAATCGCCATTTTAAAGTCATCCGTGTTTTTGTGCATTTCGCTCATGGCTTATTTCATATTACAAAAATCAACAAAATTTTGGAGATATAGTTTACGGTGACGGTTTTTAGTGACAAGTGACGAGTGACATCGACTGGGCAAGCCAGTCTTAGTGACGAATGGGTAGGGCGTGAGGGTTGCGTGGTTTTTTATTCAATTGCACCGAACCACTGCGTACGCCCTACAAATTCGTCACTAAATCTCGCTCCGCGAGATGACGTCACTATGTCACTTGTCACTAAAAATCGTCACTAAAAAAAATATTTGCTTGGTTTCATTTATTTACTTAACTTTATTATCCTAATCAAAAATTATAATCACCATGAATGACAACATTTTATCACACAAATCATTTAATTATTCTTTAGAAATCATCGATTTATACAAACAACTTGTTGATGAAAAAGAGTATGTTATGTCAAAGCAATTATTGCGTTGCGGAACTTCTGTAGGCGCGAATATTTTTGAAGCGAATTATGCTTTTAGTGCCAAAGATTTTGTACATAAATTAACCGTTTCAAGAAAAGAAGCAAACGAAAGTATTTATTGGTTAAAGCTTTTACAGTTTTCTCAATTTCTTAATGATTCTCAAGCCGAAGCTATGATTAATCAATGTGAAGAAATTATGCGAATACTAACGTCTTCGATAAAAACAGCGAGGAAGAAACTCTAATTGTAAGTGAAAAGTGACGAGTGACATCGACTGCGCAGGCTTGTCTTAGTGACGAATGGGTAGGGCGTGAGGGTTGCGTGGTTTTTTATTCAATTGC
>JBBEBO010000015.1:0-5188 GCA_040882265.1 Brumimicrobium sp. | reverse complement strand
GTCTTAGTGACGAATGGGTAGGGCGTGAGGGTTGCGTGGTTTTTTATTCAATTGCACCGAACCACTGCGTACGCCCTACAAATTCGTCACTAAATCTCGCTCCGCGAGATGACGTCACTATGTCACTTGTCACTAAAAATCGTCACTAAAAAAAATATTTGCTTGGTTTCATTTATTTACTTAACTTTATTATCCTAATCAAAAATTATAATCACCATGAATGACAACATTTTATCACACAAATCATTTAATTATTCTTTAGAAATCATCGATTTATACAAACAACTTGTTGATGAAAAAGAGTATGTTATGTCAAAGCAATTATTGCGTTGCGGAACTTCTGTAGGCGCGAATATTTTTGAAGCGAATTATGCTTTTAGTGCCAAAGATTTTGTACATAAATTAACCGTTTCAAGAAAAGAAGCAAACGAAAGTATTTATTGGTTAAAGCTTTTACAGTTTTCTCAATTTCTTAATGATTCTCAAGCCGAAGCTATGATTAATCAATGTGAAGAAATTATGCGAATACTAACGTCTTCGATAAAAACAGCGAGGAAGAAACTCTAATTGTAAGTGAAAAGTGACGAGTGACATCGACTGCGCAGGCTTGTCTTAGTGACGAATGGGTAGGGCGTGAGGGTTGCGTGATTTTTATTCATTCTACTGAACCACTATTCACGCCCTACAAATTAGTCACTAAATCTCGCCCCGCGAGATGACGTCACTATGTCACTCGTCACTATTTTTTATTCCTAGGATGATAACTAATAATCGCCTCCCGAATAAAAGACTTATCCAAATGCGTATAAATTTCAGTCGTCGTTATCGATTCATGACCCAGCATTTCTTGAACGGCTCTTAAATTGGCTCCTCCTTCAATAAGATGCGTGGCGAATGAGTGCCGAAAAGTATGTGGGCTAATTGTTTTTTGTAATCCGATAGAAGCAGCTAGATTTTTGATGATTGTAAAAATCATTACGCGGGTCAATTGTTTACCTCTTCGGTTGAGAAAGACAAAATCTTCATGTCCTTTTTGGATATTCATGTGATTTCTTGTTCCAGCAACATAAATTCCAATCTCTTTTTCAACACTTGGACTCACGGGAACTAATCGCTCTTTATCGCCTTTTCCGATTACACGAATAAATCCTTCTTTGAAGAAGATATGGGAGAACCTGAGGTTAATTAATTCACTAACACGTAACCCACAACTGTAGAGTGTTTCAAGCATCGCTTTGTTTCTGTGTCCTTCGGGTTTACTTAAATCTATAGCGCTAATCAATTGATCTATTTCGTCAATAGACAGAAAAACGGGAAGCTTTGTTCCAATTTTGGGAAGTTCCAATAACGCACTTGGGTCTTCGTTAAGTTCTCCTTCCAAAATTAAGAAGTCATAAAATTGTTTTACACCACTTATAATTCTGGACTGGCTTCGAGCTGATAGACCTAAATCATAAAGTGTTGAAAGAAATTCTTTAAGATGAGAGAGTTTAACTTCGAGTGGACTAATTGATCTTGGAGCACAAAAATCTTTTAATTTTTCAATATCACTCTGATAAGCAAAAATGGAGTTTTCTGCTAAGCCACGTTCAATTTTAAGGTAATTGACGAATGATTTTAGTTGAATCTCCCAAGCTTTCATAAGGCGAATGTAGATAAAAAGTGTTTGTATTTATTAGCAATTGTACTATTTTAAGTAACTTTCGAATGTGAATTAATATGGCTTATAAATTAAAATGTAATGAAAATACTCATCATAAACGGTCCCAATTTGAATTTACTTGGTAAACGGCAGCCAACAATTTATGGCGAAGTCACGTTTGAGTATTTTTTAGAACAATTAGATAAAGAAAATGTGGAAATTGATTGTTATCAATCCAACGTTGAAGGTGAAATTATAAATAAACTGCATGATTCAGATGCTGATGCGTTAGTATTGAATGCTGGAGGATATACACATACTTCTGTGGCGATAAGAGACGCTGTTGATGCGATTCATAAACCGGTAGTTGAAGTTCATATTTCAAATATTGCATCACGCGAATCATTTCGTCATGATAGTTTAATAAGTCCTGTTGCAGTTGGATGTATTTTTGGTTTTGGATTATCAAGTTATGAGTTAGCTATTGATTATTTGATAAAATACCACAAAGAAGTATAGTTTTTAAACTTCTGTATAGAAAACTACTTAAAAAAACGTTTGTTCAACGCTTTAAAAGTGTCAATTTTTTTAAAATAATAAGCCCAAACTATAGAAGCTTTATAGAATCCAGTGGAGTTAAAATCGGTACTATTTCGTTTGATTTCAGCACGTTTTTTATTTAGTGAGCCTATTTCTTTATAGTATGCAAGATGTGCTTTTAATACAGCTAAAAAATGATTAATTTTTAGGGATACAAGAAATTTAGCACCTGCAATTCCATCTAACAATAATCGATAGAGCATTTTTCCAAATAAAAAACCTTCATGATTCTTGTGAATAGCAAAAAGACTATTTCTAAAATTAAGAAACGTTTTTCTTGGATTCTCATAGTTTAGTGTGCCACCCCCAACGTGATAAACAGTTGCTTTAGGCTCGACATAAAAAGAATGACCTTTTTTCTTAGCGCGCCAACATAAATCAATTTCTTCCATGTGTGCAAAAAAATCTTCGTCGAGACCGCCAAGTTCGTGGTAGATTTTTGATCGAATAATCATACACGCACCAGTTGTCCAAAATATTTCTTTTAGATTGTCGTATTGTCCTTCATCTTTCTCGAAATGGTCAAAAATTCGTCCTCTACAAAAAGGATAATAATTTTTATCGATAAATCCCCCTGAAGCACCTGCATGTTCAAAAAACCCTTTATTCTGATAGGATTTAACTTTGGGTTGAACTCCTGCAATTTTCGGATCTGAATCTAATAAACTAACTAATGGCGAAACCCAACCTTTCGTTACTTCAATATCAGAGTTTATCAAGACATAATAATCATATTTTCCTTCTATAATTTTAAAAGCATCGTTATAACCTTTTGCAAACCCTCCATTCTCTTTATTCAAGATTATTTGAATATTTGGGTAACTTGATTTTAAAAAAGAAACACTATCGTCGGTCGATTGATTATCAGCAACAATTATATCGTGCAGAGGAGTATGTTCAACAAGCTTTGGAAGAAACTTTTCTAAATATTTTTTACCATTCCAGTTTAATATAACAACAGCAACTTTTTTTGACATAATTTTATTTAGTAGCTATTGTAGTATAAAGAACTGTTTCCCCCGAAGTGATTATTTCCACTTCCATTTGGGTCATCTAAGTTTTCATCGGGTGTATTTCTTTTGTTGAGTGCATACTTCCATCTAAAGTTTTGAATTTCACCAACCATATCGCTATGTAATAATCGATAGTCTTTGTTTAAGTTAGAAGGGTTGTAAAAGACGAAGCGTTTATTGGAGAACCTACCAATCTTATCAAACTGCCAAATTTCATAAGGATATTCTGAAGGTGAACTTGGACGTTCAGTTATTTGATTTGGTTGACCATATTGAAGAAAAACCCTTCCTCTGTCCGTTTCAAATCCTGCCTGATAATTTGTAGCATACAAACGTTGCACTTCTTGTACTTGCGTTTTGTATTTTCTCCATCCTTCGTATGGTGATTTAGGACTTGAAGCCTTCCAAAATGCTTGGATGTATTTCTTGTTTTTCTCGTTATCCTTTTCCTTTAGGATACGAATAATATTTTTGACTTCTGCAGATCTTGATATAGGAATCAAACTTGCAACATAATAACCCGTTGAATCCATCGGGATACTTTCCTCAAATGCTGGGTCTAGTGTTATGTTGTCATAAGCTAATTCATTAACTTCATCCGTATTATTTCTATCGAACCTGAAAGTTTGTGAAGTAATCACTTCTTTTTCTCTGTTAAGAACATTAAGTTCTAAATTGTAGGCACCAGTAGGAAGCATACTAATATCAATTACTTTAGCGATAGGTTGAAGAGGAGAACTATCATATCTATAGTATCTTGAGTATTTTTCTAAGTCATAACCATTATCCTTTCCAGTAATTTTTTGCTCGACAACATAAACAGAGTCTTCATAAGCACTGTCAGTGTTGTAGACTTCGGCATAATACGGTAACCATTCAAGTTCTGTTGGGTAATAATTTGAAGCCATTGGCACGACATCATAACCAATTTTCGAAAAAATAGATGGAGCTGTAGGGTTTGTTGCTTTTATCGACTCTGCATTGGTAATTGCAGAAACGCCTACTTCGTCTTTGAAGTCGTTAATAAGAATATCTTTTTCGATGCTAATTGCATCTTTTTTGCTGTTGATGTCTTTTATTTCTAATTCATATTTATAATTGCCTGGCTCTAAAGCAAAACGTTGTATGTCATGAAAATCTTCAACTAAACTATCAATCACTTCAGGACTATCTAATACATATTTATCAAAAGCAACAATTGAGTCTGCTTGACTAAAAACATGTGTGACTTCAACTTTAGCAATGGTTTTGTTTTCTTCTTCAATATAATTTAAGCTATAACCAACAAAATTCAGTTGTATTTCAAAATAATTACCTTGTTCAGGTGTGAAAAATTGTTTTTCGTTTAAGTAAGCTTTCACTGTCTTATCTTGAGCAAATACGATGTTTGACGAGAGATAA
Organism: Brumimicrobium sp.; assembly: GCA_040882265.1. Taxonomy (GTDB): domain Bacteria; phylum Bacteroidota; class Bacteroidia; order Flavobacteriales_D; family Crocinitomicaceae; genus Brumimicrobium. The sequence continues at coordinate 532 of JBBEBO010000015.1, read as the reverse complement.
ATAAAGCTAAGAAATATGAATTTGAAACTTTGCATGGCATCAACCTGTTTATTTCTACTGTTTCGTTATTTAAAAACAGTACTGTCTATAAATTTATACAAATTTACCGATTTCTTGAAATATTACCTCTTATATTGAGCTAGATGTTTGTTTTTGTGATTCACAGGTAATAAAACTAGCAAACATGAAGCTTTTTTTAATTGGAATCCAGTTAGTTTTAAAAAAATATGAAAATACTTTAAAAAAATGCACGACAGAAAAATAAGTATTACTACTTTTGTCGCGGAGAAATGGCAGAGCGGTTGAATGCACCAGTCTTGAAAACTGGCATACCGAAGGGTATCGGGGGTTCGAATCCCTCTTTCTCCGCCAGGACCTTGTTTGAAAGAGCAAGGTCTTTTTTTATGCCCAAAATTTTTAGTAGAAAAGAAAAAATGGGATCAAGTCCAAAAGTTGGGGAGGAGGTTAAAAGATCAAAGATTCAAGGTTTTTGGTATATAAATGGGGGCTGAGAGAGACTCAAACCTATTTA
>JBBEBO010000014.1:0-45890 GCA_040882265.1 Brumimicrobium sp. | reverse complement strand
GGACTATTAATAAATAAAAGTTAAATCTGTAAACTTTTTTTAGGACGGGTCAGTTGATTGGGTTACTCACTCGGGGTGGATGCCACGAATGCACGAATAGTAGGGGTTGGTGGGTTGCTCACTCGGGGTGGATGTCACGAATGCACAAATAATTGGGGTTGATTGGGTTGTTCGCTTGGGGTGGATGCCACGAATGCACGAATAGTTGGGGTTGGTGGGTTGCTCACTCGGGGGGCTGCCACGAATGCACGAATTTTCTGTTGGTTGAGGAGGAGTGATTGATCTTTGAGTTTGGAGTTTGGAGTTTGATAATTTCATTTTAGTTCAGTGTGAAAGAACATCAAATAACAGAAACACATTCGTGCATTCGTGGCTAAAACAATGGTTCCACAAAGAAGAAACAAACCATTCAAAAACACATTCGTGCATTCGTGGCATCCAATGAGCGCAGCGAACCAAAAATAATCGTGCATTCGCAGTTAAAACATTAATTCACCAAAGGGAAACAAACCATTCCAAAAACACATTCGTGCATTCGTGGCATCCAATGAGCGCAGCGAACAAAAAAAATCGTGCATTTGTGACTATTACTTTCTTTTTTTATTGAAAGAACCGAAAAATCAAATAATTTTGAAACTTATCCGTTTTTGATAGACATGAAACTAAAAATAATATTTCTTCTTCTGATACTCCCATTTAACTTTGTCTTAAGTCAGGTTGGAATGGGTGAATGGCGCATGCATATTTCTCCGAACAAAGCAATAGATGTTGCACATGGTGATGGTGCAGTATATGCTATTTTATCTCGAGGATTATTAGAATACGATTTAACTGCAGGTGAACAAACATTAAGAACTGCTGCTAATTACTTATCTGATGTATCTCCTACAGCATTGGCTTATGATAAAGATTCAAAAATCATTTTTATAGGGTACGAAAACGGAAACTTAGATTTGCTTAAAGACGAGACTATTTTCAATCTTCCTGCAATTTTACAATCAACCATAGGAGGTCTCAAGCGCATTAATAACATCAAATGTAAAGACGGTAACGCATATCTCGCTACTGGCTTTGGGATAGTAGTAGTAAATATCAACAAACGAGAGGTAAGAGACACCTATAACCCTACTCCTATGGATGAAAACATAATTGATGTTGCCTTAACTGAAGATAGTATTTATGCACTAACTGAGGGTGGAATTCTTGCAGGTGCGCTTAGCAATAATTTTTTAGCTGATCCAAGTCAATGGGAACAAGTAAATGCTGTACAAAACTACACAAGTGAAGGGGTTTACAACTCCATGGTCAGTTTTGAAGACAAAATTTTTTTTAGTTATAATAATGAAATATATAACTCAGACACACTTTATCAGTATACAAATGGACAGTTAGAAGTGTTTCAAAATGAAATTGAAATTGGCGGTCTAAGCACAAGTAACGATTTTTTATTAGTCTCTACAGCGGGTTCAGTAATTGTTTATAACCAAGATCTTACCCAAAACCAATCTATCTATCAATATTCACACGGAACTTTCGCTAGCCCAGTAAATGCAACTTATGCTGAAGGGTTTTTTTATATCGCAGACAAAAACTCAGGGCTTGTTAAAGCTAAAAATGCTTTTGAATCCGAACAAATTTTATTTGAAGGGCCGCGCTTTAACTCAGCATATAATGCTGATTGGCAAGCTGGAAAGCTAGCTGTTGCTGGAGGAGGAGTAGATGCTACTGCTCCTGCTTACAATAGTGAAGGTGGATATACAAGCGCCGAGGCGATTTGGACGTCTTTTGGAAAGCATAATCAACCCATTCTTGACAATAAAAATATATGGGATTTTATTTCTGTTGCAGTGAATCCTTCTAATACTGACCAAATAGCATTTGGTACATTTTCTGAGCTTCCAATAGTGTTGATTGATGATGGAGTAAATATAACTGACACTTTTGGTTATTCGAACTCTTTGCTCAACTCCATGTCTGGAGCTCCAAATGGATTAGCAAAAATCACTGATCTTATTTTTGACGATAATTCTAATTTATGGGTTGCTAACTCGGAGGCTAATCGACCACTCAAGGTTAGGTCTGAAGATGGAAACTGGTATGATTTTGATTTAGGAAATAATGTAGGAGGAAGTGGAACAAGACGAATTGTAATCGATCAAAACGATGTGAAGTGGATGGGAGTTGATGGGGTCGGTGTTGTTGCATTCGATCATGGTGATGAATTAGATGATCCCAGTGATGACCAATATCGTATACTAACTACCTCTCCAAATAGTGGTGATTTACCTACATCAACAGTAGAAGGAATCGCTGTTGACTTTGACAATAATATTTGGGTTGGCACACCAGAAGGGATGCGTGTTCTTTACAATACAGACAATATTTTTGATGCATCTCCTGGTGAGTACAATTTTCAAAAACTTCTTATTGAGTTTGGCGAAAATGTTGAAATCGTACTAGGTACTACTCAAATTACAGACATTGAAATTGACGGTGCAAACAGAAAATGGATAGGGACAGCAAATTCTGGAGTTTTTCTTTTATCCCCAGATGGATTAGAAGTTGAGAAAAGTTTTAGTGTTGAAAACAGCCCGCTTTTAAGCAATAACATTCTAGACATCACAATAAACCAAAATAACGGTGAAGTTTATTTTGTAACAAATGATGGTTTAATTTCATACCGTTCTGATGCATCGGCAGGTGATGATAACTATTCTAATGTAAAAGTCTTTCCCAACCCAGTGCACCCAGATTATTTTGGTCCTGTAACAATTCAGGGAGTTGCTTATAATTCTGATGTAAAAATTACTGATGTGGCTGGAAACTTAGTTTACCAAACAACTTCTAATGGAGGAACAGCAACTTGGAACGGAAAAACTTTACAAGGTGAAAGAGTTCAAACTGGGGTTTATTTAATATGGACAAGTATTGATGATCCCGATCGCAAAGGACGTGAAGTAGGAAAAGTGGTATTTATCAACTAGGTTCTATGAAATCTATTCAACACGGAATCCTACTTAAGAAACTAAACTATAGTGAAACGAGCCTCATTCTTCATTTTTACACTTTAGAAAGTGGATTTCAAGCTTACCTATTTCAGGGAGGAAAAAAGAAAAAAGGCAACATCTTGCAACCACTAAGTATAGTTGAACTTGAATCATACAGTCGTCCTGATAGTGATTTAGGGAAAATTTCTTCTATTTCTCCAGATCCAGCTTTACAAAGTATCCCTTATCATCCAATTAAAAGTGGTCTTGCTTTTTTTATAACTGAGTTAATTTCTCAGTGTTTACAATCCAGCGATAGCGATGCTCAAATGTTTGGTTTCATTAAGCAAGAGATTTTGTGGTTAGATGATGCTGAAGAGTTTACAACCTACCCCATCTGGTTTTTACTGAAATTTGCTGATTTTTTAGGCTTTTCACCAAATATTATTCAAAAAAATTCAACCTTCTTTGATATTGAAGAGGGGGAACTCACACGTTATTTACCAAAAGGTCATGCATACATAAATGATGAAAGCGTTCCGATTTTAGAAACTATTCTAGGTAAATCTAAAGCTGATATCCTCTCAACACCTATTTCTAAATCTGTAAGAAAATTAATTATCAATAATATAATCTCTTACTACAAGATTCATATCTCAAACTTTAAAACACCAAAATCATTAGAAGTTATGCAAACTGTATTTAATGATTAAACCTTTTTTGGAGTGCATTTTTGCTCCAAAAATCATGACAAAAAGCAATCTTTTTGGCATTCTATTTATAAACATTTAAGGCTTTGGGTATGTTTTATTGGTCGTGTCGAAAAAAATATTTTCAAATAAATTACATTGTTAAAAATTATCATTAACTTATTTGGAGTTGCATTGAAGAAATTAAATATTTATGAAAATAAACTGATAAAATATTTTGATTTTCAAAAATTTAATTAACTTTGATTATATAATCGTCAAATAACTGTTTAAAATAATAACAATGATGCATTTAGAAAAAGGAGATAAAGCTCCGCAATTTAAAAGTAAAGACCAAGATGGTAAAACGATTTCATTAAGTGATTACGAAGGGCAAAAATTAGTTGTCTACTTTTATCCAAAGGACATGACCCCGGGTTGTACAACACAAGCGTGTAACTTGAAAGATAATTACGAAGCGCTTAAAAAAGAAAACATTGCGATACTCGGTGTAAGTGCCGACGATGAAAAAAGGCATCAAAAATTTATCGCTAAACACGACTTACCTTTTCCCCTATTAGCAGACACTGACAAAGAAGTGATTAAAGCTTTTGGAGTTTGGGGCAATAAAAAATTTATGGGAAAAGAATATGATGGAATTCATCGAACAACCTTTTTAATCAACGAAAAGGGTGAAATTCACGATATAATTAAAAAGCCTAAGACAAAGGCACATGCAGAAGAAATTTTAGAATTATTTTAAGATCGTAAAAAGATTACGACCTACTAACCTAAATTTGCTAAAAAATAAACGATATGGCAGAAACAAAAAAAATAAGCGAAGAAAAGTTAAAAGCTCTTCAACTTACAATGGATAAGATGGAGAAAACATTTGGAAAAGGTTCCGTAATGAAACTCGGTGACGGTGTAATACAAGATGTAGAAGCAATCTCATCTGGCTCCGTTACATTAGATTTAGCACTAGGTGTTGGCGGATATCCCAAAGGAAGGGTGATCGAGATTTACGGTCCCGAATCTTCTGGTAAAACAACTCTGGCGATTCACGCAATTGCAGAATTACAAAAAACAGGAGGAATAGCAGCTTTTATAGATGCTGAACACGCATTTGATCAATTTTACGCTCAAAAATTAGGCGTTAATACGAGTGAATTAATTATTTCACAGCCAGACAATGGTGAACAAGCTTTAGAAATAGCTGACAATCTCATCCGTTCAGGTGCTATTGATTTAGTCGTTATCGATTCTGTAGCGGCATTAACTCCAAAAGCAGAAATTGAAGGTGAAATGGGCGATAGTCAAATGGGACTACAAGCACGTTTAATGTCAAAAGCATTGAGAAAACTAACGGGCTCTATTAACAAATCGGGTACGTGTTGCATTTTCATTAATCAGTTGAGAGATAAAATTGGTGTAATGTTTGGTAATCCTGAAACAACAACAGGAGGTAATGCATTAAAGTTTTACTCGTCTGTTCGTGTTGACATAAGAAGATCTAGCCAAATCAAAGATGGAGACGAAGTGATTGGTAATCGAACAAAAGTAAAGATTGTTAAAAATAAAGTTGCTCCGCCATTCAGAAAAGCAGAATTCGACATTATGTACGGTGGCGGTATTTCAAAAGTTGGTGAATTACTAGATATGGGTGTTGATTTAAACATCTTGAAAAAAAGTGGCTCTTGGTTTTCATACGGAGAAACAAGACTGGGGCAAGGCCGTGATGCTGTGAAGCAAATCATTGGTGACAATCCAGAACTTATGGAAGAATTAGAAGTAAAAATTAAAGAAGCGCTAGCTTCAAAACGGGAGCAAGTGTAAACTGCATATCGTTTAGAGAAAGGTGCAGTTATTTTTCTGCACCTTTCTTAATTTTCGAATCAACTTTAACGCACATATTTTTAATTATTAGTCGTTTAATAAACAAAAGTAGTCGTTCACACAACAATACATTGATTTTTAAGTTATCAGGTGTACATTTAGTACAATAATTTAAAAATCTTTAAATGAAAACATGGGGTGTCATAGGATGTGGTTGGTTGGGTTTGCCCTTTGCAACAAAGTTAATCAATGATAACTGTAAAGCTTACGGAACTACAACCACTGAATCTAAACTCGATAAACTAGTTGAAGTTGGTGTTTCACCTGTATTACTTAACAAAGAACAACCTCAGATAAATCAGCCTTGGATTAACTCATGTGATTATATTTTGCTAAATATTCCGCCTACATCATTTAAAGAAAATTACGCTCTAGCAATGAAACAACTTGTTGATAATGTTAATGCTCAAGCAAAAGTGATATTTATTAGTTCAACTTCTGTTTATAAAAACAAAAGCCAAATAGCAAAAGAAGAAGATCATCTAGATGGAACTAGTCGGAATGCACCTTATATAGTTGAAGCTGAAAGAGTATTATACGAAAAATTAAACGGTAATTTAACGGTTATAAGAATGGCTGGGCTTGTTGGTGGTGATAGGAATCCAGCAAAATTTATGGCTGGAAAAGAATATGACGGAGGACAAGAGCCTGTAAACCTAATACATCTTGAAGATTGTATAGGTCTAATTGATAAAGTAGTAGAAGAAAAATATTGGGGAGAAATATTAAATGGATGCGCAACTAAACACCCTATGAAATCGTCATACTACATGTCAGTTTCAAAACAGTTAGGAATAACTTCGCCGAAATTCAATGATAACATGGTTAAACATAAAATAGTATCAAACAATAAATCGAGGAATGAACTTGGTTATGAATACAAATATGATTCTCCATTTGAATTTCCTTTAGATGTATTAAAAAAGCAGAACTAGAAAGAAAGGATAATTATGAAATCACTATTAATAATATTAATGTTTTTAACTCCACTCGGGTTACTAGCTGAACATATTGTTGGTGGAGAAATTTCGTATGAATGTTTAGGCGGGAATGAATATAGGGTTACGATAAAAATGTATAGAGACTGTAATGGTCCAGGTGCACAATTTGACAATCCATTATCTCTAGGGATCTTTAAAAATAGTGATAATTCTTTATTCGATGATAAAAGTGTTTCACTACCTGGTAGTACTCAACTACCTGTAGAATTCAACAACCCATGCGTTGAACCACCGAATAACATCTGTATACAAGAAGCAATTTATCAAACAGTTGTTACTTTACCGCCAACTAATGAAGGATATAAATTAGTTTACCAACGTTGTTGTAGAGGGCCTGGAATAATAAATTTAACTAACCCTGACGAAGAGGGTTTAACACTAACAGCTGATATTCCTGGGACAAATTCTGGAATTACATGTAATAGTAGTCCATCTTTTGATAACAATCCGCCATTACTTTTATGCAATAACGAAGAATTAGTTTTTGATCATTCAGCTACAGATCCTGATGGAGATGAACTCGTTTATGAGCTTTGTACCCCTTTTCATGGTGGCTCCATGGTTAATCCCGCTCCAATTCCACCCAACAATCCCCCTTATAACTTTATTAATTGGGAAGCTGGATTTAATGAAAACGAACCTTTTAGCGCATCTGGCCCCATAAACATCGATCCTAACACTGGTCTTTTAACTGCTTCACCAGATTTATTGGGGAAATTTGTTGTTGGAATATGCGTTAAAGAATACCGAAATGGTGATTTAATAAGTACAACCCGTAGGGATTTTATTTTTACTGTATTTAACTGTGAAATATCAATGGAAGCTGAAGTTGTAGGTCAAGAAGAATTAGAAACTTTTACAAGCCATTGTCAAGGATTAACCATTGATTTTGAAAATGACAGTTATGGTGGAACAAATTATTTTTGGGACTTTGATGTTGATGACGACTCAAATGCAACAAGTACAGAGTTTGAGCCAAGTTACACATTCCCTGAACCAGGAACTTATGAAGTAATGCTTGTTGTTAACCCTGATTGGAACTGTACAGATACTTCTTACCAAACCTTCCAAATATTTGAAGATTTAGAAGTGTTTTTTGATTCCCCTCCTCCACAATGTATAACAGACAACTCTTTTGATTTTGAAGGTGAAGGAAGTTACGACAATGCCGCAACTTTTGAATGGGATTTTGGAGGCAATGCTAATATTAGTGCTCCCACTACTGAAGATGTAAATGATGTAGAATTCAATACAAATGGTTACATCCCTGTTACGTTTATCGTTAATTGGAATATTTGTGAAGGAGAGCACACAGATTCTGTTTTTGTATACAGAGAACCTGAAGTTAACTTTGGTATTGAAGATGAACTTTACTGCGCACCATATAAAGCTGAGTTTATCGATAGTTCCCTTTCAGATGCACCGCTTACATATTATTGGGAATTTGGAGATGGAAATACGTCGGTAGAATCGAATCCTTCAAACGTATATCTAGATCCAGGTGTTTATGATGTAAGTCTAAATATTAAAACCAATGAAGGTTGTATTGCTGATTTAACACTTGATAAACCAAACTTAATTGAAGTATTTCCCTCTCCTGTATCAGATTTTGAAGTTGACCCGCAAGAGACTGACGTTTTTAATACAGAAATAACATTTACAGATTTCAGTGTTGGTAGCCAATCTCATTTTTATCAACTCAATGATTCTGTTGATACAAACGTTAGAAACCTTAGTTATCATTTTTTAGAAGGTGGATACCATTATCCATATCAAGTTGTAACAAATGAATATGGGTGTAAAGACACTTCTACTGTTGAGATCTACGTTGAGCCACAAACAACTTTATATGTGCCGAACGCTTTTACTCCAGATAACAATAATAGAAACGAGGTATTTAGACCCGTTGTGTTTGACGTCTCTGATTATCAATTTGAAATATATAACCGTTGGGGGGAAAGGGTTTTTGAAACGAATGACAGAAAAAGTGGTTGGAACGGAAGGGTTAATAGTGAAGAAGCTCCCGATGGAATTTATGTCTACACCATTAAATTTCGAAACCATAAATCAATCTTTGAAGAACACAGGGGGCATTTTTCATTGCTGAGGTGATTTAAATAAGGTTTCTTCTAATCTAAATTACAAATAATTGAGAGGCTATATAGTCTGCTTGAAGACGACCTTTGTCGGTTAGGGAGATGGTGTTTTTGTCTTGAACCAATAATCCTGCATCTTTAAATAAGGCTATTTGATTCTCAAAATCTTCACTTGACAAATCAAACTGTTTTAGAGCTTTTAAATCAACACCCCAAACTGTTCTTAATCCAGTCATTATCAACTCATTAAATTTATCCTTATTTGAAAGCGTCTCTACTTCAAAATAATCTGCTTTAGTATCAATCCCTTTAATGTATTTTTGATTGTTAGCAACATTCCATCTTCTTGTTTCACCATCAAATGAATGGGCAGAAGGTCCAACTCCTAAATAATGTACTCCTTTCCAGTAATTTGAATTATGTCGCGAATACTTATCCCTTTTACAAAAATTAGAAATTTCATATTGTTCATACCTTGCTTTTTTAAGTAAAGAAAGTAACAGCATAAATTGAGACGCTTGTTCTGCTTCAGTTGCTGGAATGATTTCACCTTTTGTAACCTTATGTTTGAGGATTGTATTGTTTTCAATTGTTAAACAATATGCTGAAATATGCTCTGGATCAAGTGTTATGAGTTTATTAATATTGTCCTCCCAATCATGTATGTTTCTATTTGGAAGTCCATAAATTAAGTCCACAGTTAATGCAAAACCAAAATTCTTTGCCAATTTAACAGCGCTTACAGATTCTTCAGCTGTATGTGCGCGATTCATCCAGTCTAAGTCGTCTTGCAAAAATGATTGCAGACCAATACTTAGTCGATTAATCCCTGCAGATTTCCAGCTTTTTAATTTTATCTCAGAAATATCATCTGGATTGGCTTCCAATGTAATCTCAACATTCTTTTTTACATCAAAACGACTGTAGATCGTTGACAACAATTCTTTCAACTCAACTTTTTCAAGCAACGAAGGCGTACCTCCTCCAAAATAAATTGATTCTATGGGTTGGGCTTTTAAATAAACTACTCTTTCTTCAAGTTCTTTTTTGATAGATACAACCAATTCGCCTCTATATTTATCGAATGTTGTGCTAAAATGAAAATCACAATATGTACACGCTTGCTTGCAAAAGGGAATATGAAGGTAAATACCAGCCATTTTGCAAATGTAATTGATTTCACTTTAGAAAACCGGGTTAAAAAACTTAGATATTAAGATTCTGTTACATGAGATATAAAAAATAACCTCTTCAGTATCTCATATTTGTCAAATAAAGAGCAAAAACAATCATGGCAAACGCATTTGAATTTAGATCTCTTTTTTTGGTTGATTTTATAAAACCAAAGGTTCTTTTGCCACGGGGTAAGTCCCGAGAATTCGGGATTAGCCCGTGGTTAAAGAAGAATGAGGAATACCTTGTTTTGGCGCGACTTTTTGCTATAAAAATCCATGCCTAGCGTCAGAAAGGCGTGACAAAATACGCTCTTTTCGGGATTTAGATTTTAAATGCGTTTACCCTGCAATAACAATAATTCAATCGTTTAAAAACGTTTTTAATCTTTTATTAAACGCTTTATGCTGTTCTTCAGGTAGTGCATGACCAGCATTTTCAAATATTGTTAATTCAGCACCTAAGTTGCTGCTTAAGTCTTTGGCGTTTTGAATACTAAACACTTTGTCTTCTTTCCCCCACAGAATTAATGTGGGAACATCGTATTCGCCCGTTAATGAATCTCTATTTTGAGGAAGGTCTTTTAGCAAAAGTGATTGTTGTTTAGGATATTTACTTAAGTAAATACCAATTGTTTGTTCTCTAATAAAACTTGGTAATTTGGGTGGTTTGTGGAAAGAAAAGTTAAGTAATCTTTTTACTTCATCAGCGTTTTCGGGGACAAATGCATCTACAGTATTATCAGCACCTACTGATTTACAAAACGAATCTATTTCTTCATCAGTTATAACACTTCCTGGTGAATCCACAATTGTTACCGAGTTTAGTCGATTTGGATACTTATAGGCAAAGCCCAGAGATATAAATCCTCCGTAAGATATACCAACTAAATTTGCATTTTGAACACTTAGTTCTTTAAGAAGGGTGCTTATTGCATCAATTTGCATTGAAAGACTTGGAGTTTTAGTAGAAGTGCTATTACCAAACCACAATAGATCAGGTACTATAACCCGATAATCATCATTGAAATCCTTTGCTTGTTTCTCCCAAGAGATTTTTCCATCACCCCCAAATCCGTGAATAAAAACAACTACTGGTGAGTTTTCTTTTTTGTTATCCCAATAAAATATAGAGTGTCCATTCTTTTCTATTTTATTTGAAGAAAAACCTCTGTTTATATATTTATTGGCAAGACGATTATCGAATTTTTTTACAGTTTTATTACAACTGTTAAATAATAAAAGAATGGCAATTAAAGTCAGTGAGAAAAGTTTATGAAACCACATGAATGAATTATGTATAAAACTAATTACCGCCACCAGCCTTTTGTCTCATTTCTTTCATTTCTTCAGAGGTTCTCAAGGTAAAACCTTTTGGAATTTCCATACTAAAAAGCTTTTCTGGTTTTTTCAGTTTCTTGGAATATTCAAAAGCTACCATTTTCATATCCATATTGCCCCAAGTTGAAGTCATTTCCAACGGGACTCCTGGAACTTCGTCATATAGATAAATCCCATTGCGAAAATCTGGCAGTAGATCTGGTGTATACCAAACGATTGCTTCGTTTTCATCAGCTGTGGTTACAATTGCCTTTTTGCAAGTGTAGCCCATGATTTCCTTTGTTTCGTCAATTAAATCAACATTTCGCTCTGTAAACGCCAAACGCTGTTCGTCGTCTAAATCTTCCAAAGTTGTTTTCATTGCGATTTTACCCATCATTCCATCCAAAAGAGTCAAAGTTGTATCTAAACCTTCATGTGAAATACTAGTGGTTGTCATAAAATCACCCATGTACATTTCTGACCTCACTTTTTGTTCACCAAAATAAAGCTCTAAAGTACTCCCTTCCATATTTTCAATATAAGCTGAAGTTTGTGGGTCATCTGAAGAGATGTATACGTCATAAGAAACCCTTCCTTTTGTTTTTTGAGAAAAAGCAAAAGAAGCGAAAGCAATGGTAAAAAATAATAGAAAACACTTTTTCATTGTACCTTTTTTATCAATCAGAAAAGATTACTTACCTCCACCCATCAAAGATTGAAGTTCTTCAACAGTTTTTTCTGAATAACCTTCAGGGACTTCCATTGAAAATAATTCCTTTGGTTTTTTAACTTTTTTTGAAAATTCAGTTGCTGTAAAAGTCATAGACATTTCAGGTTGACTCACATTAAACTCTAAAGCCATACCAGGAATTCCTTCTTTCATATATTTACTGCCTTCTTTTGGAGCTTCAATTTCTTCGGTATACCAAAAAACTGATTCGTTGCCATCTTCATCATAAACAATTGCTTTCTTACACTCGTAACCAACAATTTCCTTTGTTTCATCAACAAATTCAATGTCTAAATCTGGATCCTCTGTTTCTTTCTCATCATCCATTTCTGAAAGGTCCATTTTTGCAGCAAATTTACCCATCATTCCGTCAACTAACATTAATGTTTTTCTTGCATCAGAATCAACAATAGTTGTTGTATTAATCATACCGCCCATAGAAGTTTCTTGACGCATCATTTTATCTTTCATATATAGCTTCATGGTTGAATTTTCAAACATAGCCAATTGTGATTCCATTTCTGGGTTACTCGAACTCATTTCAATTTGATACTCTATTGTCGCTTCAGTTTGAGCTGTTGCTGTAAATAAAGAGAATAGTAAGACAGATAATAATGTAATTGATTTCATTTATAAAGATTTAATTTAATCCAAAAATACAATAAAATAATAGTAAATCGTTCAAGAGCTACATAAAAAGCTATAGAGCATTACCAACGTACACAACTTATTATAGACGGTTAATCAAAAAATGCACGATAGACGTCATTCCCATTGGCGAAAAGGAATAACCCTAGTACAATGATAAACCCTACTAATTGCGCATACTCCAAAACCTTTTGTGGCGCTTCTTTTCCTGTAATCATTTCATAAATAAGGAAAACAATATGTCCCCCGTCAAGCGCTGGTATTGGTAAAATATTCATAATGGCTAGAACAAAGGAGATAAAAGCAGTGTTTAACCAAAACACCTGCCAATCCCATGCTGCAGGGAATAAGCTCCCAATTGCGCCAAAACCACCAACACTTTGTGCTCCTTTAGAAGTAAATATCAAAGGTAGTTGAGCAGTATAATCATGCATCGTCCAACCTGCTTTTTCAATTCCCCTTGATATAGCCTCACCGAAAGAGTAATCAATTTCTGTAGATTTTAAATAACCAGGGTTTGATAATTGAAAACCAATTGTCTTGTTTTTATCAGTCCAAATTTCAAGTTCTTTATATTCACCGTCTCTATATAAACCAACGTTTACCAATGCACTGTCTCCCTCTTGTTGGGCTAATTCTTCTTGAAATAAGTGATAAAAAGGAGTTGGAGTACCATTTAAAGCAACAATACTATCTCCACTCTGTAAACCTTTTGTATATGCATCTCTAGTTTGCATAACACTATCAACAACAATATGCATTCTAGGGCTAAAAGCCATAACAGCATCGTTTTCCCACATAAAATCATCAAACTCCTCATCTAGTATTACTTGCTTTACTTCTCCATTTGGTTTCTTTACATCAAGTGTACGATATCCACGAAGGAAAACTTGCATGTTAATTAAAGTTACATTCTCTACAGGTTCTCCATCAACAGCAATGATTTTATCACCGTCTTCAATGCCCAAATTAAGTTCTCTAATTTCTTTGTTTACAGCCAATCCGTACTTTAAAGAATTATTTTCCAATCGAGAATCCCCCCAAGCGGCAACTACAAGAATGTAAATAAAGATTCCTAAAACAACATTCACAGTAACACCACCCAACATAACAATCAAGCGTTGCCAAGTTGGTTTCGAACGAAATTCATCTTCCTTCGGTGCTTGTGCCAATTGCTCTTTATCCATGGATTCATCCACCATCCCGGCAATTTTTACATAACCACCAAGCGGCAACCAGCCAATACCCCATTCAGTATCGCCAATTTTCTTTTTCAACAATGAAAACCAAGGATCAAAAAAGAGATAAAATTTCTCTACGCGAATCTTAAATGCCCGAGCGGCAATGTAGTGTCCAAATTCGTGCAGTGTTATCAAAATCGCCAAAGACAGTAGTAACTGAGCAGCTTTTATCCAAAAATCCATAGTTTATTCAAATTGAAATGCAAAGATGGGAAAAAATATTGATTGATTTACAGTGATGAGTTGGGGAGTTCAGGGCAAACTCACACTTTTTTATTTAATGAGACTTAATAATTAAGAGTTTCGTACCTATGGTTGCTGAGTACAATCGAAGTACGGCACTCAGGTATCTTATAGGGTAGTTTTGATCAACGGCATATCTGCCGTTGTTATAAGCTGGACGTGCTTATAGCACTTAATACAAAAGTTTACTTTCATTATTAGAGATCTGGACCAAGTGCCAGCGGCACGATCAGCTTATTGCGATGGCTGATAAGCCGTCTATTGAGAATATTTGTTCTTTTTATCTGAATGCCGTAGGTATGAACAGCAATTTATGGTAGTTATTCTATTGATTAATAATAGTCTATAATTATGCGCAACTTAGTTTGATTGCAATTAGTAACCATGGGTAAAAAGTGTGAGTTTGCCCTGTTGGGGAGTTATGTGTATTTTAACTTCTCGATTGGGAACTTTTGAAAGAATAGAAATAATTTTCTTAAAACAATGTGCAAGTTTTATAAGGATATTCACATTGCCTCATCTCATAATTCTTTTCAATACAAAAACCCAAATAACCACAAAGGTATGGTATTTAAAACACCTAATTCGATATCATCTTTTACAAGAAAAGCATTTTCAACACCCTCGATTTGACGCTGCGATTTATTTTTACCTCCAATTTCAAAAAGGTATTTATGATCAACGAGTATATCGCCTTGTTTAGGAATTGATACTGAATGACCTTGTGCTATATTTTGTAAAAAAAAGGTTTCTCTAATATTTCCTATTTCGATTGAATTGTCTGAAATTGCATACATTAAATTTGTATTGTGCATCCATATCTTATCGGGTTTGTTTAATGTGCTAATGCTCCTTGTTTTTTTATATAGGGTATGGATTAATTCAGCTTTGCTTAGTAATTGAAGCGCTCTTACCAAAGCGTTGCGATTCAGTTGAATTTGTTCGCTCAGTTTATTAATGTTGGGAGTAAACGGAACATTAGATGAGAGCACATACAACAGGCGTTTTATTTTTACAATGCTATTATAATCCACATTTTCTATTGCTTGTATATCAACATCCAAAATTAAATTTACAGTATTGCGTATTTTTTGATAATACTCAGCTTTATCTCCTTCATAATATGGGTAATTTCCATATTCTAAATAACTCGAAAAATACTTAAACGGACTAAATTCTTTAATGAGTTGAAGACTTATTTCACTGTGATTCGTTATAATTTCATCAAAAGAAAAATTAGTTATGTGAATATCCTCATATAGCGCCAAATACTCTCTGAAAGACAACTCACTTAAGGTATAACTAATTGCTCTCCTGCTTAAATCAGACTCTCCTTTGTAAATATCGAGAATAGAAGACGAGGTGAAAATGACTTGTAACGCTGAAAAATCATCATAAATCAACTTTAATTCTCTTGACCAATTCGGGTATTTGTGAACTTCATCTAAAAGTAATAGCTTACCTCCATGTCTATTAAACTGCTCTGCTAAACTATACAATGTGTTTTCAGAAAAAAATAAGTCGTCTAAAGCAACATAGAGTACGTCTTTACTTTTCTGTTCAGCTCCTAGTTGTAAAAGCAACGTAGTTTTTCCAGTACCACGAGCTCCTTTAATAGCAATTAACTGAGCGTTTCTATTAATTTTAGCATATAAAGAGCGCTTAAAGGACTTAGAAACTTTATTAATTTTTAAAATTGATTTTTCTACTAGTTGCCGCATAATGCTTTTTTAAATAGCAAAAATAATAATAAAATGCTTTTTTAGATAGCAATTTGCTGGTTTTATTGAATTAGATAGTAAAGATAGGTTTCTAAAAACAGTATCAATAGGCGGGGGTTTATTCCTACATACAGGGCAAATGCATTTGAATTTAGAGCTCCTCTTTGTTTTGATTTAATAAAACCAAAGGTTCGTTTGCCACAGGATAAGTCTAGAGAACTCGGGATTAACCCGTGGTCAAAGAAGAATGAAGTAAGTTTTTTTGAGATTTAATTTTTGTTGCGTTCGTCCTGAGTTGGGGAGTTATGTGTGAATGATTATGGATATGCCTATACATAATCTGCCATTTCATCCTCTACCTTCCTAAAATAGAGCAAGCCGGTGATGAAAACAACATTTACCAAGTTAATAAATTGTTTTATAGATAATTATAAAAAAATGAAAGGTGTGTGAAACAAAAGTGGTTGTTTCCGACTATACATCCATTTTATAGTAAATATTGGACGTGTTCGTTAATACTGTTCAGTTTTTGAACATAAACTTACAATACGTCCAATATTTTAAAAACATTGAACATGCGGGTTGGTTTTTAGGAAAATTGAACATATATTTGCCATGTGTCCAAAAAAACCTATATATTGAACATGTATGAAACAAGAAAAATTCGATAGAAGAAAGCCTTATAATGGACTGCCATTTTTACCACCTAGTAAGGATATAGAAAATAACCCAGCTATTTTAAAAGGATTAGTTGCTGCATCTAGAGCCTTAGCAACAGTAAATGGGAATTTAAATCGATTGCCGAATCCTTTAATGTTGATAAATACATTAGCATTGCAAGAGGCAAGGGCTTCAACAGAAATAGAAAGTATTTTTACGACAGAAGACGAACTCTATAAGGCTGTTTCTGGAACTTATAAAGATGATGTTGTCAATCCTGCAACAAAAGAAGTTTTAAAATATAGAGAAGCACTTTGGGCAGGCTTTAAAGAATTGCAACCAAATAATACAATTGATGAAAACTTAATTAAAAAAATCTTTAACCAAATAAAGGAAACTTCTAGCGGTTACAGATCTCCCCAAGCACAGGTAGTTATTAAGAGGGGTGAAAGTGAATTTCGATCGGGGGAAATAATTTATACTCCTCCAAGAGCTGAAGGAGTGATAAAAAAATTAATGGAAAACCTTATTGCGTATTTAAACAATGATGAATTATACCCCACAGATCCACTTTTAAAAATGTGCGTGGCTCACTATCAGTTTGAAGCAATCCATCCTTTTCAAGATGGTAATGGTCGAACGGGTAGAATTTTAAACCTTCTCTATTTGTTTAGTAAGGGACTGTTAAGCCAGCCCGTATTGTATCTATCTAAGTTTATCATTTTAAACAAAGAAGACTATTACTACAATCTAGGAGCAGTAACACAGCGAAATGCTTGGGAACCATGGGTTGAGTTTATGTTGGAAGCAACAGAAAAAACTTCGCTTTTAACAAATACACGCATTAACGATATCTTATCACAAATGGATGCTACTTTGGCATACGGAAAAGAAAAAATAAAATGGTATAGCAAAGAGGTAAATGAAGCTATTTTTAGCCAACCCTACATCAAACCAAAAATAATTGGCGACCTATTGGACAAATCATCTCGAACAACGCTAACAAAATATATGAATGAACTTGTTACTAATAAAATCCTTAGTCAAAAGAAAGATGGGAAGGAAGTGTTTTATGTGAATGATGATTTGTTGCGGATATTGGGTGGGTGAAAAAGATTATTGTCGCTTCCCTCGGTACAAAATTTCTCCATTTTAGCATTCCGAAATTTCACTCGGTCCGCTTACATTTTATGCATGGTATTAACATTGTGCTGCAATTTTTTTCATTAGCATTTTGAAATTGTACTTGATTTGCTTACGTTTTCGTATCATGTAAAATACATTGCAGCAAAGAGGATTAGTGATTACTTTTAAAGGAACGAAACCTCTGTATCATATTTCTCACGAGATAAATTACTCCTAATAAACCAATCCAAAGTATCGGAGTTGTATATCTTTCTTCGATCCCACGTTGAAAGAAGGCGAGGTAAAGCAGGTAGATAAAGGATGTAATAACAAGGGCTACTACTATTTGAAACTGAGGTTGAGTTTTAAGTTGTTGTAAAGTCGTTTTGCATTTTAGAGCCCATAGTAAAGGCAATGATAAAATGATTAAAATCCCTAAACTATATATCATGAGCGAAACCCACCGCATGATTTCTATAATTACATTGCCACGGTACTTACCCTGAACTGCGTAGTACGGCAAATTCGAGTGGAATGTGAGTTCTCGGAACACTTTTATAGGAGTAGCAACCGCATAGTTGAACCAGTTTGATTGAATATAAAGTTGTTTTAATTCTGCTGCTTTTTCTGCGGCTATCATTTCTTCTTTTAAGGGAAAACTGTTAAGATTTTTATTTTGAGGAGCTTGAATCGCTGTATAAAGAAGTTGTAAATATTCTTCCCATTGAGACCTTCCTATTGATTCTGTAACATTTACGGGTAGTTCAGAAATAAATGCTTCGATAGCAATTTCAGGATTTTTATTTTGATTTGCTGCCGACCAAAACGAACCAGTTAAACTATGAAAAGAGGCGCTTTTATGTTCCCAGCTTTTTACCAGATTCCATAGAGATTGGTGCGGTAATCGATACATTCCTGGCACTTCATTGATATAAATGGGGTGCAATGATTGAAAACTGCCCAATACCATTTTGTGTCTAACCTGCCATGAAACCAAGGGCAATGCTAAAAGAAATGCAACACCAATTGCTGGAACTAACTTTCTCTGATATGTTAGCACTGCAATAATGGGAAGCGGTAACATAAAAAGCCCCATCGCTGGACGACTGAGTATTAACCATCCTCCAAGTACACCAGCAATTATCCACCACTTGAACTGTTTTTTACTTCGTATTCCTTTTGTTACAAAATAATAAGTGAAAATAAAAAGTGCTGGAGAGAAGGCCTCAGTTAATGTATAAGGCAAAAAACCATAGTATACCGGCCAACAGCCGTACAAAAGAGCTGTGATTAGCGCCCAAGTTTTGCTGTTGAAAAGAAAAGCCGCTATATAATATAACGCACCTACACTAAACGCAAACAATAAATATTGCATCCATTTGAGTAAAGATAGCGCATGCTCTTTACCGACTAATAAAAGCGCACCATAATATAAATACCCGTATCCAGGACTTCTAATGATGGACCTCCATTTTTCAGTTTCATTTGTGTATAAACTTCCGTGTTCATATAGGCGCTCCATAGGGCGCAAATAACTTGGATCGTCTGCTGTAATTATGGTAGTATCATTGCGAAGTGGTATTTCGTCGGAGCGAAGTGTAGAAAGATTCCATTCGTTGAAAAGGACGACGCATATTAGTGAGAATAGTATGGCTAATCTTTTGTATGAAAACATTTGTAATAGTATTGTATTTGGAAATCTCGCCAGATAAGGGGGAGAAATAAATCACGGTATTGGTATAGCTCCTTGAAGTCAGGAAGTAGCCGTTTTTTATTTGCGTCTATTATTGTTTTGTTGTTCTGTTTACTCACGGTTCGTATAATTCTCTAACAATTAATTTAAGCCACTGTTAAAGTTTATAATTGGTGTTTACAATTGTAAAAGTAAACATTTTTAGTGTTTCTAGTTTTAATTAGCGCTGATCTAGATTGTTTTTTGAAGAGGGTTTTTACACCGTAACGTTCTATTCTTTTCGTAGTTTATGGAACTTAACTAGAGTTAATATTCCAAAAATGATTTAGCTACACTAAATTACTTAATTTTGTATTCTATCGATTATTGCCTCGAGATAGGTATGTGCGAGAACAAACTACAAATTATGAAAATTCTAGTAACTGGAGGAGCAGGCTTTATTCCTAGCTGTTTAACGGATGAGCTTATAAAAGACCCAAACTGTAAAGTGGTGGCGGTTGATAATTTTTTGACAGGTCATCCAAAAAAAATATCAAAAAGTGAATTTGATAATTATCAATTTATAGAGGCCGACTGTAATGACCTTTTACAAATGGAACCACTTTTTAGTGAACACAGGTTTGATTATGTTTTTCATTATGCTGCAGTTGTAGGAGTTAAGCGAACAACAGATAACCCTTTAATGGTGCTACAGGATGTGGAGGGATTGAAAAATATTTTCAAGTTAAGCGCTGAAAGTAAAGTTAAACGTATATTTTTCTCCTCTTCTTCAGAAGTCTATGGAGAGCCCGTGGAGATGCCACAAAATGAAAAAACAACTCCTTTAAATTCTAAGTTGCCTTATGCAATTGTTAAGAATATGGGTGAAGCCTATTGTCGCTCGTACTTTCATGAGTATGGGTTGAAGTATACAATATTTCGTTTTTTTAATACTTTTGGACCAAAGCAGAGTCCAGATTTCGTGATGAGTAAATTTATTAAACAGGCGTTGAACAATGAAGATATCACAATCTATGGAGACGGTTCCCAAACACGTACCTTTTGTTATGTAGAGGATAATATCGAAGCAACGATTAAAACATTGAAAAAAGATAAATTCATCAACGATGTAATTAATATTGGAAACGATAAAGAAACAAGTATCCTTGAACTGGCAGAAACAATTATTGAATTAACTAATTCTAAATCAAAAGTCATTTTCCTTCCACCTTTAAAAGAGGGAGATATGTCAAGACGACAACCGAATACTAAATATATTCGAGGCTTATTAAACAGAGATTTCTTACCTTTAAAACAAGGAATAGAAAAAGTTATTTCTTCTGAAATATATAAGGAATTGAATGGACTCTAATAAAGATAAAGTGAAATTTTCAATTATTGTACCAACCTACAATAGAGCGCATTTAATTGGGAAAACTGTTGATTCTATACTCTCTCAAACGTATAAGAATTTTGAATTAATAATTGTTGATGACGGGAGTACGGACAACACAGAAGATGTTATCTTAAAAAACTATCCAAACCAAGTACGTTATTACAAAAAGCAAAATGCAGAAAGAGCCGCTGCTCGAAATTTTGGTACGCAACAAGCCCTTGGAAAATATGTGCTTTGGTTTGATTCAGATGACATTATGTACCCTAATCATTTAGAAGTAGCAAACAAGCTTTTAGTCAATAAAAACCAACCAGAACTAATGGCTTTATCTCACCATTATTTGAATTCAGATAATGAGGTAATTTCTGTTCAGGTTATTCCTGAAAATGTTAATGAATTACTTTACAAAGGAAATTTCTTTGCGTGTAATGCTGTTGTTGTTCGAAAAGACATAGCATTAGAAAACTTATTTAATGAGGACAGAGACCTTACCGCCAGTGAAGATTATGAGTTGTGGTTACGTTTAGGAAGTCAATATACATTTCACACGGCTAAGAAAATAACATGGGCTTTAATTATACATGAAGAAAGAAGTGTCGCAACAATGGACGACTCCACCAAACTAATTTTGAGGTTTGAAAAGTTTTTAAAATACACTACGGAAAACAAACAGTTAATGAAATTCTTAGGCAAAAAAGCGTCTTATTTCATCATGAAAAACTACCTTATTCTTGCTGTAGATTTGGCATTAAATAAACACAAGAAAGAAGCGGTAAAGTATTTAAAAAAGGCAATAAAAGCAGATAAAAGTGTTTTTTTCACACGTCCCTTTTACGCAACACTAAAGCATTTGGTGGCAAAGTAAAAACCTAAAAAGAAATTCGTTGATACAATTCTTCCAAAGCTTTTGTTTTTTTAATTGTAGTAAATGTCTCAATTGATTTTTTCCCGTTCACGGTCAACTTTAAACGTAAGGATTCATGGCTTAATATTCTTTCTATAGCTTTCGTGATGTCAGAGGTGTTTTTATAATTAACCACGAGTGCATTTTCTTCATCTTTTACAATTTCATTAGCAATACCAGAAAGCGTAAAAACACTCGGAACACCAAACTTTAAAGCTTCAATATAAGTCAGCCCAAAGGCTTCTGCTTGTTGCGATATAGGAACATGTACAAATACATCAAAACTCTTAAATAGCGCTTCATTATCATTCTCGAAGAGTATTTCTGTGTATGTTTCTTTGGGTAGTTCTTTTAATAATCGCGCTACTTCAGGTTGAAAATCACCTTGTGCATTTGCCAAGACAAGGTGCAGATTAGAGTTTTCTTTTTGGAGATCTTTGAATGCTGGAATTATATATTGTAAACCTTTTAATTTGGTATACCTTGAAACTACTCCAACTATTATCTTTTTTGAGCAAATACCATGCTTTGCTTTTACGTTTGTCATCCGGCTATTTTCAAAAGTCTCTTCATTATCGATTTTTATTCCGTGATGAATAACACTAACCTTCTTTTTAGAGATATTTTCTTTTTCAACTAAAATGCTTTTTACCACCTCTGAAACAGCAATAATATGAGTTGCTTTTGCGTTAATCCATTTATCATATTTTAATCCGTTTGGAAAGTAAACATGATGAAAGTCTGAGTAATGGCGCGTATAAATTCTATGTTTTATTCTTGCTAGCCAAGCAGCCGTTACTCCAATCAACCCTCCCTCAAAAATATGACTGTGGACAATCTGAGGGTTTATTTTCTTTATGATTCTTCGCGTCTTTAAAATAGCACCTATCATGTCTTTTTTGCGCGTATAGTTAATATGAAAAAAGGGTGCGTCATTAAATTGACAATGTTTTTTCAGACTGGTTTCTTCTTTGTTGTTTATTGATATAAAACTCAATTCAAAACGAGAAGTGTCAATTTCTGAAATCAACCATTCGAATTCTAAGGCTTTGTCAATACCGAAAACTATAATTGCTATTTTCATACCTTAAAATATTTTTTAGAAAGCACCACAATTACTTTAACTGCCAGGATTCAATTTTGGAAATAACTGAAGAATGAATAAAAAGCACATTTCCGTAGTGTAAGTTTGAAGAAAAGCCTACTTGTGATATTTCGTATAGTCCGAAAAAAGAATAACCAAACTCCTCCAGCGTTTTGTATAAGCTAAGAAAGTTCGAATTATTTTTGTTTTTATAAGAGAAACCAACTTCGAGATAGATCATTTTAATCTTTCCTGAAGAAATTGTTTTTTCAGCACCCCGCAAAACTTTTTCTTCGTACCCTTCAGTGTCTATTTTTAAAAAGTCAATTATATCAATGCCGTTCTCTTTGACAAAAACATCTATTGTTCTTACATCTATAACTTCTGTTTTTTCACTTGTGTTATTAGCTTTGTTTAGCAAGGAATTCTGCGGAGAGTAACTTTCTGGATTAAGCTCAATTTCAATTTTTTCTTGTTGCTCTCCAAACGCGATTTGAAAGGTTTTAATATTTTTTAAATGAGCTAAGTTTCTCTTTAAAAGATCAAAAGTACTTTCTATTGGTTCAAAAGAATAGACTTTCACATTTGGAAATTCAGTCGTGAAATCGGATGAAACAGCTCCGATATTTGCACCTACATCGAAAACGACATTTATAGGCTGTGCAACTTTAAACTTTAAATCAACAAAAAGGTCAGTACCGACAGGGAGGTGTTTAGTTTTATAGAACCAGTAACCGAGTTTATTGAGAATAAACTTTCTTATTTTATTTTTCATTTCGAAGTATATCCTTTAAATATATTTAATCCAACTTGCTGATTGGCAAGTTTAGTATATATTTTATCAAACGCTTTTATATTTGGTAATCGATTCATCAATCCTTTAAGGACAAACTCTATTTTTATTAAAAATGAATAATACAACCGTTTTTGTGCCGAATACTTAATCTCAAAGTCATTAAAGCCCAATTCGACGGCTTTTTTACGTGTAACCGCGCCCCTGAACTTTCTTTTCAAAAATGGAGTCAAGCTCATTCTATCTTTCTCATTATGATAAATTAAGCAACGCGTATCAATAACTGGTTGAAACCCCGCTTTATTCATTCTCAGGTAAAACTCGCTGTCTTCAAATCCAGCAAAGGGAAAGTTTTCATTGTATCTGCCTAAATAATCAAAATCTATTTTTTTAATCATTAAAAACTGTGAAGTAATTCCATTTGCTTTAATTACAGTGTTTTTTGTCCATTTGAGATTTTCGTTCCATCCTTCTAAAGATGTGAAACCTATCGAGATGAGGTATCTTCCGAATTGTGTGGTTTTTATTTTTTCCAGGTCTTTAGGCAAATATATCCAATCAGCATTAACAACTGTTTTTTGTGTTGAACTCAATGTTTCTGAACATTTATCTATAGCATCTGCATTGATGATCATGTCATCATCGATAAAAAGTAAAACATCTCCACTGGCATGTTCTGCCCCATAGTTTCGAGCAGAAGCAACTCCTTGTTTAGGGTTGTTTAAAACAGTTATAGTTTTATCTTTTCTTTCTATTCTATTAATGTTAAGCTCACTTTCTTTATAATCATTTACTACAATAATCTCATCTGACTCCTCAATACTATTAATAACACTGTTTAAGCAGTCATAAAAAACATTACCTCTATTGTATGTAGGAATTATTACAGAAATCATTCATTTAAAGATTTAATAGGTATAATTATGTCGCAGTAACCAGGTAAACTATGTACTTGATTGCCTTCACATTCTATTTTTGTGTAGTTTAAATCTAATGTTTTAGATAGTTTGTTGAAGCAATGTTGTTTAAACTCTTTATGTATATATTCTTTGATTTTAGTGTCTTTTTGACAAAAAATCAAGTTAGATAAACTTGCTCCGTGTACAGCTTGAATTTCTTCGGCTTGATTAAAAAGTTTTATTTGATCCAATACAGAATAACCCTCAAGGTTTATGTTTTTTAGGTTTACGAGGTGTGATTTAACCTCTTCGTTGTTAATTATCTTTCTGTGAGCAGCTTTTTCCCGATTTATAAAAAAATGTGTTGGTAAATGATTGCTTTCATTCAGCGTGACCTTAGATATAATCCAATCCCGAAATTGAGGGGTAATTACTGGATGATGATTTAAATCTCTGTTCATGAAATTACAGGAAACAACCTTATCCGCAACAATTACTTGGTTTTTGTCAATATATACAATGTTTTTTATTTCTAAAACCGATAAATACTCTTTATGAAACCTTTTTAATTCTTTTGGAAACGCTACAGTTGAATCATTTAGATAATCTTTTAAAACATATAGTTTAGGTAGGCATTCTGTTACAAAATGATAATAATTATCATACCACCCATGGGTAAAACTGACAACGGTTCCTTTTATTTTTATCTTTTCTTTAAGAAGGTAACTAGCAAAGATAGTTTTTAATCCAATGGATCCCCGATGTCTAGGAGACGTGAAAAAGTCTATGTTTTTACCGTTCTTAAGAACGTACCCATACATTGTAACTAAGGCGTTTGTAATCTCCCATACCTCTATATCTTCTGATATTGGAGGATCATTATCTCCTTCAGGGAAATCAAAGTTTTGATGAGCGGGAGGAAACTTCTTTATCTTTTTAAATGGAGCCACTTTTTTATTTTATGTAAATAAATCTCTTTTCTTGATGCCCTATGAATATTGGGTTGTAAATTAAAAAAGCAAGGTAAGGATTTTAATCGTTCATAATGGTTCTCTTTATTTAGAGAAATATAACCCTCTATCAAAGTCTTTAATTCAGGGGAATCGGCTAATTTTATTAGGTTATTCTGATTTAAGTTATCTTCATAATTTGTGATTTTAACCCCACTAAAATGAAAAAACTCTAATAGCTCAGAATTTATGTAAAACTCACCGCTCTTTTTTGAAATTTTTCGTTCATGCAAATTCCACTCGGCAACGTTTCTTCCAAATGATTTTGAAACGAGGACATTGTCATAAAAGCCAGGTATAAGATTCATTACTTTCTGGTCATAAAACTGTCCTTCTAGAATTCGATTGTGCCCATAATAGGTGAGGTGTTCTTGCCACCACTCAATGAAACCTTTTGTAGTTTCACTGTTATGTAAACCTAAGAAACCTAAATTATACGTCCCTGTATTAATTGTATCCAACATTAAATGATACAATTCCTTATTTTGTATTGGCTTCAACAAGTGAGGAGTTAAAATAAAGTCGGACTCATTTAATTCATCAATAAGTTTATTAAAGGATTGGTAAATTAAAATATCAGGATCTAAATAAACAACATTGTCAGGATTCTCATTTCTCATGAAATAAGCGAAAGCAAAAGGCTTTATTGCCGTGTTAAACTCTATAATATTATATTCTGCCAATAAAGTATCAAAAACATCTAGCTTTATACCTATCTTCTTAACTTCAACAATTGATTTATCGTTTATAAACTCAGGTTTTCTGTCAGCTAAAACAATATAAAACGCTTTATCTGGATTATGTTTTAAGAAACTACCTTTCAAACTAAGTGCTTGAGAAAGATAATTTGAGGAGCAAATGGTAAAGACTATATTCATAGTGTTTCTGCTGTTTTAAATGAACTTGAATAATTTTAAAGATTTACTTTTAAGGCTGTTTCAATTTGTTTTCTAAAACTATTATCTGGTTTTAATTGACTCGTTCTCATCAGTAATTCCTGCATTATGTTAGCACCTATTTTTCCAGTTTGTTTAAGTATAAACCCCTTAAAATGCGGCTCTATGAACAGGCGATAATAAGCACCTCTTAAAAGAGGCGCTTTTTTAATAAAATTATATAGACGATAAGTTAATAAATATGTCTGTAATTCTCCTCCTGAAATAATTCCACTCTCTCTTGCGTTATATATGGCTTCCAACTTGTCAATCCAATTAAAATTATACGTTTTCGACCAAATAACTGCTTTTACTGCCCTTTTGAAAATTTCTCGATATTGTGGTTTCAATAAAGGCATTACTTCATTTATTACATGCATACGATTTGTAAATAACAAGGTTTCTTTCGAAGCTACCGAGATAGAGTTTTTATCAATTCCATGTCTTATAATTCCATCTGGAACCTTACTCCCCCATTCAAATTTAGGTTCTTTCAGTAAAGCGCGGATATGAATTTCTGGATCTTGCCATGTTTTTGCTCTTTCATTCCATCCTCCAGTACTATTATAAAATTCTTTTCTCCATATTACCGCTGGGGTTCCCCAAGTGTTTCTAAATGATAGAAAGCCCTTCAAATGTTCATCTTCTTCTGTATCGTAACTTAGAAAAGATTCTCCATTACTAACCATACCCAGTAATTGAAAGATTCCCAAGTCTAAATTTGGATTGTCTTTCATAAAAGAAGCTCTTTCTTGCAAACACCAAGGAGCTAAAATATCATCAGAGTCCCAGAACATTAAATATTCCCCTTCGGATAATTCTGCTCCGATATTTCTACAAGAAGTTGCTCCTTTAGGCTTCCTGTTTCTTTTATAAATCTTAATTCTAGCATCTTTCCTAGAATACTCTTTTAAAACTGGCCAAGTATTATCTGTTGAATCATCATCAACAACAATACATTCCCAATTGGAGTAGGTTTGTGCTAAAACAGAATCTATTGTCTCTTGTATTAATTTAACCCGATTATAAACGGGTATTATTATAGAAATCAACGGATCATTCATGCTAAGAGATTAACGTATTTTTTTTTCATTGCTTGCTCACCAAAAACGTTTTTTATACTTTCTGAATTTTTTAAGTGTGCTGTAAAAGGCTTAGCATTTATCAAAAACTCTTCCAAATCCTTTTCCACCGAATAAACCTCGATTCCAGATTGTTTTAACATCTTGTATAAATTATTTTCCTCCAACATAAAAACAGGTATATTATTGGTGAGTAGCCATAAAATATTTCCAGCTGCTTGCGAACGTAGATTGAAATACACGGCCGCTTTTACGGTTTTCATCAATGCAAAATATTCTTCCATGGGAAGAAAATCCAATAAAGGTTGAAAAGAAGATCCGAAACGCTTGTCTCCTTCTTTTGCTACTTTTTTAATATATTTTTCTGCACCACTGTAGGACAAAGGTGCAACAATTTTTAAATCAGTTACCAATCCCTCTAAATGAGCTAATGCATCAAAATGATTATTAAACGGAGAAGCTGAATTCCCCAATAAAAGGGTATCTAAATTTTCGGGATCTTGTTTAAAACTTTTATCAGCTCCAACGTCCATTCCAAAAAAGTTCCAATTAATCCATTTGATAGAAGGCGAAACTTTTTGGATATAATCTTTTACGTCATCTTCGATAAAATGGCCTACGGCATGAAATTCTTCTAATGCTTTTGTAATTTTTTGGTCATTCTGTTTTTTAAGACGACTGTAATGAGAATAATTTATAATTTCTCTTCGCATTTCTATCGGACTCCAACGAAATTTAAAATACTCTGAGCGAATATTTTTAATGTATTTTTTTGTTTTTGGTAAAAAGAAATCGCCCTCAAACTGCTTTAATCCAAAAAGTTCTACTCCATAAAACAATAAGTGTTTTTTAACGCTATCAAATACTATAAGCTCAGAACACACAGCAAAAAGTGGGGAAAACGAATGAAAATATACTCGCTTAATATTAGAAAGCTTTTGAACTTCAACTTCAATTTGCGCTACTTCGGGTTGACAAACAATTACATCTTTGGTTTTTACATATTTCAATCCTGTGTAAATATCAATAACAATGTATACATTTTCACTATTTGTATAGCGCTTTGCATTCTCTATAAAAGGATCTAGGAACTTTTCATCGTATGAAATATGTAAATTCATAAAGTGGTTTTTATTTCACAGGTATTACTAATTACGGTTTTCTTATTGCTAAATTAAACATCATCTGCCTCTTTAGAAAGATTAACATTAACATATATTCTTTCCCCAGTATCTTCATCTATGAAACACGCATTTTTGTATGGTTCATGTGTTAATGCTCTTAACAAATCAATTGTTTCCCCAATGGTTTGTTTCTTTGACAAATCGAGTTCGAGTAATTCGTTAAAGTCGGACTTGTAATTTATATTGCCTTCAGCTATTGGCTTTCTTGTTTCATAATTATTTTCTAAAATAGGGATCAAACAATCTCTCAAAAGCTCAATCTCTAAATCTATTATTTTGTTATATAGCGAACTTGAAGTGTCAGTTTTTGTAATTTTGATTTCTTCTTGAGCAATTATAGGGCCGTGATCTAGCTGTTCATCAATTTCATGAACTGTTGCCCCTACTGGTTTTCCATTGAGTATAGAGAAGACCTGAGGAAACCAACCACGGTTATATGGATTGAATCCAGGATGAATATTGATGCATTTAACCTCGCGAATTAAATCTTCGGGGAAAAGCTGTTTGCAATGTATAGAAATAATAAGGTCAAATTTTCCAACAAGCTCTTCCCAACCATTTTTCATTGAAATTATACTAATAGATTTTTCGTTAGGTAAGGTTTCAATCTCAAAATCACTTTGTGGACTTTTTGCGAATTCAAAATGATCAAGTTTTAAATTCAAATCATCACATAAAGCAATGAATCTTGAACATAGTTCAGCATTATCGCTAAATATTAATACCTTTTTAAAAATTAAATTAATCAATTGATAGACGTTTTTAAAACAGCGGTTATTTTACTTAATTCGTTTATTGGTAAATCATAAAATATAGGTAAGCACAATATAGTTACAGAAAGTGCTTTTGAATGCTTACAATCAACATTATTTATATATGGTAATTGTGTAAGAGATGGATAAAAGTACCGTCTTGGATATATTCCTTCATTTTTTAGTGCTTCTTCGGCAATTGTCAGTTCTTTTTCTCCTTTGAAAATCACAGGATAATAGCTATAATTCCATTGAGTTTCATCTCGTAGCTTCATTTGCTTAAGACTTGAATCTTTTAAATTTTTATGATAGGCTTTCGTTGCTAAGAATCTTCCTTCAATAATTTCATTCATATACGGCAAAACGGCTAAACCCATAGCTGCATTTAACTCACTCATTTTACCATTAATTCCAAGTCCATAATACTGTAAGGGACCGTTGTGACCAAAATTATGGCTATAATATATTTTATGAAACAGCTCAGGATCTTTACAGAAAATTGCACCTCCTTCTCCCGTGTGAAAGAGTTTAGTAGCATGAAAGCTACAGGTACTGATATCGCCGTATTCAAAAATACTTTTTCCTTTATACCTTACCCCAAAACAATGCGCAGCATCGTAAATCACTTTTAAGTTGTGCTTTTTGGCAATGGCTTCGATGGCTTCAATATTACAAGGATTTCCAAAAACATGTGTTGCTAAAATACAAGTTGTTTTGTCTGTAATAGCGGCTTCTATTTTGGTTTCATCTATGGTAAAATGTTCCGGGTCTATATCTACGAAAACGGGAGTACAGTGTTCCCAAACAATCGCAGCTGTTGTAGCCACGTAACTAAATGGTGTCGTTATAATTTCTCCACCGTTACCCAAAAGTTTTAAAGCTATTTGCAGGGGAACAGTTCCATTATTGGTACACAAGATTTGTGTCTCCTTGAGCCCTAAATAAGCTCTAAGTTTTGCCTCCAATTCCTGCACGAGTTCTCCCCGATTAGTTAACCAACCCTTATCAAAGGCTCGCTGCACTTGTGCGGTATACTCCTCCATGGGAGGCAAAAAGGACTTGGTTACAGGAATCATCTTAAATGTTTTTTTGTTTCATTAAGTATGTAGTTGTAATTATCTTCACCAAAAAACTCATTGAGATTTATGTTACTTTTTCCCCTAGGTTGAAAGTTAAAATCTAAAATTTCTGTAATGTCATTTTTTGGAGATAGGTTTAGTTTCGCACATAAATCATCTATAAATTCTATTTTATCCTTTAAAAAATCTTCGTACTTAACGAATATACACCTTTGATTCTCTATCGCTTCTTCTTGCGAATAAACTTTTATCCAAAGCTCTGTTAGCGACTTGATATAATTTGTACCATCTTTAAAATGTACTCTCCAATTTTCATCAACGATATTCAAATCTATATCCTTTTTATCACCTGGTAAATTAAGCCTATTTAAAATAGATCTAATGACATCATGAGGATTTCTATATATAAAAACATACTTATCCATATTAAAAAAGGCATCTAACTCACTTACAAATAAGCTTGCTACTGGTTCTTTTATAATGGCTTTAGAAAATGGATATGGATTGGATTTAATATGAGTAATAATATCAAGCTTGGAATTTAACATTTGCGTATAAAAAGGATCCCATAGCACTGGGGTGTCTAAGGTTACAGATTTACCAGTTCTATGAGCTAACAAACCTGTTATGGCTGAGGTACCAGACTTTTGCACACCAAAAACCCAAATAGCATCTTTGTTTGGCCTTGCTTTTGACCTCATGTACCATTTATAGATACGAACAAACATATATTTAATACGGTGATATAGTTTCATCTATACTTTATATTGCCCAGGTATTACAGCATAATTCCCAGGTCTGTTTAATTTACCGTTTTCCCAAATACTACCCTGTAATACCTGAATCGAAGCTACGTTTTCAATTGTATCAAAATGATTCTCCCTTTGAGGCCCTTCTCCAGTTTGAACTCTAATATCATAAACTCCTGAACGTAAATATACATTTGGTATTTCAAGTATTATTTCAGTATTAGATTCAAACCCCATAAAGTCAGATCCCATTTCATCACTTAAAAAACTTAATACATTTTGTTCTTGTTCATCTCTAAAGTTTATACCTATAAAAAACTTATTATAATCAATATTTTGATCATATTTCTCAAACTCAAACTTTATTTTTAAATACTCTCCAGATATAATCTCATTAACTTGGATATTGTTACCATTATAAAAAGATACATTAACAAGTTTTATTCTACCATCACCAAATCGATCTTTTCTCTTCAGTAAAGATTTAGAGCTGTGTTTTTTTCCTAAAGATAAATAATGTTCGACACTTTTTTCAGCTGTACCTTCGAATACAGATGCGCCATTCTCCAAGACTAATCCTTTTGTACACAAACTCTTAACACTCGCCATGTTATGACTTACAAATAATACAGTTCGTCCACCCCCAGCACTAATGTCTTTCATTTTGCCAATTGCCTTCTTCTGAAACTCTGCATCACCTACAGCGAGCACTTCATCTACAATCAAAATCTCAGGTTCTAAAAATGCAGCTACAGCAAAACCTAAACGAACGCGCATTCCAGAAGAAAAGCGTTTAAGAGGCGTGTCTACAAACATCGTACAGCCAGAAAAATCAACGATTTCATCAAACTTTGAGGCAATTTCCTTTTTAGTCATTCCCAGAATAGCACCGTTGAGGTAAATATTTTCACGAGCAGTCATTTCTGGATGCATACCTGTACCAACCTCTAATAAAGATGCTATTCGTCCTTTTGTCTTAATGGTTCCTGTTGTGGGACTTGTGATTTGCGATAAAATTTTAAGCAAAGTGGATTTACCTGCTCCATTGCGTCCAATTATACCTAAAACCTCTCCTTGCTCAACTTCAAAATTTATGTCTTTCAGTGCCCAGACATAGTCGCTTTCAGCTTTTTGAGAGCGGTCATTAACTTGTCCAACTATGGCATATGGATCTTCTTTACCACGAACTTTTGACCACCAACGGTTTAAGTCGTGAGAAACAGTGCCAGTTCCCAACTCACCAAGGCGGTAAAGTTTTGAAACATTTTCTACTTTTAATACAGTCATTTTCTTATCCTCTCTAATTTCTAAACTTTTATTACACTGTATCCATAAATGTTCGTTCTGTCCTGTTAAAAATAATTGTTCCTACAAACAATAGAACACACATGAACACAAAACTATAGAGTAAACCCACCATTGAGATCATACCTTGACCAAAAAACATATATTTAAAACCTTCTAATATATGAGAAAGCGGGTTAGCAGCCATATAGATGTGATACTTTGATGGGATTTCACTCATTGGATATATCACTGGAGTTGCATACATTGCAAGTTGCACCCCAAATTGAATCAAAAACTTTAGGTCGCGATACTTAGTAGTTAGGCTACTAAAAATCAAACCAAAACCTAATCCAAATAATGCCATCATTACCATTAATACAGGTAATAATACCAATGTCCAATTAGGCTCCATTGGTGCACCTTTAATAGTAAAATAAATAAATAAACCTAAAAACAACCCAAATTGAATTAGAAACTTAAGTCCATTAGATATCACAATGGAAAGTGGAGTAATTAAACGAGGATAGTAGACTTTACCGAACACTTCAGCATTTGCTGTAAAAGTATCCGAAGTTTTTGTAAAGCAATCAGCGAAAAAATTCCAAATAACAATACCTGCCATATAAAATAAAGGCTGCGGAATTCCATCGGTAGAAAGACCTGCAATATTTCCAAATACAATTACAAAAATAAACGTCGTTAAAATTGGCTGTATAAAGAACCATAATGGCCCGAGAATAGTTTGTTTGTAGTTCACAACAATGTCACGTTTCACAAAAAGCAATAACAAATCGAAGTATTTAACTAACTCGCCTAAACGTAAATCTAAAAGGTTTTTTTTAGGCTGAATAATGTTGTCGTATTGTTCTGTTTTCATTTTATATTTTGTTTCAAGTCGCTCTCTCGATACGATTTATTATATCCGCAGGATGTAATAAATCACTCGGTCAGCTCCACTTCTTGGTTGATGATGTTTATTGTTTGCTAACAGTTTTTCGTAAAGCGCGACTTTGAGTTGATGAAATTATTCAGTTATCTTGACATAAGAGAATAAAGCAGACCGAGTGAAGTTTCGTAATGCTAATGGGGAAATAATAAGAAGGGATGCGCATGTATACGAAGCTTTCTTAGCATTGAGGTCATTCATTATTTTCTGTTATTTTCCAATAACCACCTTTTGCAGCGCCAATTCTTTTTATCACTCCCGTTTTTTTTAATTTATTTAAATCTCTTTGCGCCGTTCTTTCAGTAACTTTTAATCTCTCTGCAATTTTTTTTGCTGATATTCTATTGTCGTGCCTTATAAGGTCTATTATTTCTTCGCTCCTTTTTTCTACGACATTATCTACGACACTATCTACGACACTATCTACGACACTATCTACGACACTATTATTAATAGTCAATTCAAAAGCATCTGTAAAAGAAAAATTATACTCATTTCCATTTTCAATTAATGCTTCTTTCATTCTTTTAATTCCAGTCCCTGCTTTTTCCATAAGGTTAGTGCGAGAAAGTAAGTCTGCAATCAAGCGATTCCTTGCCTCACTTCTTTTTCCAAACTCTGATTTCGGGAATAACAACTCTCCTTTGTTATGAATTATAACTTTGGATTTATGTTTTTCAACAGCGATAGTATCTCCCAAGAAATAATCAAAATGCACAACAGCATTTACGATTGCTTCTCTATAAGCCTCGACTGGATATTCTGGATATTCTTTACGATACTCGGACTTAATTTCATAACGAACGGCAGCTCTGTCATTCAAATAAGCTATTCCATATTTTATATTTCCAACAATCCCAAGGTCAACCACTTTTTTATCTAAGATATTTATTCGTTCATCATCTTTAAAGTGGACGCATCTGACTCTAGAGCTAATGATGTATTTATAAGGTTCTTTTGCAAAAAACAGAACTCCAGCATTTGTCATTCCTTCATCAGATAAAACCCTTAAATTTTGTAAAGTCTCTTCTTTAGTTAAATTATTGGATATTTTAGCTAGCTTTAAATATTCAGTAAATTTTTGATCATCAAAGTCACTCCATTCAAAACTTGTACATATTTGCTCGTCATAGCGTATTTTCCCGGTCTTAATTGCAAGCCCTAAAACTTCATCTCTTTTCATTTTCTGAGCATTAGCACCCATTCTTAAATAAAACCCTGTAGAACAAGCATAAGGTTTATTTGTTCCTTCCTTGACCTCAACGATTAATATGTTTTCATACTCCTCGAGTTCAATAGAAATGGGAGGGTCACAGTTTCTTGCAATATCTTGTACTTGTGACTTTAATTTATTTGTAATTGGAATCCCTTTAGTTTCTCCATAATCATCAACTCCAATAAAAATACTCCCGCCAGACGCATTTGCAAACGCAACTATTTCTTTTTGAAAGCTCTTATCTATCGAAAGTTTAAATTCGACAAATTGACCTTCGCCGAGCTGTAATATGTTTTTTAGATTTTTGATCTTTTATTGTGTTGTTTCACAGAGTTTCGCGGAGTTGGGTCACGGAGTTTCACGGTGTTTAATTGTTTCACAGAGTTTCACAAAGTTTTTCACTGTGTTACTCTGTGTATTACTCTGAGCGACACTGTGGACCCCTTTTTTCCCACGGCTTCGCCATCGTTAGTCACAGACTAAGTACTTTAAAAAACGCTACACACACCATAAAACCTAGCGCTCACCGTCGTATATTAAAAATGCTGAATTCCCCTTTTCTTGAAGAAAAACAGTTGCATCATCAACCGACATGGCCTTACATTTTATTTTTCGGCTAATTTCTTGTTCCATTCTATCAATTAAGTTGCTCAAGTAGTCCAATTTTGGATCACCTGTCATTAGCAACTCAATGGTTCCAGAGTCATTCCCATTCGCATAATCTCCGATGACATAAACACGTTTCAAATCACCGAGATATCCCACCACTTCGTCTAGTAAACGATCAAGTCCAGTATATTTGGATACGATACTTTGAATGTCTTTAAAGAAAATATGTGCTCGATTTGCACGATAAAAGACTTTATTTCCTTTGCGTTCA
The DNA here is from genome assembly GCA_040882265.1 of Brumimicrobium sp. Taxonomy (GTDB): domain Bacteria; phylum Bacteroidota; class Bacteroidia; order Flavobacteriales_D; family Crocinitomicaceae; genus Brumimicrobium. The sequence goes on along the minus strand of JBBEBO010000014.1, from coordinate 10,490 downwards.
GATAATAAAATACCAGCATCAGTCAAACGATTTAATTCAACACGAACAGCATTCGTGTTCTCATTTAGATTTGCCGCTAATTCTCTCAAATAGGAAGACGTCTCCGCATTAAGAAAAAACTTAATCAACAGTTTTACCCGTGTTTTAGAAGTAATAAGTGTTTCTATCATAGTGAGTAAAAAAAGTACTCGGATACAAATATGATATGAAAAAATGAAAATCCAAAGAAAAAGTAGCTTCATTTGATCTTTTTCTGTTTATAGTATCAAATTTCGTAACTTTGCTTAAAAGAATCATCTTTAATGAAAAGGTTATATACATTTCTTTTTATTACTTTTTGCTATTCCTCCTTGTTAGGTCAGTCATCATTGTATTTAAAAACACCTTATGACGAAGCAGTTTTTTCGACCGATACGGATAGTGTAACTTTCTTGTGGAATGCAGTTGATGCAGCTTCTTATGACCTTGAACTATCTGCTACTTCGGGCTTCTCTAGTGTTCAAACTTTTACAACAACAGAAAACACTTATACAGTTGCCGTTTCTGATTTAACAGACACCACTTACTGGCGTATTGCCGCATCTAACGGGACAACCAGTATTTCTGAACGCATACTTAGCATTCATGACCTTGATAATTTAGGTAGCTTGATCTATCACATTGATGCTGGGGAAGGTGTTACTTTGAGTAATAATCGCGTGACTACTTGGGAAAACTCCGTTAGTTCAAACTTTACAGCATCACAAGGGGTAAATAGTTTACGCCCTGAATTGCTTGAAAACAGGATTAATGGAAGGAATGTTATTAGTTTTGGTGGAAATATAGGATCAAATCAGCACCGTCTTTCAATGACTCCTTTAACAATTGAAAATTTAAATTTCACTTTATTTATAGTCTATAGGCAAAAAAGCATAAATAGCGCTCTGCCCTATATTTTAGGTTATCAAGGAGGAGGAAGGTCTGGTGGGATTCATGCAAGAGGAACGGCTGGCACATTTTTCAATTTTGGTAGTTATTATAATAATCCTGAAGTTTTTAGAAGGATAAATAGTGTTGGGAATTTTAACTGGGGGATTCGCAGCATGTTAAACAATAGTATATTTTTAAATAGTACTGAAGCAGGAATCTATACGGGAACTGGCGTAGATGGCTTTCGGATGAATATGATAGGGACAAGGCCTGATTTGACATCTCTTAATTTCCATGGAGATCTCGCTGAAGTCATTGTATACTCCAACCAATTATCTGTTTCTGATAGACAATTAGTAGACGAATACCTCATCACAAAATACCACCCCTATCCAGATCTAGGAATCGATATAGACACATGTACCTCTCAAATTACTTTGGGTGCAATAGATGACCCAGCATTTAGCTCCGTAACTTGGTCAACAGGAGAAACAGATCAGCCAAATATAACAGTCGATGAGAACGGCTGGTATTGGGTAGAGGCAGAAGCATTTGGAAGAACTGTTCGAGACTCTATTTTTATAGAGGGACTTGTTCCTAAACCGATATTAAGTCAGGAAAATGATACTACACTATGTTTGTTTGATACACTAGATATCAGTTACAACAATATGCTACCAACAGGAATTACTTCAGAATGGCATGATGGTTCAACAAACACGAATTATGAGGCATTTGAAAATGATACTATTTATAACTTGTTTTCAAACTCTAATGGTTGTAGTATAAGCAGTGACTCTATAATTTTAGATATTAATGAGTTTCCCGAAACAGAAGGACTAGGCCTAGACAGAACGGTGTGTTTAAATACAGAATTATTTTTTGAATACGGAAACGCTAGCAATAGCCCGTATAGTCATTTATGGGGAGATGGATCTACTGACCCCTCTTTTGAACCGACGACCGTTGGGACACAAGACTATACGATTGAAGTGACTGATGATATGGGCTGTGTCGCTTTTGACACTGTGGAAATAGAACTTGTTAACACAGAAGGCCCATTAGTTGACTTTACTTTTGATACAGTTTGTCCGTATTCTGAACACTTTTTCACAGACGAGAGTGTTCCAGCTTCTGGCGATCTAATAGCTCAATATACTTGGAGATTTCCTAGCGATACGTTAATGGGTAGTTCTACTCCTTACAATCATACCGATACCCTTTCGTACATTGTTGAATTGGAAGTTGAAACCAATGCTGGTTGTAGTAACATAAAAAGAGATACAGTTACTTTTTATAATAAACCGTCTTTGTCATTTAGTACTTCTGGAGATTGCGAAGACCTATCAACATCACTCAACGCCGCCCAACTCACCCCCACAACAATCAACACATGGCAATGGAACTTCGACGACCCATCAAGCGGAATAGACAACGAAGGTTCAGGACAAAACACAACACATATTTTTGAATCTGCTGATGACTATGATGTTGAGTTGATCGGAACAGATGTGAATGGGTGTTCCGATACTGTTGTTAAAACGGTCACCATCGAACCAGCTCCTGAAGCAGATTTTGAATTTGAAGAGGTATGTGTTGGTGAGATTGTTATTTTTGATAACCTAAGCTCGGTTGATACACCAAATGTTATTTCAAATTACAACTGGTCTTTTGGAGACGGAACCTTTTCAGGGCAAGCAGAACCACAAAAGCTATTTAGTGCTCCTGGAAATTATACGGTTAACTTAAATGCTACTGCAGACAACGGGTGTTCAAATGAAATAAGTTTACCTTTAAAGGTACATGCATTGCCAAATGTTGATTATTCAACAAACGCTTCTTGTGCAGGTATTGAAACAGTATTCGATGATGAATCGTTTGTAACAAATGGAAGTGTTGCTGAAGTATATTGGACATTTAATAGTTCACCACAAGTGAATGGGTTCTCGGTTGAAGAAGTTTTTGAAACAAGTGGAGATCAAACGGTAGAACAAACTGTTGTTTCTTCTTTTGGTTGTTCAAACAGCGATTCTTATACCATTAATGTGAATGACTATATTTCTGCTGGGTTTGAAATTAATCCTAACGCATTTTTAGCTGATTATCCAACAGCCTTTGAAAATTTAAGTGAAGGTGCTTCATCAAACACTTGGACATTTGACAATTTGGGATCTTCGAATGAAGAAAATCCAAGTTTTACATTCCCATCAAGCACTATTGGACAAACTTTAACTGTTGAGCTTTTAATCGAAAATGATTTCGAATGTCGTGATAGCGTTGCTTTAATTCTACCTGTACTTGAACCCAGAACTGATTTAGCTGCAAATCAACTTTTTACTCAATCTTCTGATGGATTTTATATCATTGGTGTTGAACTTGAAAATAAAGGAACATCGCCAATAAATTCCGCAGATTTATTTCTACGTACTGCATCCCTCTCAGTCGTAAAAGAAACATGGGAAGGAGAATTAAAAGCTGGTGAAAAGGAAATTTACATTTTTTCCGCCTCACCGAGTACAACCGTTTCAGCAAATAATGAAGATAAAAACTTCATCTGTGTTGAAGCTGAGATCAGAACACCAGCTCAATTTATTGATGAAAACTTAAGCAATAACACTGTTTGTAGTGCTATTTCTGAAGAAAACGCTATTCTCATTGCCCCTTATCCAAATCCAGTTGATCATGAATTAAATGTTCAAATTGTAATGCCTTTTGAAGAAACAGGAACAGTCAAGATTTATGACGCTCAAGGAAAACTTGTAAATACAGTAATACAAGATGAAAATCTGAAAGTTGGACTATCAACCTTTTATGTCAATACTGTTAATTGGCAAAGTGGAGCTTATTCCATTGTTTATGAGGGAGAATCAGCAAACGAAGTAGTTAAAATAGTTAAGTTATAAGCGAGGATTATTTGCCCTCATTTATTTCGAGTCCAGTAACTGCACAAACATACCCCCCTTGCCGAACAAACGTAAATGCAAAGAGTAACAATTTTACCAATTGAAGCATATATACTTCAAAAAAGAATAAACTCAGCGCTCTAGTAAATAGAAAATGTAGATTTCACTAAGCAAATTCTCTTATTATCACCAATTTTAACCTGCATGAGTTAGGAAGTAATCACAGGCGACTCAGATGGCTTAGTAATAATATTTTATAATGTATTAATATTAAGACAAAAATACTTATATTTGTGTTATTAATTAAACATTATGGCAAATAAAAGTCCAGTACTATTACCTAAAATGAAGAAAATAATGGCAGAACTTGGGGAAAATATCAAGTTAGCTAGATTGAGGCGTAAACTAAGTGCTGAACAAGTAGCTGAACGAGCTGGGATAAGTCGTTCTACGCTTAATTTTATTGAGAAGGGATATGAAGGAGTCAGTATTGGTTACTACCTGAATGTGCTAAAAGTTTTGGGGCTTGAAAAGGATTTTTTATTGATTGCCCAAGATGATGTGTTGGGAAGAAAATTGCAAGATGCAAACTTAAGTATAAAGAAACGGGCACCAAAAAAGAAGTAAATCATGGTGAAGACAAATAAAAAAAGAGCGCTGTATGTATACGCAGATTGGCACGGATTGAATGGTTCGGTATTTCTGGGGTTAATACATGCTGAACTTTTAAGAGGCAAAGAGATATTTTCGTTTGAATATGATAATCACTGGCTACAATCTGGACATGCTCAATCGCTCGATCCAGATTTACAGTTGTATGTAGGAAAGCAGTACTTAAATGATCCAGAAAAACATAATTTTGGGATGTTTTTGGATTCATCTCCAGACAGGTGGGGGCGTATTTTAATGCGGAAAAGGGAAGCTGCTTTAGCAAGAGAGGAAGGACGATCACAAAATAATTTATTTGAAACGGATTACTTGTTGGGTGTTTATGATCAGCATCGTATGGGAGGATTGCGTTTTAAACTGGATCAAGATGGTCCGTTCTTAAATGACAATAAAGAAATGGCCAGTCCTCCCTGGGCATCTATTCGAGAATTGCAACAAATTAGTTTGCGTTTGGAAGATGATGATGTGACCAATGATCCTGAATACATGAAATGGTTGAACATGTTGATTGCACCAGGTTCTTCTCTAGGTGGTGCACGACCTAAAGCAAGTATACTGGACAACAATGATCATTTGTGGATTGCAAAATTTCCGAGTAAGAATGATCAATTTGATATTGGAGGTTGGGAAATTGTGACTTACGAATTAGCCCTTGCTGCAGGTGTAAATATGGCGGAAGCACAAGCGAAGAAATTTTCAAATGCCAATCACACATTTTTGACTAAACGATTCGATCGAACAACTAAAGGGGAGCGTATCCATTTTGCTTCAGCTATGACTTTGTTGGGACACTTAGATGGAGAGGATTATGGTGAGGGAGTCAGTTACCTAGAACTGGTAGAATTTATTATAACTCAAGGAGCTAATGTAAATAATGACTTGCAACAATTGTGGAGACGAATTGTGTTTAGTATTTGTGTGTCAAATACTGATGATCATCTACGAAATCATGGGTTTATCTTAACACCTAAAGGTTGGGTTTTATCACCTGCATATGACATTAATCCTGTAGAAACTGGCACTGGGTTAAAACTGAATATCTCAGAGGATGACAACACGTTAAATTTAGATCTGGCCGTTGAAGTTTGTTCGTACTTCCGATTAAAAGAAAATCGAGCACACGAAATTATTAAAGAAGTAAAATCAGCTGTGAAAAATTGGAGAAATGTCGCAACTAAGTATGGAATATCAAATACTGAACAAAATTTAAAAGATATGGCATTTTCACGTGCAAATGGGTTAGCAGGTTAAATAAGTTGGCATTGAATATAAAATTGGAAAGAAAGAATAAACTCATTAAAAAATTAAGTGCTCCAGACAATAGAATGTGGTGATTTCACTAAACAAATCCTCTTATTATCACCAATTTTAATTCTCTTTACTATATTTAGCCTAGATTCAAGATCCATGTTAGAAATTGACCGTATATCAAAGTCGTATTTTCGAAAGAAAGTCTTAGAAGAAATCTCTTTTTCAGCAAATGAAGGTGAGATATTGGGGTTGATGGGGCCAAATGGGGCGGGTAAGACAACACTTATTCGAATTATCAATCAAATTACAGAGCAAAATAGCGGTTATGTTTCATTTCGGGGTAAATTAATGCAGCAAGATTTTCTGAAAGATATCGGTTATTTACCAGAAGAAAGAGGGTTGTATCGTTCAATGACTGTTGAAAATCACGCGCTTTTTTTAGCAAAACTTCGTGGGTTAAAAACCAATGATGCTAAAACCAAAATCAATTTTTGGTTTGATCGTTTCAACATTCAAGAATGGCGCAAAAAGAGAATTGAAGAACTGTCGAAAGGGATGGCGCAAAAAGTTCAATTTATCTGTACTGTTCTCCACGATCCTGAACTGTTAATTTTAGATGAGCCCTTTAGTGGTTTTGATCCAATCAATATAGAATTAATTCGAAATGAAATAAAATATTTTAGAGAACAGGGAAGAACAATTTTGCTATCAACACATAATATGCAAAGCGTGGAGGAGATTTGCGATAGAGCAGTTTTAATAAACGATGGTGAAAAATTGTTGGAAGGAAATGTCCTCGATCTGCGTAAAGAATATAAAAAAGGATTATATGAAATAAGTTTTCATGGAAATATGATTGGTTTTGCTACAGCATTATGGGCTGGTTATGAAATAATCGAAAAAATAGCACATTCAGATGATTACTTCACTGTTTATTTGAAAATGCGACAAGGAAATAGCATCAATGATTTGCTAAATGCTGTTATGTCTCATGTTAAAATAACTGAAGTCAAAGAGGTGCTCCCAAGCATGGAACAAGTTTTTATGCAAGTAATAAATAATAGTAAACCAGAAATTGATGCATAAGATTTGGCTCATCGCAAAAAGGGAATTAGCCGAACGGATTAAAAGCCGTTCCTTTCTTGGAATGGTTTTCCTTGGTCCACTGTTAGTCTTAGGGTTAATCTATTTATTCCTTTCTTTTGACAGCAACCAAAAACAAACTTGGAATGTTCTGTTGATGGATAAAAACGAACTTTTCCAAGGCAAGTTAAGTCCTAAAGAGGATCCAAAGTTTAATTTTCACTTTATAAATGATTTCGTTGATTACGATGAGTTTGCTGAAGGTAAAGATTTTCAATCATTTGATTTAGCGATTTGGATTAATGAAAAAGTGCTGTCAAATAAACATGTTATCATCTCTTATCGCGAAAGACCTTCGGAGGCCATTCAAAGGAAATTGGTCTATCATGTTGAGCGAAGATTAGAAGAAATAATGGTCGAAGAATTTACAGATTTATCTGTCAAAAAATTTCGTGAAATAAAACAGCCCCTTTCCTTTGCATTAAAAGATACATACGACCCTAAAAATGAAAAATCTCAAACTGCGAGTTGGGTTGGTTTCGCTTTTGGAAGCTTTATCGTTGTTTTTATCCTCCTTTTCGGAATGACAATTTTGCGCAGTGTAACAAAAGAAAAGACCAACCGAATTGTTGAAGTTCTACTCGCCTCAATAACTCCCAAACAACTTTTATCTGGAAAAATAATTGGTGTTGGAATAACAGCGATCATTCAGGTTTTGATATGGACAGTTATTATTTCAGCAGGATTATACTTGTTTAGGATGACCTTATTCCCAGATCTTTTAGCCCCAGAAATGGTGGCTAATCAGCTGAATGGCGAAATTTCTGAAACCTCAAACTTTAAAAATCAAAGTCCGTTTGTTGAATTAATTTACCAACAAATTCAGTTCGGGAACATGCTCTTATTTTTTATATTATTCTTCCTCGGAGGATATCTTTTTTATGGAGCTTTTTTTGCAATGATAGGTTCATCCATGGGGTCAGAATCTGATGGACAACAATTTATTATTCCAATTAGTTTATTACTCGTTTCTTCGTTAGTTGCTGGATATTTTGTTATTTTATATCCCGATAGCGCAATCAGCACTTGGCTTGGGTTTATCCCCTTTACTTCACCTGTAGTCATGATGGTTGAGTTGTCAAGTGGTTTTAAAGACGGAGATGCTTGGAGATTATATTTTTCTCTTTTTCTGTTATTTTTATTTGCATTTTTAGTCTTAAATTTAGCAGGAAGAATTTATAAGAATGGCATACTTCAGTTTGGACACCGAGTACGCTTGAAAATGTTGTATAAATGGCTGAAAAAAACGTAAATGCGAGGAGCTGTAATTGATCTTGGAACTAACACATTTAACTTAATCATCTTTGACAAAAAAGGTGACCATTTTGAGGTTTTGTCTTCACACAAAAATGCCGTGAACTTAGGAATGGGTGGCATTAATGAGTCTATGATTGCTCCAGACGCCAAAGAACGAGCACTTAAAGCGTTGAGAGAATATTCAGCAAAATGCCATGAACTTGGAGTGCAAAAAATCAAAGCTTTTGGAACTTCTGCTTTAAGAGGAGCAAAAAACGCTCGTGATTTAATATCAATTGCCAAAAAAGAATTAAACATTGACATTTCAGTCATTGATGGGATGGCTGAAGCCTCGCTCATTTATGAAGGGGTTAAAAGTGTACATGAATTCAAAAAGCCTTCATGTATAATGGATATTGGAGGAGGCAGCACAGAGTTCATCTTAATAGATAACGGTGCAATTATTACTAAAAAAAGTTATGACATTGGCGTTTCAAGAATCATTCAAAAGTTTGAGTTAAGCGATCCATTATCACATAATAATATTCAAGAAATTTATTCTTTTTTTGAGCATGAAACAAATGGTTTTTTTAAATCAATTAAGTCACATGATTTAATCGGTGCCTCTGGTAGTTTTGAAACATTTTTTGAGCTCGTTACTGGTGAGAAAGAATTTAATCTTTGGAAAAGTACCTTAATTCCATTTGAAAAATTAATTGAAAAATTAGATTTAATCATTGCTTCATCATTTAAAGAACGACAAAATAGTCCCCAAATTCCCGAGTTTAGACAAATAATGATTCATGTTGCTGCTCTAAAAACAAAATGGATTATTGAACAACTTGAAATAAGGGAGTGTTATATTTCTCCAGCATCTTTAAAGGAAGGTGTGATTCACACTGAATTTTAAAAGCTTTATAAACTAAAAACCGTCATCCCAACTACGAAGTAAATAAACAGCCCAACTACATCGTTAAGAGTCGTGATAAATGGTCCCGTTGCAACAGCAGGATCGATGTTGTATTTATTTAAAACAAGTGGTATTAGAGTTCCAAAAACAGCGGCAAAACAGATTACTATAAACAAAGCAACGCTCACAGAAATCCCCAACATGATATTTTGAAGCAACCAAGTAATAAAAAAGATTATTATACTGCAAATTAATCCATTTAATAACCCGAGTACTGCTTCTTTTCTAACTTTTGAAAGAATACTTCCAAACTGATTTGTTCCATTGGCTATAGATTGTACAACTATTGCACTTGATTGTACACCAACATTCCCCCCCATCGCTGCAACGAGTGGAATAAAAAATGCTAACGCAGGAATCTTTCCAATTTGAGTTTCAAAATTACCAATCACTTGAGCTCCCAAAATTCCTCCAAGCATACCAATTAATAACCAAGGCATTCTCGAACGTGACATTCTCCAAACACTTGCTGTTGCTTCAACACTTTCAGAAATACCAGAAGCCATTTGAAAATCTTTGTCTGCTTCTTCACGAATCACATCTACGATATCATCAATTGTAATTCTACCAACTAATTTCTTTTGTAGGTCCAATACAGGTATAGAAACCAAGTCATATTTATCCATGATTCGTGCAACTTCCTCTCCTTCCACGTTTGTGGTGACATAAACCATATTTTTATCCTGATAAATGTCTTTTATTAAAGTATTCGTATTCGCAAAAAGCAATGACTTTAAGGATAAAAATCCAACCAATCTGTCTTGATTATCTACAACATAAATGGTGTAAACTTTTTCAACATCTTCCGCTTGACGACGAAGTTCAATAACGCAGCGGTTAACAGGCCAGTCCAATTTTGCTTTGATAAACTCTGTCTGCATCAAACCACCCGCAGAGCTTTCATCGTAGTTTAGAAGGTCTACTAATTCTGCAGCGTCGTCGTTGTCCATTTCAGCAATGACTTCCAGTTGTCTATCTACAGACAATTCCCCTAAAATATCAACAGCATCATCGGAGTCTAAATTTTCGAGTTGTTGAGCTAACTGTGAGGGATTCAACGACTCAACAAATTTTTGTCGAACCTCATCTTCAAGTTCCATCAGTACTTCACCTTGGCGATCATTGTCCAAGTGAGCATAAATGAACCTCGCTTCATCTCCATCAAGTTCATCGATTATTTCGGCAATATCAGCTGGGTGCAATTGAATTATATGCTTGTCAATATACGCAGTGTTATTCTGCGTAATCATCTCACGGATTTCCTCCAAAAACTCTTTGGTTAATTCAAACTGCATGATGGAAAAATTTGGTCAAAGTTAAGAAAGAAAAGAATAATACTCATAGTTCGTTACTATTTAACCCGTATTATTCATGAGTTTTCGTGATGAAAAGTCAAAATGTCAATAGAT
>JBBEBO010000013.1:0-8221 GCA_040882265.1 Brumimicrobium sp. | reverse complement strand
ATATATTACTTCCCCATTAAAATTTTAGTAGAACCAAAAGTATGAGTTTGCCCTAGGTTTATGGTTGAAAACAAATTAAATCTTAAACATTTATTGAGTTTAGTTTTTTTACCGATAGAACATAAATATTCAAAAAAATGTACATTTTACCAACTAACTGACAATTAATGCCGTGTAATATTCAAATTAAATTAAATAATTATGAAAAAAATAATCACTGCTTTGACATTAGCGATTTTAACAGGTGGCGTACAATCGCAAAACTTAATTGAAGACATAAATCCTGGGGCTCTAGGTTCAAATGCCTCAAATATTACCCAAGTGGGTTCAGTAGTTTACTTCACAGCTGACGATGGGACAAATGGTTTTGAACTTTGGAAGTATGATGGTAGTTCAACAACAATGATTGAAATTAACCCTGGTTCAGGAAGTTCTTCTCCAAACTGGTTAACACCCATAGGTTCTGATTTATACTTTACAGCAGATGATGGTGTAAATGGTACTGAATTATGGATGTATGATGGAACAAATACAACATCTTTTGATATTAACTCAGGAGCAAGTGGTTCAAACCCTACTAACCTAATAGAGTTTAACAATAAGTTATACTTTAATGCCGATGATGGAGTAAATGGAAATGAGTTGTGGGAGTGCGATGGTACGGGTACAACGCTTTTTGATATAAACTCGGGTGCTGCAAGTTCTTATGCTTCAGACTTAACTATATTCAATAATCAACTCATATTTGCAGCAGATAATGGTGTAGAAGGAACTGAAATTCATTCCTTTGACGGCACAAACGTTTCACTATTGGAGGACATAAATCCTGGTGCAAATTCTTCTTTTCCGAATAGCTTTACTATTGTTGATAATAATATATTCTTTGCAGCTGACGATGGTTCAAATGGCACAGAACTTTGGATGTATGATGGAACTACGTTTAGTTTTTATGACATTGAGGCAGGCGCAGGTGACTCCTACCCTTACTTCTTAACCTCAGCTGATGGAGCTTTATATTTTGTTGCAAATACGACTAGTATGGGAGGTGAACTTTATGTTCACGATGGAACAGACACAACATCATTTGATATTAATCCAGGCGCAGCTGGTTCTTCACCATTTAACTTAAGGGTAAAAGACAGTGACCTTTATTTTGTTGCTTTTGATGGAACTAGTGGCGAAGAGCTATGGCATTGTGATGGAACAAATGTAAATTTATCAGATGTTTATCCTGGTGCTAATAGTTCGTCTCCAGCTAACCTAATGTTTTTTAAAGATGATTTATACTTTACAGCAAGTGACGGAACCAATGGAAGAGAATTAATGAAACTCGATGGAACTGGCGTTTCTCTTATTGAAGATGTTAACCCTGGTTCAGCTGGTTCATCACCATCCAATTTAACTTCATTTAATAATCAATTATTTTTTACAGCTGATGATGGGACGAATGGACAAGAATTATTTGCTTCTGATGGTTCTTCAGTTCAGTTAATTGACATTAATCCAGGTGCAGGAAGCTCCAATCCAAATTACCTAACTCCTATTATGGGGAGTTTGATTTTTAGAGCGGATGATGGTTCAACTGGAAATGAGTTATGGGAATACTGTGCTCTAGATACTTCAACAACTGGACCTGGGGCTACAATTACAGCTAATACAAATAATGCGACTTATCAATGGATAGATTGTGGAAATGGTGATTCACCTATTGCTGGTGAAACAAATCAAAGTTTTACACCAACGGTGAATGGAAGCTATGCAGTTGTCATTTCTGGTTTTTTATGTACAGACACTTCAAGCTGTGTTAATATTACAAATGTAGGATTGCAGACTTTTGCTGAAGATGAACAAATTAAAGTTTATCCTAATCCAGCTTCTGAAAAACTCTTTATTCAAACAGACCAAAACATTGAATCAATTCGTTTGACTTCTATGAATGGTCAAAGTATAAATACAAGTCATAACAATGAAAAGACTATTGACTTATCAAATATAAAACCAGGTGTTTATATTGTAAACATTGTTACTGAAAAAGGCGTTTATCAACGTCGAATTATTAAGAATTAAGGTTGAATAGGTTGGTTGTTGTTTGAAAAAAGCTGAGCAAATATTTGTTCAGCTTTTTTTTGGTAATGAAATGAGGGATCTCGGACAATAGTGAAAGTAGTTGTATAAAAGTCTAATTCAATAAATCTTTAAAGTCTCCAGTTAGTAGCGAAATATTCATTTTAGATGTCAGGTACTCAAGTTGAGCTTGGATTAGTCTACCTTTTGCCTCGATTACACCATATTGAATTTCTCTTAATTCGAAGGGATTGATACTTCCTGCTTCATAGGCTTTTTCTGTGATTGATACAATTTCCTCAGTTTGTTTTGCATTTCGATTTTCAAAATTTATTTTTTTAGTAACAAACTCATAAGCATTAAAGGCATCATACAAACTTTTTTCTACAGTCAACTCTTCTTGTTTTGCGGCTATCTCTGCGCTTTCTTTGTTTAATTTTGCATTCTTTGTTTCTGTAACTCTAGAAAGCTGATCTAGAATACTCCACTGAGCAGTAATGCCAAAACTAGGACCAAAACTTCTATTTGAACTCAAGAAACCAACTTCATTTACTGAGCTTCCAAAGTTATAAGATGAGTAGAAACTTAGTTGTGGGTAAAACCGACTTTTAGCTTCTTTTTCTTCCATAGAACTAATGGCAATCATTGATTTTGATTGTAAAATAGACGTGTTTTGTTCTTTTGCAGATTGAATTAACTCCTCCCATGTAACCTTCGTTACTTCAGGGTCTAATTCACCAGATAGTCTAATGATATCATTCGACTCTCTAGCAAGTAAGGCGTTTAAAGTAGTAGACACTTCAGAAACAGCTCTTTGATTGTCTATGTAGGCTGCGCTGTCAGAGATTAAATCTAAAGTAGCTTGAGCTAACTGCGCCTTTGAAGCAGCTCCATTGTCGATTTGAACTTGGATGTAATCTAGTCTTGATTTTGATAAATCGATTGCCTCATTATATACGGAATCCATTCGTTGTAATGCTAAAAGAGTATAAAAGGCTACAGAAGCTTCATAAATTTTCATTTCCATTTCAGCAAGTAATGACATTTGACTAAAGTCTTCTAAATGATTTAGTTTTTTATCAGTTGCAAACATCTTAAAACCGTCAAAAAATGTCCAGTTTAATTCAACTCCCATATCAAATGAACGGTTTTGAGCATTCTCGGCTTCATTAACTTGTCCACTTAAAAACTCTTGTCGTGCACTACTAATTGAAAAATTTTGATCTGCAAAAGCATTTATTGTTGGCAAATACCCCGCAGCTCCAGGATTATTATTGTTCTTAGCTATTTCAGCATCAATTCGACTAATCTTAACGCCGAAGTCTTTTTCCAATACTTCATCAATAACTTGGTCAAAAGTCCATTTCTCTTGCGCTAAACAAAACGCACTAAATAGGAAAATAGTTATAAAAAGAAAAAGTTTCATGATTCTTTACGCTTTAATGTGAAATAAATATAGAGCCCTGGAATAATATAAAGTGTAAGTACTAATGAGAATGCCAACCCACCGATAATTGCCAGCCCCATCGGAATTCTACTGGTCGATGCATCTCCGATAGCTAAAGCGATGGGCAAAGCACCTAGAATTGTTGCTAAGGAAGTCATTAATATAGGTCGGAAACGCTCAGCAGAAGCATCAATTATAGAAGATTTTAAGCTTAATCCCGCATTTTTACGTTGATTAGCGAATTCTACAATTAAAATTCCGTTCTTGGTTACTAATCCAACTAAAACGATTATACCAATTTGACTAAAAATATTTAACGTATGATCAAACAACCATAATGTCAACACAGCTCCAGCCAAAGCCAAAGGTACGGTTAGCATAATTACTAAAGGATCGGTAAAGCTTTCAAATTGAGCCGAAAGCACTAAATAAACCAGAACTAAAGCTAAAACGAATGCAAAAATTAAACTATTACCACTTTCCATATATTCTTTCGAAGTTCCAGCTAGTGAAGTCGTAAACGACGCATCTAAAACTTCGTCTGCGATTTCATCCATAATTTCTATTCCATCTCCAATCGTTTTTCCTTTTGATGGTGACGCAGAAATCGTGGCTGCAACATATCTATTGTATCTAAACAATTGCGGCGGACTTGATTCATCAGAAACAGTTACAAGATTATCCAATGAAATCATTTCGCCAGCATCATTTCTCACATGAACTTCTTTTAAGTCTCTTGGATCATTTCTAAATTCTTTTTGAGCCTGTCCAATAACTTGATATTGTTTGCCATCTTTTATAAAATAACCATAACGTTGTCCAGAAAAGTATAATTGCAACGTCTCAGCTATATCTTCCACCGAAACACCCACTGTTTTCGCTTTGTCTCGATTGATCTCAACCTGTAATTCTGGCTTATTGAATTTTAAATCAACATCAACGACATCAAACCCTTGATGATTGTTTGCTTTTTCCAAAAATTCAGGAAGTATTGCTTCAATCTTATCTAAACTCGTAGCTTGTAGCACATATTGTACTGGCAACCCTGAATTTCTTCCTCCACCTATGGTTTGTTCTTGAACAACGAATGTTCTTGCAAAATTATACGGTTTAAGTTTTGCCGTGAGTTCATCAGCAAGCTCAAACTGACTTTTTTCCCGTTCATCTTTTGGAAGTAAAGTAATCCTCACAAAACCTTTATTTATTGAAACGGAAGATCCAAATCCTGGTGATGTTACAGAGAGTAGCGATTCTTTTTCTCGCATTGTATCTGTGAGTGCAATCAATTCTTCCTGATAAGCATCCATTCTTTCAAACGATGTACCTTCAGGTGCAGTACTCATAACCCGCAAACGACCTTTGTCTTCCATGGGAGCAAGTTCAGATTGCAGTTGAGAACCAAAGAAAAAGATCATTCCTGTAATTAACCCCATGTAAATAAATGCTTGCCAAGGACGCTTCATAAAAGCAATCAATGTGCGTTTATAACCGTTTGTTAAACCAGTGAAGAACGCTTCAGATTTTTTAAACCAATTTGATTGTTTTTGCTTTTTCTTCAGCAATCTCGAACTCATCATTGGTGTTAAAGTCAATGATACAAATGAGGAAATGATTACAGATCCCGCCACGACAATACCAAATTCACGGAATAATCGACCCGTTAAACCTTCTAAAAAGATTACAGGTAAAAATACTGCCGTTAACGTTATTGTAGTTGCAATTACAGCGAAAATGATTTCCTTCGCACCTTCATGAGCCGCTTTTTTTGGTTTCATTCCGCGCTCTATTTTGGTGTAGATGTTTTCCATTACTACAATAGCATCATCAACCACAAGTCCTGTCGCTAAAACAATTCCTAAAAGTGTTAAGATATTGATTGAAAAATCCATGATATACATCACGAAAAATGTTCCGATCAAAGAAATGGGTATCGCAATAATTGGAACGAGGGTTGTTCTCCAGTTTCTTAGAAATAAAAATATCACTAAAAGCACTAACAAAAACGCAATGACTACCGTTCCCTGTACTTCTTTGATTGATTTTCGGATATTTTCGGTGCTGTCAAGTGCAACACCTAGCTTAATGTCGTCGGGTAAATCCACTTTAATTTTTTCAATACGCTCGTAGATCTGATCAACAATATCAATGTAGTTTGCGCCTGGCTGTGGTTGTACTGCGACACCAATCATAGGGATCCCACCGTTTCCACGCAATAACGTTCTTTCGTTTTCTGGTCGTAATTCAGCATAGCCGATGTCTTTAAGACGAATGATACTACCTGCTTCTTCGCGCACAATTAGATTATTAAATTCTTCTTGAGTTGTTAATCGTCCAAAAGTTCGAATGGTTAGCTCAACTGACTCACCTTCAATTCTACCCGATGGCAATTCAATGTTTTGAGTGAGTAATGCAGATTGTACATCGGTTGCAGTAACTCCCAAGCCAGCCATTTTACTAGGTTCTAGCATGAGCTTCATGGAGTACCGTTTTTCGCCCCAAATATTTATTTTACTAATGCCTTGAATCGTTTGAAGACGTTCCTTAAAGACGTTAATTCCAAGATCTGTTAATTCTAATAAACTTTTAGAATCAGATTGAACAGTCAGGGAGAAGATGGTTTCGGCATCGGCATCTGACTTTGCAACAACTGGAGGATCTGCATTTTCGGGTAAATTCCGAATGGCTCCTGATACTTTATCTCTAATATCATTTGCTGCATTGTCAAGGTCTAGATCTAAATTGAATTCAACCGTGATATTACTTCTACCGTCACTGCTCACAGAAGTCATGGTTCTTATTCCTTGAACAGAATTAATTGCTTCTTCTAACGGCTCAGTGATTTGTGATTCAATAATATCTGCATTTGCACCAGGATAGTTGGTTGTAACCGTAATGATCGGAGGATCTACAGAAGGAAATTCACGAACTCCTAACGAATTGAACCCAATAAACCCGAAAATAACGATGATTATTGACATCACCGTAGCTAAAACGGGGCGATTTATACTTAAAGAGGATAAATTCATTTATTTTTCTTTTTTCGGTTTGATGTTTTTACCTTCTTGCATTCCCAATAAACCGGACACAACCACGGTGTCACCAGCGCTAATATCTCCAAATAGCTGAATTTGATCATTGGTTCTCGTACCAACATTAACTTTGACTCTTTTGGCTTTATTGTTTTCAAATTTCCATACAATTTGACCGTCAACAACTGGAGCGATGGCACCTGTTGGAACTAAAATACTATTCGGTGAGGCCCCTAGATTGTATTCAACCTTAACATATCCTCCAGGAATAAAGGCTTTGTTTTTTTCGAGCTTAGCTCTAACATTTAACATTTGAGTGTTTTTATCTATCGTTGGTTCAAATGCGTAAACTTCTGCACTCAGAGGATTAATGTCAATAGAGTCTGAAGGTGGAGATATTTTAATTTTTTGACCCACTTTTACGAGTGACGTGTACCTTTGAGCGACTGAAAAAGAAATTTTAAGTTTATCGATTTGAGCAAGCTTAGTAATTAAATCTGAAGTCGTCACAAAAGCACCTTCACTTATACTTCTTAAGCCAACTTTCCCATTGAAAGGTGCACGTATAATTCCTTTGTCAATTTGAACATTTAGTAAATCAATTTGAGCTTCTAAATTTGCTGCACTTGATTGTGCCTGTTCGAAAGCCTCTAATGTTCCTGCTTCATTTTCGTAAAGTTGTTTTTTTCTATCACGGTCTTTTAGAGCTAAATCCAATTCAACTTGGCGTTGCTTTTTTTGAGCCTGTAAAATGTCCGTATCAATTTTGACTAAAACCGCTCCTTTTTTTACGACCTCACCTTCTTCAAAGTTGATCTGTTTCACGCGCCCGTTGATTTCACTGTAGACATTTATTTGCTCATAGGGCATCGTTTTACCAGGAATAGAAATGATTTGATCAATGGATTCGCCCTTTGTTACATAATAATCTACTTCGGTGAAATTAATTTCACCCTGATTTTCATCGACAGCTGTTGTTTCTTCTTCACAACTTGCGATTAAAACTCCAGCGAGTAGAATAATAATTTGGTATTTCGACATTTTAATTGTTTTTGATATTATCATAAAAAAGTGCAATCCTATGCCCCTTAACAGTTTCCATTTTGTTGGCGAGTTGTATTAACTCTTGAGAAAACAATGATTTTTTTCCTTGTCCCATATTTTCTAAGAATAATTGATCTGTATCTTTTATAGCGTTTTCGATAACCTCAACATAAGGTTTACCTTTCTTGGTTATTTCCAAAAGATGACTTCTTCGATCTTCTGGGTTTGGCAATCTTTTGATAAATCCTTCATTTTCTAAATAATCTACAATCCGAACGACAACCACTTTGTCTACTTGTAAGTGTTTTGAAAGATTTTGTTGTGTGATGGATTTATTATTTTCAGCAATTAACCAAAAAGGATAATAATAGCGTTTCAAAGGAATATTTTCCAGTTTTGCGCTCAGTATGCTTATATACTGCTTTGTAAGTAACCCAAAAAGCTTCCCGAGTGGGAATAATTGTTCGTTTTCTGCTGTCATTTTAAATCCTTTACCCTGTAGAAAGTTTACAAAGTTAACTAAACAACAAAGAATATTTCATAAAGTTTAGAACATTATTTTTTAATCACTATTGTCCGATGTAAATTGAGACCTCTCATTTCATTCGAGGTGACGCCAGGTAAGTAGGGCGGTGCG
>JBBEBO010000012.1:0-8441 GCA_040882265.1 Brumimicrobium sp. | reverse complement strand
ACTCAATTATAAATGCCAATTAGATGAAGTGAAATGTTTTTTCAGTAGACCCTAACTATAGATTTTTATATTCACTTTATATTACGAATTATGACTTAACTTCCGTTGGAGCAATGATTTAAGTGTAGTTTACTTGGTTTTATCTGTGCTGTTAGAGATGTGAATGGTTAGATGTTATTTTGGTCAGTACTAAAAGTCGGGGAGTGAGTGTAAAGTTCAAGGTTTTTGGAACCATATTATTTTCCTTGCTGATGAAAAAAAAAGGGTGAGAATATAAATCCCACCCTTCTAAAGTATTATCACTTTAAAGTAAAAAATCACTTTGTTACTCCCATTTCACAAAACTTTTCTATTCGTTTATTACAGCGATCTACTGGGTCTAGTTTTGATAGTAACGTGATATTCCGTTTAATTTCTCTTTTAACGATAGTGAACATTTCTTCTGGATTTCTATGTGCACCTGAGCTTGGTTCTTTAATTATACCATCTATAAGTTTTAGTTTTTTCATGTCATCAGAAGTCAATTTCAAAGCTTCAGCAGCAATTTCTTTATAATCCCAAGACCTCCAAAGTATAGATGAACATGATTCTGGAGAAATAACAGAATACCAAGTGTTTTCCAGCATTAAAACTTTATCTCCAACACCAATTCCAAGCGCACCACCAGAAGCTCCTTCGCCAATAATTATACAAATAACAGGAACCTTAAGGTTCATCATTTCGTAGATATTTCTTGCAATTGCTTCCCCTTGACCTCGTTCTTCAGCTTCTAATCCAGGAAAAGCTCCAGGAGTATCAATTAGCGTCACGATTGGTTTATTAAATTTTTCCGCAAGACGCATTAGTCGTAGTGCTTTTCTATATCCTTCGGGATTTGCCATACCAAAGTTACGGTATTGGCGCATTTTAGTATTCATCCCTTTTTGTTGACCGATAAACATTACTGTTTTTCCATCAACTGAACCAAAACCACCTACCATGGCTTTATCGTCTTTTACGTTTCTATCTCCGTGAAGTTCCTGAAAAGTTCCGCCTGTTATAGCATCAATGTATGCTAGAGTATAAGGACGTTCAGGATGTCTTGATAGTTGAACACGTTGCCAAGGAGTTAAATTAGTAAAAATCTCACTTGTTTTTTTCTCCAATTTCGTCTCAAGAGCCTTTATCTTGTCGGTCATATCCAACTCGGCATCAGTACCAATTTCCTTCGCTTTAGCGATTTGATCTTCCAAAGCTTGTAAAGGTTCCTCAAAATCTAAGTATATTGACATAATCTATTCTATATTTGAGGGGCGAAAGTTACAAAAAAATGTTAGCTATTCGTAAATTTGTTCACATGATATCGTTTCCAATTTGTAAAATAAATTTAGGACTAAACATCACAGCCAAACGTAAAGATG
Organism: Brumimicrobium sp.; assembly: GCA_040882265.1. Lineage (GTDB taxonomy): Bacteria > Bacteroidota > Bacteroidia > Flavobacteriales_D > Crocinitomicaceae > Brumimicrobium. The sequence goes on along the minus strand of JBBEBO010000012.1, from coordinate 7,041 downwards.
GCTATCATGAAATAGTCTCTTTAATGTACCCGATTGAAATTCAAGATATTTTAGAAGTTGTTAGTTCATCCTCTTTTAAATTTACTTGCTCTGGACTAGAAATACCAGGTGATTCATCAAGCAATCTTTGTGTAAAAGCGTTTGAAATTTTAAATAGCCAGTATGATTTAACACCAGTTCACATTCATTTATATAAGAATATCCCAATGGGAGGAGGTTTAGGAGGAGGTTCAGCAGATGGTGCTTATACTTTAATGTTATTAAATGAGTTTTTTAAATTGGGTATATCCAATGATAATTTGAGAAACCTAGCTGCCAGTTTAGGTTCTGATTGTCCTTTTTTTATTGAAAATAAACCACAAATTGCAAGTGGAAGAGGGGAGGTTTTAAAACCTTTTGATATCTCATTAAAAGGAAAAATCCTTGTATTGGTTAATGATGGAACCCATATTAGTACAGCAGAAGCATACAATGGTATTAGACCAAAACTCCCCATGAATAAATTTGAAAATGTTCTCAAAATGTCGATGGAAGACTGGAGGTTTAATCTAGTTAACGATTTTGAAGAGACCATATTTAAAGCTCATCCACAACTTGAAAAATATAAGTCTCTTTTATACGACTCGGGAGCAATTTATGCCTCAATGACAGGTTCTGGATCTACAATGTTTGGGATTTTTGATGAAAAACCTGATTTGCTTGAGGAGCTTACCAAATTGAACGGATTTTTAAAAATTGTTGAATTGAAATAAGTTTATTGAATTTCTCACATTTTTTCGCCTATAACAACTTAGGTTCAAAGTTCAAAAAAATCAATGTTCAAGGTTTGGAACGTGTCTTTGACACTTTGTTGTGTGTGGTTAAGTAGAAGGGAATACTGAGAACAAAAAAAAGGACTACCCGCATTAGGATAATCCTTTTAGATTTATAAATATCTTTTATTCTAAAATCTTCTTTTTTCTTTGATACGAGCTGATTTACCAGTTCTTTCACGGAAGTAGAATATACGAGCTCTACGTACTGCACCCTTCTTCAATACTTTTACATCGTCAATGAAAGGAGAGTGTATTGGGAAGATACGCTCTACACCAATATTTCCAGACATTTTACGTACTGTAAAAGTTTCTGTAGCTCCGCTACCTCTTCGTTGAAGAACAACGCCAGTAAATTGCTGGATACGTTCTTTTTCTCCCTCTTTAATTTTATATGATACAGCGACTGTGTCACCTGCAGCGAATGCAGGAAGGTCTTGCTCTACTGAAAATTCGTTTTGAACTTCTTTTATTAAATCCATGACTTTTACTTTTATCTACTCCAAAATTGGGGTGCAATATTACATAAAAAAGATGAAATAACTACCCTATAATTTATTTTTTTTTGGAAAATATTTATCTTTTTAGTGACGAGTGACGAGTGATATCACTGGAAAAGCCAGTCTTAGTGACGAATAGGAGGGCGTGAGGCTGGGTATTTTAGCAGAACGAGATTTAAAATGTGTTTGACATCATCAACTTACGCCCTAAAAATTAGTCACTAAATCTCGCCCAGCGAGATGATGTCACTCGTCACTTGTCACTAAAAAGCGTCACTCAAAAATCAACGTCTAATTTAAATTTTTGTTGCAAAGTCTTTAAGTGTGGATTGCGGTCAATCATATCTTTAAATTTTTCTTGACCTGAATAAAGTTTTTTCTCTCCATTGTCAGATGTACCCTCTTCAACTTTAAGTTGAATTGACCAATTCTTAAGTTCTCTTCTCAAGAAACCCAATAATTCAGTTTCGTGTGTTTGTAAAAAAGATTTTTGGACATCATTATCTACAAAATGCTTAATTAAATTATTTTCTTCTAATATTGGGTCACGCATGGTTAACGCAGTGAAAAGTGTATCTAAACCGTTGTCTTTAGCTTTAAAAGCATATTTGCGCCAGTTCATTTTGAGATCATCCAAAGAAAATTTATTCATTGGTTTGTTTGTGTCTCTACTTTCCTCTTCTTTAACGCTTTTTTTATCTCCTTCTGACATTAAGTCTTTTATAGATAAGTAGCTTGAGTCTAGTTTACCTGTAGGGTTTACAAGCTTTCGCGCTTCTTTTTTTTGACTTATGTTTATTGAAGGGATGTTCTCTGTATTGTTATTCTTTTTTGGCGTTTTTTCGCGCTTACCTTGACCGGGAAAAGAAATAATTTGAACGGGATCAGTTAAGGCTTTTTTTTTTCGAGTTCCTCTTTAATGGAACAGATCTGCATGAGCGTTAACTCAACGAGTAACCGTTGATTTTTAGATGCTTTGTAGTTGGTATCAGTGTTGCTTAAAACACCGAGTGCTCTCATGATGTGTTTTGCATCGATTTTACCTGATTGCTCTTGATAACGTTTTTTAATCGAGTCAGCAACTTCTAGTAATTCAACTGTTTTTGCATCCTTACAAATCAACAAATTGCGATAGTGTTCAGAAAGACCAATGATAAACTGATGTCCATCAAAACCGTGATCTACTATTTCATGATAGAGCAGGAGGCTTGATGGAATATCTTCGTCGAGTGCATAATCAACTAAACGGAAATAATAGTCGTAATCGAGTACGTTTAAGTTTTCAATTACTGATTTATATGTTAGTGTTTTCCCTGCAAAACTGATGATTTGATCAAAAATTGAAAGCGCATCACGTAACGCACCATCCGCTTTTTGAGCGATGAGGTGTAGTCCTTCACTTTCCGCGTCTATTTCTTCCTTTACCGCTATCTGACTCAAATGGTCAGCGATGTCTGTAACTTTAATTCTGTTAAAATCAAAAATCTGACAACGCGATAAAATTGTAGGAATAATTTTATGTTTTTCTGTGGTCGCTAAAATAAATATAGCGTGCTTTGGAGGCTCTTCTAATGTTTTAAGAAAAGCATTAAATGCCGATGTCGAAAGCATGTGAACCTCATCGATAATATATACCTTATGAGAACCTAATTGTGGTGCAATTCTCACTTGATCAATTAAGCTACGAATATCTTCTACACTATTGTTTGAAGCAGCATCTAATTCGTAAACATTGAGTGATTGACCTTCATCAAAAGATTTGCATGAGTCACATTCACCACAGGCTTCAGTATTCTCAGTACGGTTTGAACAGTTAATCGTTTTAGCTAAAATACGAGCAGTAGAAGTTTTACCAACTCCACGAGAACCACAAAACAAAAAAGCTTGCGCTAATTGGTCATTTTTAATTGCATTTTTTAATGTAGTTGCAATTGACTTTTGTCCAACAAGCGTATCAAATGTCTGGGGTCTATATTTTCTCGCCGAAACGATATAATCACTCATACGTGCAAAAGTAATAGAAAATTTGCTTCTATTTTGTCTTTAATTGATAAAGTTTTTAACAGAGTGACCTACTTCAAAAAGAGAGGATATTTATTGAATTGACAGGTTTTGGTATTTACTTGTTAAGACTTGAATAATAAAAGAGTAAACTTGTGTTCTATTTATTGGTTTGTAGTTCTATTTATAGCTTCAACGGCTTTTTTTAATTGATCATTTTCATGCTCATTCATTTTAATGTTTTGAATTACTTCTATAGAGTGATTACCTATTTTACACGGCCAACTAACATGAATATTTTTGGTAGTTAGTTGATTAATTTTTTCAGAGGAAACAGATACAGCCATTTTCGCTTTATTTGGTGAAATAAAGTTTTCAAAAATATGAACAGCACATTGAGAAACGCCGTATTTTGTTGCACTTTCAGTTTTTCGAATTTGTGTAGCACTATTTCTTAACTCTAAAGAGAATTCATTAAGTTGTTTTTCGCTGACTAAATCAATTATTGAATCACCTGAAATACTAGTTTGACTGTATAAAGGTGTCATGTTATTTCCATGCTCACCAATCACCATTGTGTTAACATTATTAATTGACTTATTAAGGTGTTTCGCTATAATCAACTGTAATCGAAAAGTGTCTAAACTCGTACCTGTAGAAACAACAATATTTTTTCGATTTAGATGTTCGTTTATCCAATAAGACATAGATTCTGTTGGATTTGAAATTGTGATAATTAACGCATTTGTTTTTGGAGTAAATTGATTAAAAATAGACTCGATTAGTTGTTTGTTTTCTTTCGCCTTTTTTGATCGATCTTCCCCAACTGATCCTCGAGTACCAGCTGTAAAAAACACATAGTTTGAATCTGAAGCTGATTTGTAATTATTCCATTTGATTACAGATTTACTGCTTGTTGCAGCATGTTCTAAGTCTAAAATTTTTCCTGAAATATTATTATCTGGATCTAAAATATTTAATATTAGACCATTATATTTTGAGAGTAATAAGCTCGTTATAGTCGCCCCCGTTTCACCACATCCGATAACTGTAATATTCATTATTTAATTAATTGAATGGTGAAAGTTATAAGGAATAATCATAGTAACTGCAAAATACGATGGTCAAATATACCAATGCGTGATAAAAATCAGTTTTTTAGTTGGTCAACCTATAAAATTTTTCCAAACAAATGAACCGATTTAGAATATGAATGTACAAATTCAAAAACAAAAACTTTTTGTCATGATAACACTTTATAAACTACTTTTATTAATTGTATTAGCAACATTTTTTATAAATAATATTTCAGCTCAATCATTGAGAGGTAATATGAAATCTGAGGCAAATTCATCACTTAGTTATGGTAATGTTGATATATACAAAGGTGATGAAAAGGTTGCTTCAGTCTTAACTGATGAAGAAGGTGATTTTAATGTGAAACTTGATACTGGACTTTATCGCGTAGAAATGCAGTACGCTGGGTATGAAAAAGAAATTAAGGAAATTAGAATTACATCGGATGAGCGAACTGAATCTGCACTAAAAAAAGATAAGAACAGTAAAGTATATGACTACGTGAAAGAAGAAAAACCCAAACCAACATATCACACTGAAAGGACAGATGAAGCTTTGGATGTTCCAGTTGGTCGAAGTAGAACGGAATCAAGAGGATATGACGCATCATTTTCTGATGAAAAATTCTTGCCCGAAGGAGCAAAAAGTAAGTTAAAAGGAATTGGTAATAATGACGGGAAAGCAGGTGTTTTAACTGCGGGTGAAATCAATGATTTTAGTAAATGGGAGATGTGGCAAGATATTGTTAATGAGGATTTAAACAAGTATAAAGCTTATTGGAAAATGCATCCACAAGACAGATACTCTATTCAATTAACAAATGATAACGGATTTCCAGTTGTTGACGCAGAGGTACATTTGATTGATGATAGTGGTGATATTTTATATGTCAATAGAACAGATAACACTGGAAAATCAGAGCTGTGGGGTGGATTGTTTATAGATGTTGAAGTGCAAAACTCACTTAAATGTAAAGTTTACTATAACGACCAAACATTTGAGATTCGTAAACTTATACCATTTCACAAAGGAATGAATACTAAAAAAATTAACGTTGATTGTTCTCAAAATGATATGGTTGATATAGCTTTTGTTGTAGATGCAACGGGTTCTATGGGAGATGAAATCAACTTTCTAAAGAAAGAGATCAATGATGTAATTTATGAAACTAAGAACATGAATCAAGATTTGACATTTAATTTTGCAAATGTTTTTTACCGTGATCATGGAGAGGATTACTTGACTAAAAAACATGATTTCACAGATGTTTTATCTGAATCAGTGGCTTTTATTAATCAGCAATCTGCAGCAGGTGGAGGTGATTTTGAGGAAGCTGTAGAAATAGCTTTGGATACAGCAATAAATTCTCTAAACTGGAGTGAAAATGCAAGAACACGTATACTTTTTTTAGTATTAGATGCCCCGCCACATAACTCGCCTGAGATTCGTAAAAAATTAGAGTCTTTAATGCGTCAAGCTGCAAATAATGGAATTCGCATTGTCCCTCTTGTGGCAAGTGGAATAAACAAAGATGCAGAGTATTTAATGCGAACAATTGCTTTGGCTACAAATGGAACATATGCATTTTTAACTAATCATAGTGGAGTTGGAGGAGGTCATATTGAGCCAACGACTGATGAGTATGATGTTGAATTGCTCAATAATCTAATGAAAAGAATTATAAAGTCATACATTTTTGTTCCTGAATGTGATGATAACCCAAATGATGAACCTGATATTTACGATTCTTTATTTGTTAAGGACGATCAGCGTCAAGAAGAAGTAGAATGGTCTTTTTGGCCTAATCCAACTCAAGGAGAAATTCAAATTAAAGTTGATCGCGATATTGATGAAATGTTTTTGACTGATCTGTCAGGTAAAATCATGGAGCGATTCACAGGGGTTAAAAGAAACCGAATCTTGAGGAGAGATTTATCACAATATGCAAAAGGAGTTTATTTACTTACATTTAATCTTGATGATAAGGTTGTTAGTGGTAAGGTGATCTTGCAATAAAACACCTATAAACCTATTTAATAGCATAATGTAAAGGCGTTCTGCTTTGATTTCGAGGGAAATCTGTTGCTTATGCGTTTTAATACTAAAATTCAGTTATGCTTTTCGAATCTTAAGCTGTTTAAGAGTTTCGACCATCCTAGAATCAACTGAAGAACCCGAACCAATCACGAGTATACCTTTTACGCCTGATTGAGATTCAATTCCGTATACTGTAGCTTCGTCTCCTGGATCAGATTCACCCTCATAACGATAAACATCTACAATTTCTAATTCGTCAGTTTTGAATTTATCGTCTCCACAAACGAGACAATTTTCTTCCAGATTGAAATCTGTATCAAACCCGTCACTTCGAAGTTTGCTTATTGCTTCAGAAACAGTTGAATAATGAGATTTATGATGCATAATTGAGTATTTAAATTCAATTATAAATATCAAGTTATTCTTTCAATAAAACAAAATTTAAAGTCTTTAATTTCAAATCACTATTGTCCGATATAAATTGAGACTTCTTATTTCATAGGAGGTGACGCGAGGTAAGTAAGGTGGTGCTAGGTCTTGGGATATACTGTAGGGACGAACGGCCGTTCGTCCCTTGATATAAAAATCACGCAATACACGCCCTACACAAAGTG
>JBBEBO010000011.1:260-8454 GCA_040882265.1 Brumimicrobium sp. | reverse complement strand
AGAATGTCTATAAATGTAAATATTCATTTTAAATAAGTTACTACTAATGCAGAGATTGTTTATAATTTCATTGATGCTAACGAAATTATAGCAACTAACGATAAAAACCTAATCTTTAACTATTTTTAGTCGTTCGGCTTCTTGGTTATTAAAGAAAACAGTAACCATGTATATCCCTGATGGAAAATCTTCTACGTTGACTTTAGCATTTTGGTCATTGATTTCAGTTTTCATTAGCTGTGATCCAGAGACTGAATAAATAATCAATTTATCCATTTGATGACTAGAACTAATTTTAAACTCAGATTCTACAGGGTTAGGATAAAGATCAACGTTACTATTGATGTTATCTGAAAACACACTCAACGTAGAAAAATCCATTAAACTGTCTTTTGTTGCGCTACATCCATTTTGATCCACAACTGTCAATGAAATAAAATAATTCCCTGGACTGTCATAAGTGTGTGAGGGAGAAAGACTAGAAGAGCTGTTTCCATCTCCAAAGTTCCAAATATAATTTACAAATCCCGTTGCTGTAGGAGAGAAAGTAACTTCCATATCGTCCATTTCTGCAATTAAATCAATTGTTGGTGATTCGTAAACTACAATTGATTTTTCAATTCTATCACTTGGAGCTTTAATCTCACTGAAGGCCCTAACAGATAAATTCGCTTGACCCGTAGATGTAAATACAACTTGAACTGAGTCACCAGCGCTATTCACTATATTTCCATTATCTATTTCCCAACAAAGCTCAAAGTCTGTATTAATACTGCTTTTAAAAGTTAACGTATCATTTGTACAAACCTCTTCTTGACCAATTATTGGAACTATTTCAGGTTTAATAATTGAAAAGTAATGTGCGTTTATCTTATCAAAAATTGTATCCCAGTAAGGTGTGGGTGGATTGTTCCAAGCTCCATTGTCAACTCCGTGAGGCTCGTGTCCTTCACCTGGAATTATATATTTTTCATGTGCGATTGACAAATTATTTAATTGGTTTGAAATTGAACGAGATCCATGTGTAATAGGTGTAGTAAAAACACCAAATGGGTGCCCAACTCCATAAGGAACTGTTCCATCATCCGTGCCATGAACCAACAAACCAGGAACGGTTTCATTACTGTTGATCCAAAGAGAATCTCCTATTGCGCCCCAAAGGTTTGTGTAGCCTTTTAAATTAATTCCGTGAGAATATGTATTTCCTTCGCAATCTAAACATCCCAGATCTGGAGAAGACCATTGACCTCCTATAGAGCTTGGAGCTTCATCTTGATCTAGATAAGCTGTATGTAGAGCTGCAAATCCACCTGCACTTGAACCACCAATAAACGTATAGTTAGTGTCAATACCATAAGTAGATGCATTTTCTTTTAAATAACGAATAGCTGCTCGCATATCTTGAGTCCCTCTATAAACAGCCCTTTCAGCGCTTTCAGCAGAAAGTGGGTTGAAGCCTAAGCGATAGCCTATAGTAGCAGTAACATATCCTTGTCTGGCAAAACTATCACATAATGCAACCATATCCTCTGCTGTTTTATCACCCGAAAGAAATCCTCCTGGATGAACCCACAACATCAATGGTCGGTTGGAAATGTAATCATTCTCTGGTAAATAAATATCCATATATAAATCGGTGTTCTCATAAGGAAAAGACCAGACGGGTGCTTCACCATATTTCACATCTAAATGTGGTGTAATGATGTCAAAAACTTGAGAATTATACCTCAAACTATCACATTGTGAGTGAGTAACAGAAGCTATTGTTATTAAAGCAAAAAGTGCTAGTAGTTGTTGAGTTTTACACATGACTACTAATGTAAGAAATAATTTTAAAACCCTAAATAGTTATGCGTACACTCATAATTTATGTATTTTAAATGACTAATGTCCTACAACCTCTAGCATCGCAAGAGGTCTTGCGTTATTTTTTCCTACACTATTGATTTTAAATAACTTAATTTGTAAACTGTAAAAACAAAAAAACCCAAGCTAGAATCTTCCAACTTGGGTTGAATAAAAATTATTTTTAATTTCTATTTTTTAGCTAAGTCGCCAACTAAACCTTCCCATTCAACGAGGTGCATTTTTACTGTTCCAACTGGGATTTTAGCTTTTACTAAAACGGGGATTCGATTTACATCATTTGTGACCCAAAACTCAACATCATCATCATTTTCAAAGTATCGCCCTTCTTGAACTACCGGTTGAAACTTCATACATTCAAACGTTCCTTTTCGAATTTTTATTTCTTCTACTCCAACAAACCTAACCTTTAAAGGCCAAATTTCTTCATCCATAAAACACTTAAACTCTGTTTCATCTCCAACCTTCATATTTTTAAAATCAAGGGTCCTTGCAAAATAGAATGATGAAATCATATCCTGAATTCCAACTGGAACTTTGTATTCCTTTCCTTCAGTAATGACTTTCTGCTTGTCTTGCTTAAAGGTATATTCTTGATTGATTTCATATCCTCCTTCATTCACATCTCGCAAAAATAACCAAGGAAAACCTCCCGTTTTATCAATGTAAGATTCATAAATATCTTCTACCTTGTAAAAAAGATTAAATGCCCCGAGTGTTTTCCCTTCACCTTTCACGTGATATAAAGGTCTTCCATTGGCTCCCTTCTTTGACGTTTCCTTAACTGTAAGTATTGCCTCTCCAGCATCCATAACACCATAAGTAACACGATAGCGAAGTTTTTCACCACTTTCAAAGCTTTTTGATTGTATCGTTGGGTATTTTATTTGTGTAGAACTCGTCATACCAAATAAGAAACCTGCAACAATTAATACTGAAATGATCGTCTTCATGGCATTTAATTTTAAATATTCGAATAAATAAGATACAAAAAATCTGCCACAAATAAAAATTTAAATTTATTTGCTTCTAAGGGATTAGTTTACCGAACGGTGCAATTCATAAACCATTCAAACTTGAGCTTTGAACCAAGAAAGCTTTGCTATTGAATTGCTGCTTCTAAAATTTTACCAAAACGATAAACATCTTCGTAAGAATTATACAATGGTGCTGGTGCTATCCTGATTACGTTAGGTTCTCTCCAATCGGCAACAACTCCAGCTTCAGACATTGCATCAAACAATTTCTTCCCTTGTCCATGTGCTAATATTGAAAGTTGAGCTCCTCTTTTGCTAATATCACTTGGTGTTATGATTTCAAAATTTGCTTTTTCACTTCTTTTAGAGACATCTTTGATTATAAACTCTAAGTATGAAGTTAAATCATTCCTTTTGAGAGAAATTCTTTCTATTCCTGCTTTATCAAATAAATCTAGCGATGCTAAATGAGCAGCCATTCCTAGAACCGGGGCGTTACTTAATTGCCACCCTTCAGCTCCTTCAATTGGCCTAAAGCCAGGTTTCATTTGAAATCTCGAATCTTTTTCGTGTCCCCACCAACCTGCAAAACGAGGAAGTTCAGAGTTGTTTGCATGGCGTTCGTGAACGAACATACCTGAAACTCCTCCTGGACTTGAATTTAAATATTTATAAGTACACCACGCTGCGAAATCAACATCCCAATCGTGTAATTTTAATTCAACATTACCCGCTGCATGAGCCAAATCAAATCCAACAATTGCTCCTACTCTATGTCCAGCTTCAGTAATTGTTTTCATATCGAAAAGTTGACCCGTGTAGTAATTAACTCCTCCAATCATTATAAGTGCTAATTCTTCGCCCAACTCTTCAATTTTTTCCATTAAATCCTCTTCGCGAATTAAGTACTCTCCTTCTCTGGGAAAAATTTCGACAATTGCTTCTTCAGTAGTATAACCGTGAAATTTCACCTGAGATTCGAGCGCATATTGATCTGATGGGAATGCTTTTCCTTCGCATAATATTTTTTTGCGCTTACTTTCGGGGCGATAAAAAGAAACCATCAATAAATGTAGGTTAGTGGTGAGCGAGTGCGTAATCACAACTTCTTTATCTATTGCCCCAACAACTTTCGCCGCTTTTGAGGTCAATAATTCGTGATAAGAAAACCATGGGTTTTTTGCATGAAAATGTCCCTCAACACCCCATTTTGCCCAATCATCCAGTTCTTGTTGTATATATTCACGTGTTTTCTTTGGTTGTAAACCCAATGAGTTGCCAGTAAAATAAACCACTTCATTTTTATGAAAGGTTGGAAAGAAAAAGTCATTTCTAAACTCTTTTAAAGTATCTTTTTGATCTTGTTCTTTAGCAAAAGAAAGTTCGTTTTTGTATTGTGACATTTGCACTAATAATTGATTTGAGGGTTCGAAATTACTAAAAACATCTAAGATACTCTTTAACTAATCCCTTATGAATTTAAACAGTTCAATTTGAATACTTCTACGCTTCTAAAGAACCTGAGGGTACGGCTATTTGAATTACACTTTTCAGAACTGAAACTTCTACACCCTCAAGTTCTCCGATATATTCACCGTCTACTTGAAAAGGCACTGGTTTTTTACATTTTATAGTTGCTGATGAACTCGTAAATATTTCTGCAAAATCAGGGTTTAAAGTAGTGTTTTCAGTTAATGTTTTTACAATGTCAATAATGTTGAGACTTTTAAATATTATTATTTCAAAAACTCCATCGTTCACTACTCCATTAGGATTTATCATTGCACCCGTACCATACTTTTGACAGTTTGCAATTGCTAACACCAAGCCTGTTTTAGAATAAGTGCCTTTTTCTGTTTTTATTTCAAATTCATAAGGATAATCACTTTTAATAAGCGTAGGAATAGACTGAATTAAATAACCGATTTTACCTCTTAGATTAGCTTTTTCATAATTTTCAATAAGTTCTGCATTAATACCGAAATCAGCAAGGTGTAAGCTTAAATTTTCGTTAATCATCAAGGCATCCATATTTAAAATATCCTCACCTAGCGCAACTTTCAGTTGTTTTTCATAAGTGTGTGGTATATTTAAATTTAAAGCCAATCCATTAGCAGAACCTTCCGGGAAAATGCCAATCGGAACGTTAATATTTAAAATAATTTCGGCTACCATTTTTATGGTTCCATCTCCTCCAGCCACTAAAATTCTATCGGGGTCTTCTTTACTACATTTCTCTTTTATATTTTTTGCGTCATTTTCACCCTCTGTAACATAGATAAATAGCTCACCTTGCCTTTTCTCAACTTCCTTTTTAACAAAATCAACTAGCGCATCTTTATTATTATTTCCAGAAATTGGATTTACTACAAACAGAACCTTTTTAATTTCTTTCATTTTATTTTTAATGATTCAATAAATTTAGATAATTTATGGGCAGTTTCAAACATAAAGGATGGCAAAGTTAGATTTAAAATTATACAGGGGATATGTAAACGAAGAAAGGTTGGTTGTTTTCGGACACGCTTTCAAATCTTGGGCTCCCGATAAATATAAACTTGATCGTCGTGGAATATGGCATGCATTTTCAGTGGTTCACATGTTTCGAATTAAACCATTAAAAAATCAAGAAATTACCCTACATTTTAAAGATGTAAATGTTACTACAAAAACTCTGAATGATGGTTATTTTCGATTTGACATTCCCTTTAAAAACTCTTTAGAAAGTGGCTGGCACGAATATGAAGCAGTCTGTAATGTCAACAAATACGGAATCATAGCCAAAGGAGAGTTACTAAAGCCATATCATAGCAAATATGGAGTCATTTCTGATATTGACGACACTTTTTTAGTTTCTCACAGTAATAATATCTTGAAAAAATTATACATCATGTTGTTCAAAAACGTGAATAAAAGAAAGGTTTTTGAAGATGTTACACCTCATTATCAAGCGTTGAGTAGCTTCGGTCAAACTAATGGGAAAGCATTTAATTCTTTTTTTTATGTCTCCAGTAGCGAATGGAATTTATATGATTTTATAATTGAATTCACACATCTTCAATCTTTACCAAAAGCAGTGATTAAACTGAAAAAAATAAAAACAGGCATTGGTGATTTTTTATTTACAGGAAGAGGAAGTCACGACCATAAATTTGAAAAAATTAAAGACCTTATTTCTTTTTACCCAAACTTAAATTATGTCTTACTCGGAGATGATTCTCAACACGATGTATATATCTATGATAAAATTTGTAAAACTTTTAAGCTCAATATAAAAGCTGTTTACATCCGTCAAACAGGCAACTCAAAAAAATCTAAAGTTGAAAAAACGATTCGTAACATTGAATCAATGAACGTGCCTGTATGTTACTTTAAGTCAAGCGATAAAGCAATCGAACATTCAGAAATGATTGGTATAATTTAAGCGGTGTTTTTGATTTTTTATTATTTTTGGAAAAAAAATGAAAAAGTTACTACTTCTAAGTGTTCTTGCTACAATAATTTCTTCTAACGTATCATTTTCTCAGTCGGTTGGATTCTCTTACTTTTTCCCCAAAAACGGCTATTTTGGAAATCCTATTGCTCCTGTGAGCTTAAGTCTTCCTGTTTCTTTGGGAAATTACCTGCGAATTTCACCGGGTATAAGCATGAGTAATATTGGCGGAATGTCACTTTCAGGCTTGCCAGAAGAATACAACAGTAAAAGGGCTTTGATTGGTCCATTTCAAGATTTAAGTTTGTCATTAGAGCCAAGCATTGTCATCCCAACTAAAAATGTAGAAGTCGAATTACTTGGTGGTATTTTTGGCTTTACAAGTTTCAACACTCGCCTTAAAAAAGGAAATTTTGATGAGATGATAATGGAAACACACGATTACGACATGATGAATAGCAGTTACGAAATTGATCCAAAAGCTTTTGGTTGGGGATGGGTATTCGGTGTTCAGTTAGATTTTAGACTCCAAGGAGAAATTTGGGGTTTTATTGCTGGGAGGTATTATCTAGGTCAACAAGAAATCCCAATTAGCGGCGATATTTCATACTTAAAAGACGGTATTGTTTCTACTAATAATTTTTCATTTGAAAATGCCGCAATGAATTATCAAGGTTTTGAAATTACGATCGGTGGTGGCTTGAAAAAGAAAAAATGATTCTTAGTTGTTTCTCAAGGTAAGTCTTAAGACTTCGTAGAATTAATATTTTTAAGCATTGTGGAGTGTTTACTTTACAGTGAAAAATTTGACCGCTATTACGTCGGTCAAACAAATAATCTTGAAAACAGAATTCACCGACACAATGCGGGGTATGTAAAATCAACCAAGCCATTCAGACCTTGGAAACTTGTTGGTCAAATTAATGTTGAAGACAGAAAATCCTCTGTAGCATTGGAGAGTAAAATAAAAAGCTACAAGTCTAGGATAAAGCTCGAAGAGATAATTCGTGATCATCCACCTAGTTAGAAACATAATTTAGAATCGGCAATAATTTCTCTGATTTACATTGTTGAAATGATTATTTATGTAAATTTGCCTTCCTTAATTAATGCCCGGGTGGCGGAACCCCGATTTTATCGGGACAGGCTGGTAGACGCGTCCCGATAAAATCGGGATTCTTTCGGGAGTACTAAAACACATTTTTAACCACTAATAAATCAAAAATGCAACACACAGTTTATATTCTTTACAGTGAAAAATTTGACCGCTATTACGTCGGTCAAACAAATAATCTTGAAAACAGAATTCACCGACACAATGCGGGGTATGTAAAATCAACCAAGCCATTCAGACCTTGGAAACTTGTTGGTCAAATTAATGTTGAAGACAGAAAATCCTCTGTAGCATTGGAGAGTAAAATAAAAAGCTACAAGTCTAGGATAAAGCTCGAAGAGATAATTCGTGATCATCCACCTAGTTAGAAACATAATTTAGAATCGGCAATAATTTCTCTGATTTACATTGTTGAAATGATTATTTATGTAAATTTGCCTTCCTTAATTAATGCCCGGGTGGCGGAACTGGTAGACGCGCTGGATTCAAAATCCTGTGCCTTCGGGCGTGCCGGTTCGATTCCGGCCTCGGGTACTAAAAAACCTCATAAACAGCTTTGTTTATGGGGTTTTTTGATTATAAAAATGTTAAAATAATAATAGAACTGGTAGACGCGTCCCGATCAAAATCGGGATGCTTTCGGGAGTGCGGGTTCGATTCCCGCCCCGGGTACTAAAAAACCCCATAAACAAAGCTGTTTATGGGGTTTTGATTATAAAAATGTTAAAATAATAATAGAACTGGTAGATGCGTCCCGATCAAAATCGGGATGCTTTCGGGAGTGCGGGTTCGATTCCCGCCCCG
>JBBEBO010000011.1:0-160 GCA_040882265.1 Brumimicrobium sp. | reverse complement strand
GGTACGAGTCAAAGTGAAAAACAGAGCAAGTGCAAAGTTTTCACTCTGACTTTTTTTTCTGCCTTTTTGTTTATCGTTTTAGAAATGGATCGAATAGGCTGTATCTCAATTTCCCTTAAAAACCCGCTACCGCAACCAAAAAAAATAGGTCGATAAAAAT
>JBBEBO010000010.1:0-1440 GCA_040882265.1 Brumimicrobium sp. | reverse complement strand
ATGTGAGTTTGTTCTCATTTTCTAGGTTTACGTGGTTGAAATTTAAATGGAACCGAATCTCGAATACGGATTTAAGAATCTCGAACTGTGCACACTTCTAAAATCTACTCATGCCTTGATAAGTACAAGTGCAGTTCTGTATTAAATATTCTGCCTTTAGATTTGTATCGATAGATTTTTATTGTAATAAGTTACTATTACTTCTATTAAAATGAGGGGGTCTGGGGGAGACTCAAAACTATTTATATTTGTTAATAACTAAAAGAATGGGGTGAACTAAGCTATTCTGTAGATCTCTATATCTATGAACCGTATCAGACCCCATTCTTTTATAAGTTGCTAAGTACCAATTAGAATTTTAGACATCAAGGTCTACTAAAGGTTTTAGTAAATAGCAACATTTTTATTAATCTTAAATGTGAAGATATGAATTTTAAAGAAACATTAGGTGTTGATATCTCAAAAAATGAGATTGATGCAGCATTACACCTGAGTAAAGAACACAAAGTATTCGAGAACAACAAGAAAGGTTTTAACAACATGTTGAAATGGTTGAAGAAACACAGTAGTGTAGAAATTGATGAATTGTTAATTTGTTTTGAGCATACAGGGGTTTATACTAGGCTGCTTGTCGAATATTTGTCATTCAAAGATCTACATTATGTGTTAGAATCCTCTTTGAAAATTAAACGTTCTATGGGGCTTGTAAGAGGGAAGAATGATAAAATAGACGCACAGCGTATCGCAGAGTACGCTTACATGAGAAGAGAATCCATTCAAACGACATCTATTGAAGGTAAAGAAGTCTCAAAGTTAAAAGATTTATTAACCCTAAGAGATCGGCTAGTCAGACAAAAATCGGGTCATCAATCGACTTTAAAAGAACAGAAGCAAATAGTTAAGAAAAAGGATAATCCAATGCTTTTTAAGACCCAAGAGCAGGTTGTAAACTATTTAGCCAAACAAATTACTAAGGTTGAAAAGGAAATTAAAAGTACCATTCACGAAAACAAAGAGATAGAAAAAATATTTGATTTGATTACTTCTGTAATTGGTGTTGGATGGGTAGTAGCTACAAATATCATAATTAGTACAAATTGTTTTAACAGGTTTGATAGTCCTAGGAAATACGCTTGTTATTGCGGAGTTGCGCCATTTAGTCATTCATCAGGAACCAGTATTAGGGGAAGAACAAAAGTTAGTAATCTTGCAAATAAAAGAATGAAAGCACTTTTGGATTTAGCGGCCAGAAGTGCTATAGTGAATGATCCTGAATTGAAAAAATATTACACCAGAAAAGTCGAAGAAGGAAAAAACAAAAGGGCGTCAATAAATGCTGTTCGAAATAAAATTATTCACAGAGTTTTTTCCGTAGTGAGAAGAGGTACACCGTACGTTAGTTTACAAAGATGAAAAAAGAGTGGAAATTTATTAAAAAAA
>JBBEBO010000009.1:0-1444 GCA_040882265.1 Brumimicrobium sp. | reverse complement strand
AGAATTGTCGTTATAATTAGTTGTCTCATTGTCGTTTTTTCAGCTTGCAGGTAACTTACTTACTACCCAACCTTTTTGATGCAAGTTAAACAATTGGTTGTTGGACATGCACACCTTTTGGTGGGGTTTATTTTACCAAATGTAATGCTTTTTTATAGATCATCAAAGGGGCTTTTTATGTTTTGTAAGCTTTTGGTGCTTACGTGAGTATAAATTTCAGTTGTTCTGCTACTCTTATGTCCTAAAATCTCTTGAATATATCTTAAATCTGTTCCGCTTTCTAATAAGTGAGTAGCAAAACTGTGACGTAACCAATGCAGAGTTACTGGTTTTTCTATTTTAGCTTTTTTCAAGGATTGTTTTAATACCTTTTCTAAACTAGTTGTGCTATATTTGTTCCCGGCTTTCTGCCCTTCAAACAGCCACTCTTTTGGTCTGTATGCTTTATAATATTCTCGTAACAGTTCTATCAATTTATCCCCTATCGGAATTACCCTGTCTTTCCGTCCTTTGCTTTGATAGATAATTAAAAGCTTTCGTTTAGAGTCAATGTTATTTGCTTTTAAGCTCAATAACTCACTCCTGCGCAAACCACAAGCATAAATCAAAGATAACATTGCACGATGTTTTAAATTTTTCGGAGCTTCAATAATTTTCTTAACTTCTTCTTTCGAAATCACATGAGGTAGTTTTTGCTCTCGTCTAGGTCGATGGATAGCGTCTATGTCCATCCGACGATTTTCAACAACTAAAAAAAACTTCTTTATTGAATTGACCATTTGATTCTGAAAAGAACTTGATAGGCGTTTTGCCAAAATGTAATCATTGTTGAAAGTTATTATATCTTCAATGGTTAAACCTTCCATCGGTCGATCTTTGAAGTAAGCTAAAAACAACTGAATCGAGTGAACATAAGATCTTATTGTTGATTCCGCAAAGCGCTTTGATTTTAAAAAGAGAATGTATTTTTCTATACTCGACTTGTGTTTAGAGTTTAGCTTATCTGCAGCTGTTTGAGACTTTTTTATTTTGGTTGTCAAACCATCAGCTTTATTATCAACCAAATATTTAGCGAAAGTATTCTCTATAAGTTGTTTGTTTTTTAAGTTAGCAGGAAGCCACCATCCTTTATGTGTATTAGAATATTTCGCCCCTATACTTTTGCACTTTGTGATTAACTCAAAATCCTTGGGAAACTGAAGCATGAACACGTTTTTGCCACGGTGTTCTCTTAATTTGATGGTTAAATTTCTCATTTTAAATTTTTAGGTTAATCTAAGTTAACAAAAAAATTATTCCTTCGCTGAAATTGTTATGCCTATTTATTATTGGGTCGAAACTGGCTGTGCTCAAAAAAATTATTTTCAACGCATCATATTAATCAGTGTTTTGCTTGCGCTGGCTTAAAAATTTTTGCATCAGCGACAAAGGTGCCAAAGGGGAT
>JBBEBO010000008.1:0-8502 GCA_040882265.1 Brumimicrobium sp. | reverse complement strand
ATCTATTGACATTTTGACTTTTCATTACGAAAACCCATGAATAATGCAGGTTAAACGATACATTAACTATCTTTGGAAATGAAATGATTATAAAATGAAACAAATTCGCTGTCAAAATTGTGGTAAATGGTCTTCAAAAACAGACTATTGTGAGCACTGTAATGAACCTTTAAGTGAAGATAAAAAAGAGGAGGTCAAGCGGGAGAAAAGTGGTAAAATTAAAAAGCCAGAACCGCCAGGTAAGTTGGCAGCTTTTTTTGAGTATACAAGAACATCGAAAAATCCTTTGCTTCGACTTCTTTACTACATTGTAATGTCAATTTGGGGAATTTATGTAGGACTTGTTGTAATAATCATGTATATAGTTGTAGCTGCTTCAGGATAATGAAAACAATTACCCACCCAATATTTCTAATACTATTTTCGGTTTATCTACTTTACTATCTCTTAAAAATTTCTGGAGTAGCAATGCCCGAGATCATCACAAGTTATTTAGCTGATTTACTAAGTTTGTTTATAGTAAACACACTCATTCTTTGGATAATTCGAAAAATTAAAGGTGATAATCAAATTGAACTGGCATGGCAAATGGTCTTTTTAAGTCTTGTGCTTTTTACGTTCTTTTTTGAAGTTCTTTTGCCGCGCTATAACTCATATTATCAAGCGGACATTTTAGATGTACTCTGTTATACACTAAGTGCTATTGGATTTTTGAGCTGGAGAAAACAACTAGCCAATAAAGAATAAAAGGTTCACATGTTTTTACTTCAAATTCGCTTTTAAGTCATCCACAAGCAAATTAAGTTTTTCAATCGTCACATGATCCATTATTACAATTTTAAACCATTTAGGTTTTTCGTGATTGTCTGGAACTAGGCCATATTTCTTAGCTATATCATGAGAAACAAACGCACTTCTTATTGTGATGATGTTTGATGCTTTGTGCCTGTAGTATTTAATTTTCAAACTATCAAGTTGTTCACACATCCAGCCCGTACGCTTTTGAAGTACAAAAATCTTTTCCATCCAACCAAACGGACCGTATTTTGAAAGAATCATCCAAACAGCTACAGCGTTTGCACCAGATCGACTTCCAATGAGCGTATAATCTTCACCCTCCACATAACTTGCCTCCTTGGTGTTTGCGTAGTGAATTAGATCTTTTCGAATTACAAAAATTCCCGTTCCGTATGGAGCCTGAGCCATTTTATGAGCATCTAAGGTTACCGATGAAACCTTCGGGTTTCTAAAATCTAATTGGTGTTCTTTTTCTGAAAAAGGATAATAAAACCCTCCGTATGCACCATCTACGTGCATAAAATATGGGATGTTTAATTTATCTAAAGTGTCACTGTAAAGTGTTGGGTCGTCTACTGAACCAAACATTGTTGTCATCATGTTTACAACCACAATAAAAGCTTTTACGCCATTATCTTGCTGGATTTTTACAGCATCAAGAACCGTTTTTTCGGAGATACACCTTTGGTTTTCAGAAACTGTTACTTTTTGAACGGGAACATTCAAAACGTTTCCCGCTTTGTCCATAGAATAATGGTTGTCTTCTGAACATAGAATGCATATTTCACTGTTTTTAAAACTGCTTTCAGTTTGAAAATAGTTTCTATAAATCCAAATCGCTTGCATATTTGCTTCTGTTCCGCCCGATGCAACGTAACCATCATAGTGATCATCACTACCGTTTAAGATATCATAAGCACAAATTTTTATCAGCTCCCTTTCAATTTCTTGTGTTCCAGCAAAAAAAGATTCAGAGCTTCCAAGTGTATGACAACCAATATGATTAGGATTCTTAATTAAAGTAGATAAAAAGGGCGCATCTTTTAAAAAACCCGCATTTTGGGAAAAAACTTTATCGTCTAGGTACGAAGCAGGAACACCTAATACGTTCTTATCAACGTAATTTATATTGTTCTCCAACGCACCAAAAACGGTTGATTTGATTTCTTCATCCGATTTTTTAACCCAATACTTTTGCATGTTTTGAACTTTGTTGCAAAGGTAATGAAAGAATATAAAATCGTGTGTTTTTTGCTTTACTCGATAGAATAAATAACAACATATTCCCCCGTTCGGCTTTGAACATGATTTTCATCACATCGATCCCACTCTCCATTGCGAAACGCAACCCTCATAGTCAAAGACTTTATTTCACCATCAACATTGTTTAATGCATTTTCAAGTTCTTCTCGTGTCACTTTACTTTTACAAAGCTTAATAAAGTAATCTTGTGTGGATCGTTGTAAATAAAACGCTGTATGATCGGTTTTTTCTCCTATTTTATTGTAGAAATATTTTTCAACCACAGGCGAAGTGATTGTTTGAATTTCATCTTCACTTTCCGAAAAAACTGTTTTTTCTTCACCCTTTTGAGGGTCTGCTAAATCTTTTGAAGAACTGCAGCTTATAATCATTAAATGGATTGTAAAACAAATAGTTATAAATTTCATTTGAATGGTTTGTTTAATTAGTGTTGTTTTAAAGTAGTTCTTTTTTCTGCTATTTCTTTTAATTTATTATTCATTACTTCAAAACCCCTTTTTGTATTGTTGTCAAGTTGTTTTTTTAGAAACGGAACAAGTACTCCTTTAAACTTTTCACTTTGTATAAAAGTAGTTGTTCCGTTTTTGTTATCAATAAGTTCAAACTTATGTTCTCCATCAAAAATACCTGAAAAGAATAAATGTCCTATCCAACTAAGTTCTTTATTTGCATTATAAGCTAATATTGTAGGCCTAAAGGTCATTCCTTTTGATTCTGGCGGTTCAATTTTTACTATAACTTTATTTCCAACCTTTATCTCTCCCTCTATTGATTTTATAAATGGATTCCAACTATGATAACTACCGAAGTTCGTAAGTGTTGACCACACCTTGTCAGGAGTTGCATTTATTAGAACTTCTGTTTTAATTTCTTTTGCCATTGCTTTTCGTTTAAATTATATGACAAAGTTCTTTCATAACAACTACATAGCAATTGACATAAATCAAGAAATCATAAAAACTGTTTTTTTCGTATTCTACTTAATGTTTCGGGTGTCATTCCAAGCATAGAAGCAATGTGCTGTAATGAAACTTGATTAAAGAGCTCCTTGTTGTTTTTAAAAAAGTATTCATATCTTTCTTCGGCTGACATAGATAAATGACTGAAAATTCTTTCCTCTAACATAATGAAGCAACGAACAATGAATAGCTTTTCCAATTCATGCCATTTTGGAACTAAATCTCCTATTGATTTATAATCTTCTTTCGTTATCGTGTAAACCTCTGTATTAACTAGTGCTTGAATGGACATACGTGAGGGTGTTTCAAACACAAAACTTGATAAATCAGTAGAGAAAGACCCTTTTGTCGATATCCACTGCGTTACTTCTTTATCCTTCGTTGCAATATACATTCTTAAAAGTCCTGATTGCACAAAACTCAATCTATTACACCGTTTTCCTGACTCTAGCAAAAAATCATTCTTTTTAATTGCTTCTGTTTTAAATAATGAAAGTACCTTTTTCATGCCTTCAGCATCTAAAATTCCGAAATAGGACCGTATGTATTTTTCAAGTTCTGTCATTTTCGAATGTTTTTTTAGAAAAATAAATAATGATTTTAGAGTTATCAACTCAAGGCGAGAATTTCCTCATAGATATTTTGCTTTGCTTGTAGCTCAAATTTGTTATAAAAGTAGTCTGTTTTGAATATTCTGTCCATTTCTAAAAAATGATTTAATGCTTTTTTGCGCCCTGGATTGTAGACTGCATCAGTGTAAATGAAATATTCTTTCCTTACATTTTTATAATATTGCGAATACTTTTCCCAAGACTCTCCTAAAACTGAAAGGTCAGCATCTGTGAAGTAATTCGTGTCGTTTTCAGCTGACTTCTTATGAGATTTTGTAGCGAGAATCTGCTTTTTACAATTTCCTATTATTTCGGTGGAAACAGCAATTTGGTTCATCCTTTTTTCAGCAAGATCAGCACTCTTTGTTTCATTATTTGACTTGAGTACATTGTATATGATGTCATGATAATAGAGCGAAAACAAAACACTTTCCCAGCTTTTTAACTCTTGTTTAACTGCTATCAATTGTTCTAATAGGTTTTCAAGATGTTGTAGCGTATGGTAATGCCTGTTTTTACTTGAATAATGCCTTTCAACTTCAGACCAAAGATCTACTATAAGACCTTCATTGCTTGTGTATCTTTTTAAAAGCTGTATGAACGTTTCCTTTAGCAACATCATTGTATTTTTTTAATTTTTGAAGATCAACAATCAATGCTAATTAGTATCACTAATTCAAAGTTTCAAAGTCTTTCTTTATTTGCTTTTCTGTTGGTCTTATAAGAAAAAGATAGATAATTATTAGAATTCCAAATATCAAAAAGTCCGGTTTTAAAAATAAAATCAAAAACGCAGCTACTTCAAGAATTGCCCAACGCATAATCGAGGCTGTTTGATACACGGTTAGCTTATCCTCAATTGGAAGTTTTGGGTCAACACTTTTTAGTTGTGATTTAAATAGGAGGTTGCCCGAAATAACTGCTAAAATTGGGATTAAAAGATATACTATAGACGAAGAATCAACAGTGGGAAGTTTCAGGTAATCAAATGAAAAAAGGTCACCAAAAATGACATACACCACTATTAATCCAGCAGAAATAGCAAGATGAATGATTTTAAGCATTTTTATTTTTTCTGTCATTAATCTATATATGATCTTCCGAAGATACGGTTTTTTGTAAAAGATTCTTTGTTTATGAATTTAATTGAAGGTTAATTACTTTTAGCTGTCTACTTTTTTAAAATCAATATGAAAGTGATCATCATGGATAGTGTTAATCAAAGGACTAAGGTTTTTTACTAAATATATACCGCTTTTTTCTAATATTTTACCATTAGGCGTTTTAAAGAGGTTGTTTTTATATTCAATTTTGATGATTACTTTTTCAATGGCATAACCCCATTTTTTTGCTTCTTTATTTAACAGTAAAATATGCTTAGCGATAAGGTCAAAATCTACCTTAATTGATGTGTCCTGAAGATACTCACCCCGATCATTAAACTGTAAGGTATAATGTTGTTTGCCTAGCGTGTCTAAGCTATAGTCAGGTTTGTCATTCCTGATTTTTGGCATCATGAAATCAACACTTAGCCCATTTTGATGTGTGCGATGAGGATAAATCTCACCTCCTTCACGGTTGGATAATTCCATCAAATAGAATTTTCTATTAGGGTATTCAGTATTCAGCTTGTCATAAGTGTCCAATACAATAGATTTAACAACGTCACTAGTAAACGCTCTAGAAGCTAAGTAGCTATCACGATCGAAATAAGTATAATTTGACCCATAAAACGGAACGATTTTTCCATTTTCCAACTTCCCATTTGAGACAGTCCCTATACTTTTACTTCGATTTTCGACGCTGGCATTTTCTCTATAAAATTCAATTAACTCTAATGAGTCTCGATGATGAACACTTCTCGCCGTGTGTTTTATTTGATTGTCATTAATTTGACTCTCATCCCTTTCGGGTTGTGCTGTACAAGAAAAAAAAGAAATTACGATTAGAATTAAATGCTTCATATTTCATTGTCAAGTATAGCTTCATCTGGAATTGATAGACTAACGCTCTTATCCCAAATGTGTTGCAATAATTTATAAATACCAATAGACCCACCAACACCAATAGCAACACCAATAATTGAAATTAAAAAATCGTTACTCAAAACACTGTATGGAGCTAGTAATGCAATGAAAAACCCAGCAATAAATGTAAGTACGTAGTAAAAAACAACACTGAGCACAGCCCACAACCACTTAATCTTATTGTGTTCTTCAGCTAATCGGAGGTAAGCCCTGTCTAGGAAATAAATAAAAATCAGTCCTAACATATTTTATAGCTCGATTTGAATCACCTTTGTTTTTTTACGGTTAAACATTTTCATAACTGGGGAAACAATCACAAATTGTTTGTTTCTCTCATCCACAGCTATATTATTTGGATCAATAGATACATCTTCTTCATTTACGTCTAGAACTTGCTCTGTGTCTATATTGCCTTCACTACTCAAGTGTGTAACTGAAGCATATTGAATTTTTCTTTCTTTACGCTTGCTTTTTCTGCCCGATTTTCTTCCTTCTTCAATCATTTCTTCCATTACGTCGCTTGTTCCATGTAAAAAATAAATGTCGTTACCATCATTTATAACCGAATATCCCTTTCCAGGGTCGTAATCAATTGTTAATTGATAAAAGGGGAGTAATTCTGTGTATTCAATTGAACCGTCAGCTTTTGTTTTTACAATGATTACGTCTTTGTAGTAGTAATAATATGAAGTTCTGGTTGTCGTAACTCCATTTTGATCGGTGGAAGTTGTCGTAACCCTTCTGACCTCATATTCCTGAAATATGGAAATCAAACCGTTATCTGATGTTACGAAATAATCCATAAGTTGAAAGTTATTTGAAAAATCATCATCTTCTGGCTCTCCTTTTCGCTCACTTTTTCTTTCCGATTTACGTTTCTGACGATCTGACCAGTACTTAGAAACAAAATCAGGGTCAAAGTTTTCAACCTGTATGTCAGTTAGTTTATCGCTGTTTGTTTCAAGAAGAGCTGTAAACAAACCTGCAAATCCTTTTTCTTGAATAATTTGCCCTGAAAGCAAAACGCCTTCTGGGAGAGCTTTCATTCTAAAGTCTCCTATTTTCTGTGGCTCAAAGTTCTTCAACACATCGATTTCTTCTATTGCTCCATCTTTAGTGCTGACTTTATATAAATGATGCGTTGTAATCCACCGCTTCAATAGTTTGCCGTCCACTTTTTGCTTTGCACTAGTTTCCACCTTTATGTAGAGGTTGTCATCATTTTTAACAAAACTAAGGTCTTCGATTCTCTCGTGATCAAGACTAAAAGAAAACTCGTTGTCTACCTCCATACTTTTATTTAACTCAAGCACCTTAAAGCTCTTTAGCTCATCACTATCACAGGACAATTCTGAGATAAAAATGAGGTTGCCATTCTCTATTTCATTCAAATAAATTTTATTGCTTGTGTACGCTGTTTGTCGAGTAAATTTCGTACAATTTGCTGCTTCTCCTATTCGAAAAGCGTCCCCTTTTATCCACCCATTACGATCAATCTCAATACCATATAAAGTTTCAGATTCTTTTTCATTTAATTTTTCACATACAATTATCGGTTTACCATTGAAGAATTCAAAATCCAAGTACTTCAATCCACGGTCTTTCAGTTCAGATGATTTTTCCAATTGAGCTTCAGCATGCATCTCACCAGTTCTTGCATTAAACACCTTTACATAGTCTCGTAAAATCAATCCTATGCCTATGTATATCGTTTTGTAGCTTGTTGTATAAATAAATCCGTCTTGGTCTATCCCTACAAAACTTGATCCTCGTGTTTTACCTTTTGTTGTTTCTAGTTCAGTAACGTTATAAGTTTTCTGAGCAATTGTGAGTGTTAGGAGGTTGATAAAAACAAGTAATAATATATTTCTCATGGCGGGTGTTTTTTTGACAAAAATAAGAAAAACCACTATTGTCCGACATAAATTGAGTCCTCTCATTTCATTACCAATGACATGTATCTATTATGTGTTGATAATCAATATTTAAGGAGTTTGGTTCTACCACACTCAATTTGACGTGAATTCTTATATCAAGTAGGGACAAACGGCCGTTCGTCCCTACTTCAACAATCATCGCCATTCCAACTTATGCTGTTTTTTAAAAAAGTTAAATCTCGAGGTGACGCGAAGTAAGTAGGGTGGTACAAGGTCTTGTTTGTGTAAAAGTTCAAAATTCTTAAACCCCAGTCCGACGACAGGCGGGCATATTCAGTATTCTGCGGTTAAAACTGGCGAGAAGCACCAATTATATTCGTATATCAGTAAATTCGAAGAATCTTTATTTAGCTGATAAACATCCCGATAGGCAGTATGTTTAAATTAACTTTTCCGTAAAACCTTTTCCATCTGCTTACCTTTAGCTAATTCGTCCACCAACTTGTCTAAATACCTTACCTGCTGTGTCAACGGGTTTGTGATTTCTTCAACCCGATAACCACAAATCACTCCTTTAATTAATTCAGCATTTGGGTTTAACTTCGCTTCTTGAAAGAAGGTTTCAAAGGAAACTTTTTCATTAATTAACTCTTCAATCTTATTGTTGTCAAAACCCGTAAGCCATTCTATTACCTCATGTAATTCTTCCTTTGTTCTCCCTTTCTTTTCAACTTTTGTAACATAGTGCGGATAAACTGAAGCAAAAGTCATTTTTGCCATTCGCGCATTGTGTTCTGGCGTAGTTTTCATTATGTTTTGTTGTTATTGAAGTTGCTTCAAAATTAGCTTTGTTATTTGGAATGGTCAAATTTACTAAAATCGGACTTAATATATTCTAATGGTAACTCCCTACCAGGGCAAACTCACACTTTTTTATTTACGTAGACTAAATATTTAGCTTTAATCA
>JBBEBO010000007.1:0-8762 GCA_040882265.1 Brumimicrobium sp. | reverse complement strand
ACTAAGATTACTATTTGCGCTAATTTTATTGACTCTAACTACCACCGGACTTACACAACGATTTGATTATGACAATAATTCAAAAGTGTTTTTTGGATTAAATCTTGGCCGTACTTGGCACACATCGGATGTTGAAAACGTTACTGATCGTTTTCCATTAGGTGTAGGGTTTATTTTTGGAACTTCAATCAATCAAAATTATGGAAATGCTTTGTCTTTTGATTTAAGGTTGCGATACCTTGGTGGAAACTGGTATGGACAAGATTCTGACACAACTGGTGCTATTGGTGCAAATACTGCTTTGAGTGAGTATGATCAAGATTTAGGATATTCAGTCCAAAACTTCAAATCAACACAACATAGGCTTAGTTTGGAGCTAGCAATTCACGCAAATAGGTTTAGAGAAAGAACTGGGTGGGATCCATATATTTTTGGTGGAATTGGTTTTACTGCTACGCAAACAAAAGGTGACTTGTTAAATAATGAAGGTTTTATTTACGATTATGAAGCAAACACAAGTGGAAGTCAAATTAACCAAGACTATCAAAGTCCATTAAATAAAAGTGAAGGAGAACTTTATGATGATACTGAGTTCGAAAGTAATGTCTTGCCGAGTTTAGGGATTGGTTTGGGGTATTATTTTAACAGTAGATTCTCAATTGGACTCGAACACAAATCAACGTTTTTTAGCAATGATTATTTTGATGGGACAACACTTAATCAAAACGGGCAACCAAGTGACTTAACTAAAAATGACATCTATCATTACACTAGTGTTTATTTTAGATGGTATTTAAAACGCAGAGGAAATAATAATACCACTACAACGCTACCAAATGATGATACGGAAACCAATAATTATACAGACAGCGATGTAAGTAGAAAACAACCGCCTCTTGTTAATTTCACAAATCCATCGTCAAGTCCGCAAACTGTTAGCTCTCCAACTTTTACGTTAAGAGCAGATATAAAGCATGTTGATCGTTCTCAAGATGTAACATTTAGACAAGAAGGTTCAGTTAATCACAACTATACTTTTAATCCAATGACTGAAAAGTTTCAAAGTAATGTGCAATTGAAACCAGGTCAAAATGTATTTAAATTACGTGGAGTAAATAACCATGGTTCTGATGAAGCTACAATGATTATCAATTATGAAAGAAGAGACGTAAATGTTCCAAAGCCACCAAAAGTAACTATTGTTGATCCTACTTCTAACCCTGCAACTGTAAACCAGCCTTCTTATAAATTAAAAGCAACGATAGAAAATATATCACAAAACAATCAACTCGAAGTTGAGTTCAATGGACAAACGGTTTCAAATTATAATTTCACACCGAATGGCTCGAGTAATTTTGACATTCAACTTTCATTGAAAAATGGAGTCAATACTTTTAAAGTAAAAGGAACAAACAATGATGGTAGTGATTCAGATGAGACAACAATTATCTATCAAAGAACTGAAAGCATCCACCCACCAATTGTTGACTTTACGAATCCTTCGAACCATTCAACAACAGTAACTAATAAAAACTTTAATTTAAAAGGTACAGTTAGATACGTTGAAAGTAAAAGCAAAGTGACATTCGTTCAAAATGGAAACAATAATAATAATTTTAGTTTTAATGCTGGAACAAATCAGTTTTCATCAAATGTCATTTTAAAACCAGGACAAAACATTTTCCAATTAGAAGGAACAAATCAGGCTGGTTCAGATCAAGAGACAGTAGTGATTAATTATGAAGTTGAGCAGCCTAAGCCGCCAGTTGTTTCAATTTTAAACCCAAGTAGTAATCCTCACACAACATACAATGACACTAAATCGTTTAAAGCAAGTGTTTTAAATGTTACAAGTAAAAATCAAGTTAGCATGACCTTAAACGGTACAAATTACAACGCTTTTGATTTTACTACTTCAAATGGGATTTTAACAGCAGTTCTTCCTCTGCAATTAGGGACAAACGTTGTTACTGTTAAAGGTACAAACTCGGATGGAACGGATAGTAAACAAACAACTATCATTTACCATAAACTTGAAAGTCCTCAACCTCCAATAGTGGAATACGTTGTGCCGTCTTCTACTCCACATCAAACAAACTCGGATAGTCAACTTGTAAGGGCAACTGTACAAAATGTTTCAAATGCAAACCAAATAAATGTAAACTTAAATGGGAATAATGTAACTAACTTCAGTTTCAACTCAACTAATCATGTCGTGGAATTTACCGCATCGCTTGTTGAAGGTGTTAACACAGTTATGCTAACAGGTACAAATAATGACGGGACTGACAGTGAGACAATGACGATCATTTATCAAAAATTAGAAAAACCAACTCCTCCAGTTGTTACATATATCGATCCTTTAACAAACCCGAAAACAGTGTATAATTCAACTTACAATGTTGAGGCAAAAGTGAAACATGTAGATGGCAAATCTGATATTACGTTGCGTATAAATGGAAATTCAACTAATAATTTTAATTACTCCACCTCTTCTGAAATCATGAATTTCAACGCAAGTTTAGTGAATGGAGCCAACATTATTGAGATTACTGGAACCAATGAATATGGACAAGATTTAGAAACAACTTCGATAATTTATCAAAAATCGGATCCTGTTTCACCTCCAAACGTAAATATTACTAATCCACTATCAAATAATCATGTTTCTACGCAATCGACAATTCAAATTGGAGCTACTGTTTTAAATGTTAGCTCACAACAAGATATTGCCGTAACTGTAAATGGAAGTTCTATATCCAATTTCTCCTATAACAACACCTCAAAACAAGTTCAATTTACAATGAACTTAGTAGAAGGAAATAATCATGTAGAAGTAACAGGAACAAACAGCGCAGGTTCAGATTCTGATGACAAAACAATCGTTTACGATCCAGAAGAAGAAATTGAGCCTCCATACGTTTCCTTTATCAACCCTCCAAGTTCTGGATATGTTGTAAATAATCCAACTTTTGAAATGGTAGCGCAAGTTGAAAATGTTCAGTCTAAAAGCGACATCGAAGTTCATTTTAATGGTTCTGAAATAAACAGCAATTTGTATTCATTTTATCCCAATTCAAAAGAGGTTCATTTTACAACTAATTTGACTAACGGCAACAACGTTTTCAAAGTAAAAGGAACAAATCAAGCAGGTTCACATCAATCTTCTTCTAATGTGATTTACGAACAGCCCGATGAGAATTGTGATGAACCTGAAGTTACTTTTAATGCTCCTTCATCATCAGGTACTGTAACAAATGATGATTACTTTAATGTTTCAGCAGTGATAAATCATGTGACTAATCCAAGTGATATTGAATTGCTTGTAAATGGAATCGAAGTTGGTAGCTTTAATTTCAATACAGCAACACATATTTTACTTAGAAAAGTTGATTTGATTGAAGGAAATAATGTTGTTGAAATTATTGCTGAAAATGATTGTGACAAAACAGATAAAACAATTATTATTAAATACGAGATCCCTGATGCGCCATGTGAAACGCCTGAAGTAACAAGTATAAACCCTTCTGGTTCTTCGCATACAACGCTTAATCAAGCATACAATTTTAGTGCTTCAGCTTCTAATATTGATAACACACAGCAATTGCAGTTAAAAATCAATGGCATGCCAAGCAATTTTAATTTTGATCTTGGAACGCATCAAATTTCTTCAAATATTAATCTAAATGAAGGAAACAATACAGTTGAAGTAATTGCAACCAATGATTGTGGAGTTGATAAAAGAACTTGGACAATCAAGCGCGATGTTTGTCATGATCCTGAGATAAGTTTGAATACATCACCAAAAATACCTTCTAATGGTAAAATGATAAATTCTTCCGTTCAGTTCTCTGGTTCTATTAGTGATGTTGCCTCAAATAATATTTCGGTTCAACACAATGGCGACGATGTGAACTTTGTGTACGATGAAGTAAATGAAAGCTTTAATCTAAGTTTGAATTTTGTAGAAGGATCAAATGTCATCAAAATTACTGCGACTAACAATTGCGGAAGTGACAGTAAAACGTATACGATAAACTATGAGCCTATTAAGATAAAAACGCCGCCTACAGTTGAAATTATCACTCCCAACAGTGATCCATTTACAACTTCAAACGCTTCTGAAAACATAGTGGCTAACACAACAAATATTTCCTCTAATAATCAAATTAGCGTTACCGTAAATAATACAAATGTAAACTTCAGTTTTGACGCTTCAAATGAAGAGATTTCTTTTAATCAATCGCTTTCTGTAGGAAATAACCAAGTTGAAATTGAAGTCGTTAATAGCGATGGTTCAGCAACTGATGCTACAATGATTATATATGAGAAACCTGTTTTAGTTTCGCCTCCTGTTGTCACATTCTCTTCGCCAGATAGTTCACCTAAAACAGTTCAAGAAGGGAACTTTACAGTTACTGGCGAGGTGACCAATTTAACTTCGGAAAATCAATTGCAGTTAATTGTAAATAATCAAGCATTTAGCGGACATACATCAACACTTCAAAATGGAAATCTTCAGTTTACGTTTGATATACCAGTAAACGCAACGCATTCCAACTACGACATAAAAGCGATTGGAACAAATTCAGCTGGCTCAGATGATGCTTCAGTTGAAATTAAGTTGGAAGAAGAGGAGGAAGATGAAAATTGCATGCCTCAAGTTGGTGCATCATTCACTAACGATCATCATTCAGTTACTGCAACAAGTACAAAAGATTTATCAAATGTTGTTTTAAAATTCTCTGATGGAACAACTCAAAAATTTGAAAATCTTTCAGGTAGTTCAATCACTTTAAGTGGTACTGGAGCCAATTCTGGGAAATGTATCACAGGTGTTTGGGTGAAATCAGGCTGTAATCAATCAGGTGACGGCCCAGGTTATGGCGAATGGGTAGAAAATACAGATTACGATAATGAATGTGAAATTGTTCCTTGTGATCCACCTGTTTTATCACTAGAAAGTAATACAGACGTTAATAATGCTCCTTATACACTTCAATTAAGTGCTGACCATGTTTCAAACAATCAGGTTAGTATCACACACAATGGAAACTCTGTCAACTGTAATTATAGTTCAAGCAACCAACTATTCACCTGTCAAGTCACTTTAGTTGAAGGAACAAACACCTTTAATGTTGTTGCTCAAGGCTGTGATACGGTGACTGAAACATATACAGTAAACTATACAATTCCATGTGATCCAATAACATTTAACAGAACATTCCCCGCACAACAAAATGAAACAGTTACTGATGATCAAATAAATATTACTTTAACTGCTCAACATCAAAGTAGTGTTAGTGTTTCTGTAAATGGTAATAATTATACAAACGTTTCAACTGGCGGGAATCAAATAACCATTAATAATGTTTCACTAAATGAAGGTGCAAACAGTATTGTTGTGACTTTAGTAAATGATTGTTCGCAAGAGAATATTAACTACACAATCACATACGAAGCACCTTCAAGTTGTGGCCCTCGTATTAACCCTGGAAATGCAGCTTGGCAGTTTTGCCTAGTCACTCCTTCTGGAACTTACACGCGAGATGATCTAGCAAGTAATTCAAACTTTACTTACACTGGACCTGCATCTAGCATTTACTTTAAAGCAATTGCTGGAGGCGGTGATGCCACTGTAAATGGTAATAATTATAATATTCAAACAGGAAAGTATTATTTGTTTGAAGGAAACATAACAGTCTCTGTTAGTACAAGTCACCCAGGTTCTATGGGCCATTGGCAAGTTTGTATAGACGCATCTGCAGCTCCTCAGTTCGGAAATGGAGGAAATAGACCTGCAAGTCCATGTGAGTCAAAAAGCAAAGCTCCAACTAAGCCGTCAAAGCCAGTGGAAAAACCTTCTCGTGATACTAAAAAACCAGCTGTAGAGCCAGAGGAGGAAAAAGAAGAAACAAAGCCAACAAATATTAAGACAAAACCAACTAGGACAAGACCTTCTAGAAATGAAAATAAAGAGGAGACTCCGACAGAAAAAGAAGCACCAGAAAAAGAAACACCGGAAAGAAATACTCCAGAAAAGACTCCACCTGAGAGAAACAAACCGGTTCGCACCCCTCCGAGCAGATCTGGAGGCAGGTAGTTTTATAGGGTTTCATTAATCTTCTCTTAACATTCTCTAAATATTCTTAACTTAAGAATAAAAATAGATTAATCCACAAACGGAGCAACTGCAGTAAATTTGTCGTGAACGTATAATTTTACTATGTCAAACGACAAAAAACACACTTTATTAATTGTAGACGATGATCCTGATATCCTTGAAATGATTTCATACAATGCTAAAAAAGAAGGATATGAGGTGCATTGTGCTAAGGATGGTGAAGAAGGAATTAAGTTAGCAAGCAGAGTTGAACCTGATTTAATATTACTGGATGTAATGATGCCAAAAATGGACGGTATAGAAGTTTGCCAAATCATTAGAGAAAACAACAAAATTGAACAACCAATCATTGCTTTTCTAACCTCTAGGTCTGAAGATTACTCACAAATTGCAGGATTTAAAGCTGGTGGGGATGATTACATTACAAAACCTATTCGCCCTCGTGTGCTTGTAAGTCGTATTGAAGCACTTCTAAGGAGAAAACACAAAGAAGAAGACGTTGCCGAAACGGAAGGATCGAAGCGTGTCGTGTTAGACCGTGAAAGATTTTTATTACTCCTCGAGAACAAAGAAATCCAATTGCCAAAAAAAGAGTTTGAACTTCTAGAACTCTTACTGTCAAAGCCTGGAAAAGTATTTACGAGGGATCAAATCTTGTCAATTGTTTGGGGTGATGAGACCATTGTTGGTGAAAGAACAATAGATGTTCACATA
The DNA here is from genome assembly GCA_040882265.1 of Brumimicrobium sp. GTDB lineage: Bacteria > Bacteroidota > Bacteroidia > Flavobacteriales_D > Crocinitomicaceae > Brumimicrobium. Next base: position 1,924 of record JBBEBO010000007.1, on the reverse strand, counting down.
AGAAAATTGCGAGAAAAGATCGGAGATGCTTACATTCGTACTATAAAAGGTGTGGGTTACACCTATAAAGAAGTGTGAAAAGTACGAAACCGTTGCATATTATATTATTGGGGAGCTTTATTTTATTTGTAATAACGCTTCTGCTGTTGATTGTAATCGATTCTTTTTTAGTAGAATTATCTTTACTCTCAATTTTTATTATCGCATTTAGTGTTGGATTATTTTCTTTTATAATTTTCCTAATTTTTGTAGAGCGTTTCATTCATGAAAAAATTCGATTATTATACCGTGTAATTAGAAAAGGAGAAACGTCAAGCGAGGAAAAAACCCATATATCCATGGTAGAAGATGTGATTGGGGAGGCTGCTAAAGAAACCGAAGATTGGGCACAAGAACGCCAAAAAGAAATTGTTAAACTAAAAGAACAAGCAGCGTTTAGAAGAGAGTTTTTAGGAAATTTAGCACATGAGCTTAAAACCCCCGTATTTAGCATCCAAGGTTATATTCTTACCTTGCTGGAGGGAGGTTTAGAAGATGAAACTGTAAACAGAAAGTTTTTAGAACGCGCTTCTTTTGCTACTGAAAGGATAACTTCAATACTCGAAGATCTCGATGAAATCACAGAAATGGAAGTCAATCGTTTTGAGATGAACATTAAAAAGTTTGACATTGTAAAGCTAACAAAAGAAATTATTGAATCCACTGAAGTTTCTAGTGAAGCTAAAAATTTAACCATTCGATTTCAAAAAAATTACGACCCCGTTTTTGTAAAAGCAGACAGAAGCAGAATTGCTCAAGTGCTCACCAACTTTATCATTAATTCTATAAATTACGGGAAAGAAGGCGGAGAGACCGTTATCCGTTTCTACCCTATGGACGATATAATTATGACAGAAGTATCTGATAACGGTCCAGGAATTTCAGACAAAGACATCCCACGCTTATTCGAACGTTTCTATCGCGTCGAACAAAGCAGAAACCGCAACGAAGGTGGCTCTGGATTAGGTTTAGCAATTTGTAAACACATCATTGAATCTCATGGTCAATCCATCAATGTTCACAGTACTATAGGGATTGGTAGCACGTTTTCTTTTACTCTTGAGAAAGGGTGAGTGCCGTTTTAGGAGTGGGTTATTTATGAATCCTTGTTTGTTTGAGATGTACCTATTTAACCAAAGACGTTCACTGTAATTTAAGACTCTTTCTTAAAAAAGACCCACTTTATTTTATATTCACTATTGTCCGATATAAATTGAGACCTCTCATTTCATTACCAATGACGTGTTTCATTATATAATTGATAATCAACGCTTAAGTGGCTTGGCTTTGCCACACTCAATAAGATTTCTCACTCGATTATTAGTGACGAGTGACATAGTGACGTCATCTCGTCGAACGAGATTTAGTGACGAATTTACCGAATCCGTCGGCACTTTGTGTAGGGCGTGTATTGCGTGATTTTTATATCAAGTAGGGCGGTGCGGACACTAATGTTTTATATTACATTTTCAGTTCAAATCTAATATCAAACTATTCGTATTTGCAAAAGCCATCAGCCTAAAAATTCTGCGTCAAATTTTAATATATTTTGTACTAAATATGTTAAAGTCAATAAATAGTTTGTTTTTTAAATTTAAACCATGTACTCTTGAAAACTATTAAAACATTATAAAACATATAATTATGAAACCAACAATTAATTTATCCACTATTTTAGTGTGTTTTTTCGGAGTTTTTACTTTGGTAAATAATAACATATTCTCTCAAGGAAACAACAATGGTAATGCTAACTCAAACAATAATTCAAATGCTAATGCATTAAAATGGGATAGGCACGGTAATCAAGTAGATACTACTGATTTCATCGGGACAACAAACGCATCAGCTTTAAAGTTTAAGTCTGATAACGTTGAGAGACTTAGAA
>JBBEBO010000006.1:43061-48116 GCA_040882265.1 Brumimicrobium sp. | reverse complement strand
ATGGAAACTTACTCAGGTTGTGAAGGTGATGGGTACACTGTTGATGTAAACGGTAATACTTACGATGAAACAAATCCAACTGGGACTGAAACATTTACTGGCGGTGCTGCGAGTGGCTGTGATAGTATTGTTACTATTGATTTAGAATTTAATACTGTTACTACAACTACAGATGAAGTTACTGCTTGTGAAACGTATACATGGATAGATGGTACAACATATACTCAAAATAATAATACAGCAACACATACACTAACTTCATTAAACGGTTGTGATTCTATTATAAACCTAGATTTAACAATAGAATCAACATTAGATTTAAATGTAACTACTGTAGTTAATAGTAATGACATGATCGTCCTTATAGCTGATCAAGATAATGCAAGCTACCAATGGTTAGACTGTGATGATAATTATGCAGTCATTCCTGGGGAAAATAATCAAACTTTTGACCCTAGTGTAAATGGTAATTACGCAGTAAGTGTTTCAACAATTAGTTGTGCAGATACAAGTAACTGTGTTGATGTAACTACAGTTAGTACTGAAAAAGAAGCGTTGGTGGATATAAAAGTATTCCCTAATCCTTCAAAAGGAAAATTCACTGTTAGTGGTTATACAGACAACAATGGATCGATTGAAGTTATTGATGCGATGGGAAGAAACATTAAGTCATTAAATATTACTTCAACTTCGACCGATGTAAATCTTCAAGACAATCAAAAAGGGATTTATTTCTTTAAGGTGATACAGAATAATGAAGAATTCATACACAAAGTGATTGTGAACTAAATTACTTGTTAGTAAACATAAAAAAAGCTGTCAAACAAATGTTTGACAGCTTTTTTTATGCCTTTTGAATTAAGGATAAATTTCTAGATTATTGTCAACCTCCTCAGCATAAGCAATAATTCCACCATCAACAATTAGAACATCATCGAAATGAAAGTCTGTTTCTAGTAAATTAGCTACAGCCTCTGCTCTTTTTCCAGACTTACACATTAAGCAAACCGTTTTCTCTTTATTAATTTCATCCAAACGAGCTGAAACTTCAGCCATTGGTATATGCTTAGAGTTTAAATTACAGATTTCGTACTCATACAACTCACGAACATCTATTAATTGGAAGTCTCTGTCTGTCAATAAAGCTTTATTTAATTCTTGTACAGTTATATATTTCATTTTAATTCATTTTAGCAGCTTAATGTCACACACATAATTAAAATATAATGTCGTTGTATATTTTAAGGAGCAATTTGTGCGACAATTTATCTCCTTATTGACATGAGACTCAAAATAACAATTGGTTTTATTTAATTAATTCTGAGTAGAACTCAATTAAAAACACAATCTGGTGTAAAAATAGAAAATATTCCATGTTTTTGGTCTGTGAATAGAGTTTTATAAAACATCTTCTGGAGTAATTTCTATCACATCACCAGGGAGCATTTTTCCAAGTTTACAGTTTCCAATAGCGAATCTCACCAAACGCAAAGTTGGAAAACCAGCCGCTGCAGTCATTTTACGTACCTGTCTATTTTTCCCTTCTGAAATAGTCAGAGAAACCCAACTCGTTGGAATATTTTTGCGAAACCTGATTGGTACGCTTCTTTCAGGAAAACCTGGATCGTTAATTTTTAGACAAACAGCAGGTGCTACTTTATGCTTATTACCTTTGTGTTTAATCTCTATTTTTCCTTCAGACAAATACTTAATTCCTTCAGTGGTAATATCTCCATCAACCTGAGCATAATATGTTTTTGGAATTTTATATTTCGGCTCAAGAATACGAGCCTTAAAACGATTATCGTTTGTCATTAGCAATAATCCTTCACTATCTTTATCTAAACGCCCGATAGAATATACATCTTTGGGGAAATCGTATAAATCTCCTAAAAGCGAATCTCCATCTTCACCAGTGAATTGACAAAGCATTCCATAGGGTTTGAAAATTGCGTAATAGTTGAATTTTTCCATAATACAAAGATAATGATTTTTGATTTTGAAAAAAACTATACTCAAAGGCCAAACAGGGTAAACGCATTTAAAATATAAATCTCGAAAAGAACACATTTTGTCACGATTTTTGAAACAAAAAGTCGCGCCAAAATGAGAACTTCCAAATAATTCTTTAACCACGGGTTAAAACCCGTGGCAAAAGAACCTTTGGTTTTACTAAATCAACGAAAAAAGGAGTTCTAAATTTAAATGCATTTGACCCACCATCCTCAGAATGATATTGTCAACTGAGTACTTTTTATTTTTTTGACTTCTGTTTTTAAGCCACTAATGGAAATTCCTAACAAACGAATCGGTTCTCCAATAAAATTTGACTCTTTTAAGAGACTAAACACACAGTTTCTAGCAGTATTTTTGTCTTCAAAATAATCTTCTTTGGTAAATGAACGAGAAAAAGTTTGAAAATCTGCAGTTCTAATCTTAACTGAAATAGATTTTCCTGGAACTCCAAAGCTCTGGTATCTTCCCCACCACTTTTCAAAAATAGTTGTCAACTTTTCATTCACTTCAATTTCTGAAACAATATCTTTACTAAAAGTCATTTCAGCTCCTATACTTTTGCGAATTCGTTCAGATTTTACTGGTCGATTGTCTTGTGCCCTGGCTATTTTGTATAAAAAACTACCAGATTTACCAAACATGGTCTGTAACTCTGTTAATGCGTATGGTAGTAAATCTTCTCCTTTGTAAATATTATAGTCATGCATTTTTTCAGTAGTCACCTTGCCTACTCCAAAAAAGCGTTCAATAGGTAATTGTTTCATAAAGTCAAACCCTTCATCTGGTGTTATCACAAATAATCCATTGGGTTTATCTTGATCTGAGGCAATCTTAGCTAAGAATTTATTGTAAGAAACACCTGCAGATGCTACTAAGTTAAGTTCGTTTTGGATATCATTTTTGATTTGTTGAGCTATAAGTGTTGCAGATGAAATTCCATAGTTTGAATAGGTAACATCTAAAAATGCTTCGTCTAGTGAAAGGGGCTCTATTATTGAAGTATATCGTTCAAATATTGAGCGGATATCATAAGAAATGGCTTTATATTTATCAAAATTAGGTCGAACAAAAAGCAACTTCGGACACTTTCTAAGTGCAACTTGGGCTGGCATTGCAGATTTCACACCGAATTTTCTTGCTTCATAACTGGCAGCTGCAATTACTCCTCTACCTCCTGAACCACCAACTGCTAAGGGCTTCCCACGGAGATCAGGATTATCACGTTGCTCAACAGAAGCATAAAATGCGTCCATATCAACGTGAATGATTTTGCGATTATCTTCATTTTTTTTATCCATCTACTCATCAGCATTTGAAGCTAAATCTTCAGGATCAATGATACGTTTTATGTCGTCTTCTGTTTTATCTAATTTTTTTCGACAAAAATCAACCAGCTCTTTTGCTTCTAACACTGTCTCTGAAAGTTTATCAATCTTAACTTCTTTTTGTTCAAGTTTTCGGACAATCTCTTTTAGCCGTTGTAAAGCTTCTTCATAAGTAGTTGTTTCTTTAATTGCCATCTTTCACTTCTTTTGAGTTTGTAATTTTACTTGTTATTAACTGTTTGCTCGTAAGCGTTTTTAATTCTTTTCCAATCAAATCCCCTTCAAAATTCAAGGCATCCACATCGTCAATGGTTGAAATTGTATAGCCAGTCTTTAATATTTTATTAGGATTTAGTAGAGACAATAACTCAACTTGATTGTTAAAATTAATGCGTTCCTGTTCCAATATATTTTGACTTTGAGAGGTTATTTTCTCAAGATACTTTGGTAATTCATGCGTTTTTTGAGCAAAAACTACCTTTTCTATACCAAATTCCAATGCGTTTATTTGTAAATTGATATTGTTTCTTTCTGACACAACAAAGTTATTAAATAAAGATTGTAGTTCATGTCCTCTTTTTGCTAAATCATCTTTTGACGAATAAATCAATTGCTGACTTTTTTGACTTAAATCGTGTGTGCGCTGTTGAAACTCACTTCTCCAGTAATGAATTAAAGCTCTACTATGGTGCACCAAATAATTATTGACATGAGTAAATTCAGATCGTTCTATGCTGAGCAGTTGTTGTGATATTTGAATTGCTTTATCATGAAATTCACGCATTATTTCCCGAAAAGAACTAATTGCATAATGAATATGTCGTGCAACAGCCGTTGGAGTAATAAAGAAAGTATGCGCAACCATGTCTGCTACAACTTTATCAGTTTCATGTCCAATACCTGTCAACACAGGAACTTTAACATTACAGATTGCAGCTGAAAGATCATAGTCATCAAAAATTGAAAGGTCCATTTTACTTCCTCCACCTCTTAAGATAACAATAGCATCAATATCATAAAGAGCTGCTTCTTCAACAGCCAGGGCAATTTCATTTGCTGCAAATTCTCCTTGCACACGCACAGGAAAAACTTTAATCTTAAAATTATTGAAATCGTGATTATTTAATAATTCATTTTTAAAATCTCTAAATCCAGATGTTTCTGGTGATCCAATTAAACCTATCCGTTTGATAATAGTTGGTAGTTTCAACGATTTCTGAAGCTCGAATAATCCTTCTTTTTTTAGCCGCCTTATAACTTCTTGTCGTTTGCGTTCTATCTCTCCATAAGAATATGTAGGATCAACGTCTCTAATCTTTAACTTCAAACCATAAACTGCATGATATTCTATCTTGATATTAAAAAGTACATTGTTGCCTGGTTTTAGAAGCGATTCAAGATCGTTTTTGCCAACTTGAGATTTTATGACAGCATAATTGGAAGCCCAAATAGTTGCAAAACTCCTAGCAGTTGTATTGCCTTCTTTAGAATCTGCAAGTTCTAGGTAATAGTGTCCACTTTTTTCGTTAATACTAATAATCTCAGCAGTAACCCAAAAATAACGCGTCCCAAAATTATCCCAAAAGTGATTTTCAAGGGATTGATTGAGCTGTGTAAGCGAAAATATTTTGCGTTCTGATGTCATTCAACTTTTATCTTCATTAGAATTTAAAGATACTTTTTTCACTATAATAAATTGTACAATTATTGTAAA
>JBBEBO010000006.1:2343-42961 GCA_040882265.1 Brumimicrobium sp. | reverse complement strand
CATTAGAATTTAAAGATACTTTTTTCACTATAATAAATTGTACAATTATTGTAAATATTCGATTATAAATCATTAGTGTCTGGAAAAAGTAATAAAAGACATCGCACTACCTTACTTACCTGGCGTCACCCCAGATTTAACTTTTTTAGAATTCGCATCAAACTGAGATAACAAGATTCCGAACGCAAGTGAGGAATCTTTTTGAGTGTAGCAAAACTAAACTCAATTCAGTAGTGTCCGATAAAAAAACCTAGACATCACACTTTAATCAATGTGACGGATGATTTTTATATTTGTCAATTACGAGGTTGTTATTAAATGCTAAAAACCAGAAACTAAAGAATGTATTTTGTATATTTGGTAGGCAACTATAATATACCTCACATCATATTTACTTAATTCTGATCAATGAAAATGATTAAAAAAAAATGGTTACTCAGAAGTTTAATCGGCTTAGGTATTTTTGTGGTTGCGGTTTCTATTTTTATATTTTTCTTTCTAGATAATATAGTTATTAGTAAACTCGAAAGTAAATTAGAAAACTCCTATGGAAAAACGTATTCGATAGAATATAAATCTATTAATTACAGTGTTCTATTCACAAGTGTTTCGATAGAGTTAAAAGAGGTTGAGTTTAAAACTGATGCTGAAAAAGCTAAAAAACATAAAAGTCCCATAATAAATTTAGAAAGTGAATCGATCAGTATTGAAGGGGTTTCACTTTGGAGCTTTTTTCTTTATTCTGAACTAAATATGAATAACATTTTCATAGAATCTCCCCACCTTTCAATTGCGAGAAATAAAGAATTTAAAAATGAAGAAGAGTCTAATCCTGAGGATGAAGAATTAGACATTTCTAAACACATTAATAACTTAATGTTTGACGAATTTGAGATCACAAATGGTTCAGCAGAATTCTTCAATGATATAAATATGAAGGACACACTCTTCCACTTAAAAAAATTTGATTTTAAAGCCAATAATTTTAAATCCTCAAACGAGAACTTGTCAGAATTACTTATCATCAAAAAATACAAACGCTTGAATGTTAAAAGTGAATCTTTTAATTTAAACCTTGGTGAAGACAACTACTCTATTTATGTTGAAAAATTTAAAGGTGAACTGATCAAGGGTGATTTGGAACTTGAAAATATTCATTTTAAACCTCCGTATCAAAGTATTCAATCTGGTAAAGAATATCGAAGTGATGTTAAAATATCCAAACTAAAACTTATTGGAGTTGATTACGAAAGTGGTGACAATAGAAGTCTTGCTGCAGATTCTGCAATTATAAAAGACACAGATATTGACCTCACTAAAAACCAAGCATTAAGCAACAAAAGAGAAAAAACATTGTGGATGGAAAATCTACTCTCATTGAAAGAGCAACTCTCTATAGAACATTTAAAATTTCAAAACTGTTCCCTTTCTTCTGAAATACAAAAACTTGGAGGAGATAACACCTACACACTTAAACTAAGCAATTTAGAGGGTGAAATTGAAAACATAAATACGGATAGTAAATCTGATTATCTAACTATTCGAGCTTCGTCCAATGTATTTAAAACAGGGAAATTAAAAATGACTGTTGATTTGCCTTATAATTCACCTCAAACCTCAACATTCAAGGGAACTATTTCAAACATTGACTTAAAGTCTTTCAATGGCTTAATGATAAAAATGTACTCCCTAAAAATTGAAGAGGGAAAGCTTAATGATTTATCTTTTGAAGGTAAAACAAATGGAGACAAAAGTGAAGGAAGTTTAACCTTTATATATGACGACCTCAAAGGAAGTTTTATTAAAGAAAGTAATGGTAAAAAGAAACCCGCTAAGCTAATTTCCAAATTGATGAATATGGTAATTTACGAATCAAATCCAAGAGAAGGTGAAGACAAACCAGAAGAAGTTGATTTTTCATTTACAAAAGAGAAATACCAAGGACAAGTCATGCTTTGGCTAGGCGGCATAGTTGATGGTACAGTCATCACAATTATCGGTAAAAAGAAACACGATTTTTTATTAAATCAAATTGAAGAATAAAGAACTTAGATTTCCATTTCACTAACGCGCTCATCACTTTGGTAGCGACCTCCAGGGAAGTCATCATTGTAGTCAAAGTTTAACCAAACATAACCTTTTGAGTCTTGATAATAACGAATTGGATTATCTCCTACTTCATTCGGAAAAAGTACTGTTTTAATTAGATGGGCAATATTATCCAATTCTTTTTTGTCTCCGATCTTCACCTCTGGATACATGTGCCCAATACTCGTTCCATTGGGTTGAGTAATTCGTGTACGAATGAGTCTTACTTCACCACCTATTGCTCGAATACATGCTGCTACGAGTATTGAATAATCATCACAGTCACCTTTAAAACGATTGTTATGTGTTAAACTATTTATATTTTCTGAAGCCTTTGAGTAATAGTCTTCGCCTTTAGGGTCATATACATATACCCATCTAGCTTTTATTTCTTTAAATATTGAGAAATATTGTATAACTCTAGTATCTCGTATTAGTCCCTTGTATTCTTGAAAATTAGTTGTCGCTATATTTCTTGCAAACTGAACAACTATAGGATTGTTATAATCAATGGCTGAGCGCAGTTGCTCTTCTTTGGTAAATTTTTCGTTTTTAATGAAAAAATGCTTTTCAAGACTATCATCCCCCAAATTATATAGAATTTTATTGTAGTCATTATATAAATTCTCCAGTGTATATACTCCCGCAAAATTTAGTATTGTCACAGAAATAAGGGCTATTATAGAAAAAGCAATAAAAAATATTTGAAAACGCTTTATTATAAAAAATAACAAAAAGAAAAGCATTAGAAATAAAAGTATGTGATCGATACGAAAACCTTCTTCTCCAAAGGGAAGTACTAATGAAGGCATATACCTATACAGCAAAAGAAATAAAGGAAAGCAAAGTACAACTGTAATTATTCCAACGAATAACATATTCATTGAGTCAATACGGTATCTTTTTAAATCTGACATCTTAGCAAAAATACATTTTTCTTATTGTATGTAAATATTTACTTGGTAGAAATCTAAAAAACTTATATTTACGTAAATAGTACAAACTTCTTTTGAAAGGAATTGTTAAGGAGTACGACACATTGAAAAATTTACAAATACTATGAGTAATGCAACTGGGGTAAAGACAAAAAAGAAAGAGAAACTCAAATCTTTAAAACGCAGAGGTAATTATCTTGCAAAAGCTGCTAATCAAATTCAGCTTTTAGAGGAAGATAAATTACAAGGAATACGTTTTTCAGAAAAACTTAAAGCGCATAATCAATTTCCTATGCGCCCCGCTCCGATTGAAATTTTACAGCTTAACTTAGGTTATATGTGTGACCTTACGTGCGAACATTGCCACGTAGATGCGGGACCAGATCGTAAAGAAATAATGACAAAAGAAACCTTAGAGCAGGTATTAGACGTAGTTGATCAAACTAAAGTAAAAACGGTTGATTTAACCGGCGGAGCTCCTGAAATGAATCCTCATTTTATTTGGTTGGTTGAGGAATTAAGCAAGAGAAATGTAAAGGCTATTGTTAGAAGTAACTTAACGATACTTGTATCGAACAAAAAATTTAGAACATATCCAGAATTCTTTAAAAAACACAAAGTAGAGGTAATTGCATCAATGCCTTGTTACACCAAAGATAATGTCGATAAACAAAGAGGTTCAGGCGTATTTAATCGTTCTATCGAAGCATTGCACAATTTAAATACGCTAGGTTACGGTATTGAAGGCTCTGGACTAGATTTACACCTTGTTTACAATCCAGGTGGAGCTAGTTTACCACCTGATCAAAAAAGTTTGGAGAATGACTACAAAGTGAGGCTGAAAGAAGATTGGGATATTGAATTCAACAATCTCTATACAATAACAAACCTGCCTATTTCAAGATATTTAGACTTTTTGCTCGCTGCAAACAAGTATGAGGATTACATGGATACTTTAGTGAATGCCTACAATCCAATTGCTGCGGAAAATGTGATGTGTAAAAACACGTTATCTGTCGATTGGGAAGGATATTTATATGATTGTGATTTTAATCAAATGTTGCAACTAAAAGTGGATAGCGATCGTCAACATATTAGTGAGTTTGATTATGGTACACTTATGGATAGAGATATAGTGATCGGACAGCACTGTTATGGTTGCACAGCAGGTGCAGGATCCAGTTGTCAGGGTGTTACGACTTAATTATGATTAAAAAAAGAGTACATAAAGCGTTCAAAATATTAACTCTCTCATTTTTTATGGGACTGTTTGGATTCAATTCTTTGTGTCAGGAAATCGACCCTGATTACAAGATTATGGTTGAGCGAAAATATGAGTTCCCCACAATTTCCCCAGATAGTGCAAGTACCATTTTAAACCAATCGAATGTTGTATTTTTCGACACTAGAGAGCTCGAAGAATATAACGTAAGTCATTTACCAAGAGCAATTTTATTTGGTTATGACGATCCAAACTGGGAAGCAGTAGACTCAATTGCGAAAGATAAATTGGTCGTTGTATATTGTTCGATTGGCGTAAGAAGTCAAAATATTGCGGAAGAACTCACTGAAAAAGGGTTTAAAGATGTTAGAAATCTTTACGGAGGAATTTTCCTTTGGGCCGATCAGTCGAGAGAAATGGTTGACGGTGAAAATAATAAAACATCCAAAGTTCACGGTTACAATAAATTCTGGGGACGATGGGTAAAAAATGCTGAGACAGTTTATGAATAACAAACAACTTTTAATGGTTTTTACAAAAAACCCTGAATTAGGTAAATGTAAAACGCGACTTGCTGCGACAATTGGAAACGAAGCTGCTTTAAAGGTTTATGAGCAATTGTTAGATCATACTGTATACTTTTCATCTAAAGTGAATGCGGAGAAATACGTTTACTACTCAAAAGACATTCAAAGTAATGATCGCTGGGATGAATCAATTTTTAAGAAAAGAACTCAAGTAGAGGGAAACTTAGGTGTTAAAATGGCTTCAGCTTTTAAAGAGAATTTTGATGCTGGATTTCAAAAAATTATAATCATCGGTTCAGATTGCGCTGAAATTAATGAAGAAGATATCCACAATGCCTTTGAAGCTTTAGACAAAAGTGAAGTTGTCATTGGACCAGCAATCGATGGCGGATACTACTTATTAGGTATGAAAACCTTTATTCCGTCATTATTTCAGGATAAAAGTTGGAGTACTCCAGACCTGATCAACGAAACCATTTCAACACTCAAAAAGCAACAAATTAGTTTTTCACTCTTAAAAGAAAAATCGGATATTGATTATGAGGAAGATTTGGAAAGAGAGAATTTTGTGACTTTTTCTTGGTGAAAGACCTACAAAGGATCAACATCAATTACTAAACGAGCAGATTTATTTGTAGGCTGCGCATAAAATTTCTCAATAATCTCATTCAATTTAGCTTTCGCTTTTTTCGGTGAAGCTTCTCGCTCAATTTTTAGTCGTACTACTTTTAAATAGCTATTCTGAATTCGCTTAACAACTGGAAATTCGGGACCTAAAACACGGTCACCAAAAAATGCTTTTAAGCGTTTGGCTAAATCGTCAGCTATGACTTCCAACTCATTTGCATTACGATGCTTGAGCGTTAAATTAATCATCTTGTAATACGGAGGATAAAAATAATTTTTACGTTCAATAATTTCATTCTTATACATTCCTAAATAGTCATGATCAATCACTCGCTGAATAATCCAATGATCTGGATCGTAGGTCTGAATGATTACTTTTCCGCGTTTCGTTTTTCTTCCTGCCCTTCCTGCGACTTGCGACATCAACTGATAACTTCGTTCAAAAGATCTAAAATCAGGACGACGAAGCATCATATCTGCATCTAACACCCCAACTAGAGAAACATTGTCAAAATCCAAGCCTTTTGTAACCATTTGGGTTCCTACGAGAATGTCAATTTTGCGATTATCAAAGTCAGAGAGGATAGATTCATAACTGTTTTTTTGTCGGGTTGTGTCTAAATCCAATCGTTGCACTCGAACACCTGGCAGAATAATAGAAAGTTCATCTTCAATCTTTTCAGTACCAAAGCCAATCATTTTTAAGCGATTACTTCCACATTTTGGGCAAGAACCTACTGGAGGCGTGAAGTAACTACAATAATGACATTTTAAAATATTCGTGTTCTTGTGATACGTCAAAGAAACATCACAGTTCTTACATTGCGGATTCCAGCCACAAACTTCACACGCCCATATCGGGTTATACCCTCTCCTATTTTGAAATAAAATGATTTGCTCTTTGTTCTCAAGCGCTTCTTTCATGTGTTCCACCAAAAAACCAGAAAAATCAGACTGCATGGTCTTTTGTTGTTTCTCCTTTTTGATATTCGCAGTAAATATTTCAGGCATTTGAATATTTCCGAAACGATCTTTTAATTCTACAAGTCCATATTTACCGTCTTGAGCGTTATAGTAACTTTCAATCGCTGGCGTCGCGGAACCAAGCAGAACTTTCGCTTCAAAAAAGGAACGCAAAACAATTGCTGTATCTCTCGCATTATAGCGCGGACTCGGATCATATTGCTTAAATGAACTTTCGTGTTCTTCATCAACGATAATCAATCCTAAATTTCTAAAAGGAAGAAAAACACTACTCCTGGCTCCAATTACTATTTGAAACTTCGACGTATCTCCTTTGAGCAGCGCATTCCATATTTCAATGCGTTCATTTTGGTTAAATCGCGAATGGTAAACACCAATCTTATCACCAAAATAACGTGATAAACGATCAATTAACTGAGTTGTCAGTGCAATTTCTGGCAAAAGAAAAAGTACTTGCTTATCAAGGTTTAGTTGTTCTTGAATGAGCTCAACATAAATTTCCGTTTTACCAGAACCCGTAACTCCGTGTAGCAAAGTCACATCTTTCTCCGTAAATGTTTTTCGAATTTCATCCAATGCTTGATTTTGTGCTTCAGATAAATCTTTAAAAGCAGAATCCGCGTCATCACCACTTTCAATTCTCGAAATTTCTAACCTTTTCGATTCAAAAACGCCTTCTTTTTCTAATGTATTTAAAGAAGAAACAGATGCTCCCTCCTCCTCTAGTTCAGTTCTTAATACAGGTTTTGAAACTCCATTTTTAAATCCATCTAACTTTAAATATTTAAGAACAGCATCAACTTGTTTTTCCTTTCGTTTTTGATCTGAAAACTCATCCAGCAAAACTTCTAAGGCTTGCTCCGATTGAAAATCCTTGGTTAGTTCAATAAATATCTGCGTCTTTGGAGCGTATTTGAACTTTAATTCTTCCTTCGTTATGACAACCCGTTTATCGATCATCGATTTGATCACAGGCTGAATCGTTTTGATTTGAAGAATATCAGAAATTTCTTTTAAATCGAGTTCTCCTTGAATTTCGAGCGCTTCAAAAACTTGAAATTCACGATCAGTAAGGTGCTCACTATTCACTTCAGATTCTGGATGCAATTGGATTTTTGTTTCACTTCCCAACTTAAAATTTGAAGGAAGAGCAGCATTCATGACATCGCCAATGGGCGCCATATAATATTCAGAAATCCAATGCCACAATTTAAGTTGTTTTCCTGTGATGATAGGTTCATCATCCAAAACAGATTCAACATATTTCGATTGATATTCCGTCGGCACTTCCTCGTGCACTTTAACGATAATCCCAGTTTGCAACTTAGATTTTCCAAAAGGCACAACAACCCGAACTCCATTTTTCACGAAATCATTCAATTCAAATGGAACACGATACGTAAAGGTATTGTGAATGGGAATCGGTAAGATTACATCAACAAAATATGTTTTTCTTTCTTGCACATTTCAAAGGTAACTATGCGTAATTAATATTGAATATAAAAGTTGTTTTTTTATTTAAACAAACGACTATCCCAAACAAACTCCTCTCGGTCAATAATTTTCACACTTGATGTAAATGCTGAATTTGAAGTATTTATTAGAAAATTGTATTCTTGAGTAACAACAGCAGATGGCACTTTCATTATAAGTGACTTATTTTCTGTATACCAGTTTGAACCCATTTCTTGCAATTTAGAATAAGCATGAATAGAACGCCAATTTTTGGGTAAGTCTTCACGTTCAATTAGATGTTCTTCATCATCATTAACAGCAATAGAAAGTGAAAGAATTTGGTACGAATTTTCTATGTATACATTTGCTCTATGCACTAGAAAATCAAGTGTAGAAAGAGCAATTGAACTTCCAGCATAAATGACATATTGATTACTTTTATTCCATCTATTAGCTACTCCAGAAGCTGTTAGTTGAGAGGCGTATTTAGTTCTTCTAATGGTATAAGCCTTAATATTATACATTTTCTCCAAACTCCATTCCTGTCAAACGATTATCAATCAGTCTTATTCCTGAAATTGTAACAAGAAAATCCATGGGAGCTTTATTATCTAAAAGCATATTTGGAGTAGATAACCATTTTTCAAACAAAATCTTAGATCCAAAAACATCAATTCCATGTTTGTATAAGGATAATATAGATATAACCTGTTCCTTTGTGTTGTCTTTTAAAGCTGAGCTCTGAACTTTATAATTTCTATAAGTGCGCGTTGTAATATTTAACCACTTGGCAATTATCGCATCTTTTAAGCCAATTAATTCATCAAAAATCTTCATATAATTTATGCTTTTATCTGAGTTAGACATATATGAATAAATGCTACTAGGCTCATTCACTGAAGGTAAATCTCTAGCCATTTGGGTATACTCTTTGGTGGCACTTGTCTTTGTCATCTTATCTGCATTTTTAATCTTACCCACAAATATAACAATTTTTCCTTAATATAAAAGTATTTTTTCCTAATCAAACACATAAAAAACTTATTTACAATAGTATACTATATAAAAAACGACTGTCACAATACTCGAGGTGACGCCGGGTTGTGAATTAGAGCGAACTAACTTAATATTTTAATTCATGTCAAACTGAGATAGTAAGATTCCTCACTAGCGTTCGGAATGACGCTGTAAATGTGGGGTAAAGCGAGCAAAAGTGTGGGCAACTCCTTGCCCACACTTTTGCTCGAAAAACTATAAAAATAACGTCATTCCGAACGCTAGTGAGGAATCTCTTTAGGGTGTCGCAGAACTAAACTCCTTGCGCTTTAATAAAAGATTATCAGCACATAGTAAAAATACGTCATTGGTAATGAAATGAGAGGTCTTAATTTATATCGGACAATAGTGATTTATAAACCAACCTATTGCCCATAGATTGATATTTAAACCAACAAAACTGATATTAGTCATATTTCGTTTTGACAAGAGTCATATTAATAAATCAACCTAGTCACTTCCTTTGCACCATGGGAATTATATACATAATGTTAATCGTGAGTTTGCTTTTGGCAATCTTCTTTTTGCTCTCTTTTATGTGGGCGAATAAAACGGGTCAATATGATGATGACGTCACCCCAGGGATACGCATTTTATACGATGATGAAGAAGTAAGTGAAAAATCAAAAACAAAATAATGGAAACAACACTTGTTAAATATGACAATAAGATCGTAAAGTACTTTGCATACGCTACGATTATATGGGGATTAACAGGAATGCTAGTTGGGCTTATCGTCGCTCTGCAATTGGCTTTCCCTGATTTCTTCAACGATTATTTAGGTTTTAAATACCTTTCGTTTGGTAGAATTCGTCCGCTTCACACGAATGCTGTGATTTTTGCATTTGTTGGGAACGCCATTTTTACTGGGGTATACTATTCCATGCAAAGGCTACTCAAAACCAGAATGTGGAGTGATAAATTAAGTTACATTAATTTCTGGGGATGGCAGCTCATTATTCTTTCTGCTGTTATCACCCTTCCTATGGGTTACACAACAAGTAAAGAATATGCTGAGTTAGAATGGCCTATTGATATTGCAATCACACTTTTGTGGGTTGTTTTTGGTTGGAATATGATGGCAACTATCCTTAATCGTCGTGTAAAACATATTTATACTGCGATTTGGTTCTACATGGCAACATTTATTACAGTTGCTGTACTTCACGTTTTTAATTCATTTGAACTTCCTGTTTCATTTATGAAGAGTTACTCATGGTACGCAGGGGTTCAAGATGCATTAGTTCAATGGTGGTATGGTCATAACGCGGTTGCATTTTTCTTAACGACACCATTTTTAGGATTAATGTATTACTTTGTTCCGAAAGCGGCAAATCGACCCATCTATTCTTATAAGTTATCAATCATTCACTTCTGGGCATTGATATTCATTTATATCTGGGCTGGTCCTCACCACTTATTGTACACAAGTTTACCCGACTGGGCGCAATCTTTAGGTGTTGTTTTCTCAATTATGTTAATCGCTCCATCTTGGGGTGGTATGCTAAATGGACTTCTTACTTTAAGAGGAGCTTGGGATAAAGTCCGAGACAGTGTTGTATTGAAATTCATGGTTGTTGCTTTAACGGCTTATGGTATGGCAACGTTTGAAGGACCATTGCTTTCACTTAAGAATGTAAACTCCTTATCTCACTTTACGGACTGGACAATTGCACACGTTCACGTTGGTGGATTAGGTTGGAACGGAATGTTGACATTTGGTATGCTTTACTTTTTATTCCCAAGATTATTTAAACGTGAACTGTACTCAAAGAAATTGGCAAACATGCACTTCTGGATTGCAACCTTAGGAATTCTACTTTGGGCAATTCCAATGTACTGGGCAGGATTTAGCCAAGGATTGATGTGGCAAGAGTTTAATCCAGATGGAACACTTGCAAACGGAGATTTCCTTAAAACAGTAGATGCGATAAAGCCATTTTATACAATGCGTGCTTTTGGTGGTCTAATTTACATTATTGGTGCGGTATTGATGGGTTACAACTTATTCAAGACAGCACGAATGGGGACTTTCTCTAATGATGAGACGGTAGAAGTTACATCGAATAGAGACAAGAAAATTGACACAAAAGGTGAATTTTGGCACCGTCCAATTGAACGTAAACCAATTCGCTTACTCGTTTTCAGTTTGATTGTCATTTTAATTGGTGGAGCGATAGAAATTATTCCAACAATTGCAGTCAAATCAAATATAAAAACGATTGCATCAGTTAAACCATTGACTCCTCTAGAACTAGAAGGTAGAGATATTTATATACGTGAGGGTTGTAACAACTGTCACTCTCAAATGGTCAGACCATTGCGATTTGAAACGGAACGTTACGGCGAGTATTCAAAAGCGGGAGAGTTTGTATACGATCATCCATTCTTATGGGGATCAAAAAGAACAGGACCAGATTTAGCCCGTGAGGGTGGATTGAGAAGTGATTCTTGGCACTACGGTCACATGATTGTACCTAAAGAGTGGTCGCCTGGAACTGTAATGCCAGCCTATCCATGGTTAGCTGATGATGAATTAGATGTCAGTGATTTAGAAGCCAAAATAGCTGTTATGAGAAAACTTGGGGTTCCTTATGAAGAAGGGTATGAAAAACAAGCGCTCAACGACTTAAACGAACAATCTAAAGAGATAGCTGATAGAATTGTGAGAGACTTAGCAAGTAAGGACAGTCAAATATCAGCTGAAACTGTAGCAAACAAAGAAATCGTCGCTTTAATTGCATACTTACAGCGACTGGGCACTGATATAAAAGCAATTGATGAAACTGCTAAAGATTTAGACTCTTCGCAAATAATAACCGACTAAAAAGAACTGATATGTTACGATACATTAAACACAATATGTCTGAAATAGCTGGTATTGAGATATATCCTATTATTTCCCTTCTCATTTTTGTTCTATTCTTTACAGTTGTAATCTGGAGAACAATGAGAATTTCAAAATCTGAAGTAAACAAATTTAGTAACATTCCACTTGAAGAGGAGGATGATTATTTAGATAATAAAAGTGAATAATTGAAATCATGGAAAAGCGAATTAAACACATATTACTTTTCTTGAGTGTACTATTAATTGCTAACAATAGTAGCTTAAAAGCTCAAGATGGAGAGGCATTATTCAATGCAAAATGCAATACTTGTCACATCATGGGCAAGGATGGAACTGGACCTAACCTAGAAGGTGTTTTATCAAGGTGGGAAGGTGAAGAGGAGTATCTTTACGAGTGGGTAGTTAACTCTCCTAAAGTAATTGCAGAAGGAAAAAGTGAACGAGCAAAAGCTGTTAAGGACTACAGTCAAACAATAATGCCAATTCAGAATGTTACAATCGATGAAGCAAAAGCAATTATTGAATATGCTGATAGCTGGGCACCTCCATCACCAATGGATGAAGTCGCTGGTGATTACTCTGAAGGAGAAGTTACTTATGTTCCTGATTACAGAAAAAACTTAACACTGTTCTATGTTCTACTATGTGTAATAGGATTTTTACTCCTTGCCATATTGATCGTTTCAAAAAGTACTAGTGCTGTTATTCAGTCTGATTTATTTAAAAGAAAAATGGCTGAGCAACATAAAAGTAGAAATGGAAACGCTGGAAAGCTAACTACTTTATTGATTTTTATTTTTGCTGGTTTTTCAACTCAAGTAAATGCTTTATCCACTGAGGTTCCACAACAAGCAGAAAAGACTAACCTTTGGTTATATGTTGAAAATAGTGAATTGTATGTATTGCTTGTGATAGCTTTAATTCTTTTAGGGTTCTTATTACATATGGTAAGAATGTTCTATAGCATCCTACGATTAATCAAACCAAAAGCAATAAATCCAGAGAAAGCAGCAAAAGAAGCTTTAAAAAATAGAGAAAAACGCAGAAAAGACTTTACAAGAGTCCTAACAGGTGCTACTCCAGTTGAAGAAGAGCACAAAATTGACTTGGGTCACGATTATGATGGTATTCGAGAGTTAGACAACCCAATGCCTCCATGGTGGCTAGCTGGTTTCTTTATATCTATCGTTTTTGCAGTTGTCTATATGTTCCACTATCACGTTTTAGGAACAGGAGATCTTCAAGAGGTTGAATACGCTAAAGTTATGGAGCGTGAAAATGCTAAAGTTAAAGAATATCTAAAAGCTCAAGCAATGGATGTCGATGAAACAAACGCAACTTTGATGACCGATAGAGCTGACCTTCGTTCTGGCAAGGCTTTATTTATAAACAATTGTGCTGTTTGTCACACAGAAAATGGGGGTGGTGAAGTTGGACCAAACCTAACTGATGAATATTGGATTTATGGTGGTGATGTTAAAGATATTTTTAGAGTCATTAAAAAAGGTGCACCTAACGGAATGCCTGAACATCAGTCTAAATTCAATCCAATTCAAATTCAACAAATTTCCTCTTATGTAATGACCTTAGAAAAAGTTTCTGAAGCAGATGGTGGAAAAGAACCAGAAGGTGATCTATATGTACCTGAAGGTAAGGACGAAAGTGAAACTGATGAGAATTTAGAAGACGTAAAGCGTGAAGAAATGAAAGATGATGAACTACTTGAGGAAGTTGTAGAATAATCTTTCTTAAATATCAATAATTAATGGAAGGTCTAGACGAAGAGGAAACATTTAGAGATCATATCTCTACTGTAGATGAGAAGGGGAAGCGCATTTGGGTTTATCCTAAAATGCCTAAGGGTTTTTTTCATAACCGAAGACTCATTCTTTCGATTATACTCCTTGCTTTTCTTTTTGGAGCTCCACATATTTACATCAATGGAGAACCGTTAATTCTCTTTAATATCATTGAGCGAAAATTCGTCTTATTCGGTCAAGTATTTTGGCCTCAGGACTTATATATTTTTGCCTTTACTATGATTATTGCAATCGTATTTGTAATACTTTTCACCGTTGTTTTTGGTAGGATATTTTGTGGTTGGATCTGTCCTCAGACTATTTTTATGGAAATGGTTTTTCGAAAAATAGAGTACTGGATCGAAGGTGATTGGACGCATCAAAAACGTTTAAACAAACAGCCTTGGAACAGAGAAAAAATTCTAAAAAAAACATCCAAACACATCATTTTCTTTTTGATTTCATTTTTGATTGCCAATACATTTCTCGCTTATATCATAGGGTCTAAAGAACTTTGGGAGATTCAAACATCCTACCCCAGCGAACACTTGATTGGTTTTATTTCAATGATTGTGTTTACATTTTTATTCTACGGTGTATTTGCTTTTTTACGGGAGCAAGTATGTACTACAATTTGTCCCTACGGTAGATTACAAGGAGTTTTACTCGATAAGGACTCCATTGTTGTTGCATACGATCATAAAAGAGGAGAAAAAAGAGCTAAATTTAAAAAGAATGAAGATCGTGATGAATTAGGAAAAGGAGACTGTATCGATTGTTATCAATGTGTTAATGTTTGTCCTACAGGAATTGACATCAGAAATGGAACACAATTAGAATGTGTGAACTGCACAGCTTGTATCGATGCTTGCGATCACATCATGGATTCCATCGGTAAACCCAAAGGGCTAGTCCGATACGCTTCTGAAAATAATATTGAAGGAGGGAAGAAATTTCGCTGGACTCCTCGCATGAAAGCTTATACAGTATTATTAATATTGTTACTGGGTATTTGGGGGTATTTGATAGGTTCTAGAACAAATTTCGATGCTACAATATTAAAACAAAGAGGCTCAACATATCAAGTACTTGACGATGGTAAGCTAAGCAACATCTATGAAATAAATTTGACAAATAAATCAAAAAATGAATATAAAATAACCCTTGAACTTAAGGATTCCAATGGAGAAATAGACCTGGCTAAAAAAGCGTTGACTTTAGGTCCTGAAGAACAATTAAAAGAAAGGTTTATCATTAAATTACCTAGAGATGAAATAGGTAAAGGAAAAAACAGAGTTTTCATCAATGTGATTGGAAATGGAGAAAAAATGCTGACTAAGCAAACCAGTTTTATTGGTCCAATGCTTTAAAGTGGAATTTTTATAAAAAGAAAATATGAACTGGGGAAAAGGAATAACAATTTTTTTAATACTCTTTATAGGCTTTATTAGCACTCTGGCAGTAATTCTAATGAAAGCAAATACTGATTTAGTTAGTGAAGATTACTATAAAAAAGAAATCGTATACGGTCAAGAAATTATTGCCGAGAAAAATGCGATTAAAAACAATTCGAAATTAGAAATAGAATCTTCTGAAGATGGTTTATTCATTCAAGTTATAAGTGATGAAACCCCAGAAAAAATTCAGATTTATTTATTGAGGGGAAATAATAATCTACATGACGTTGAAATGGAATCTGAAGGTTCTGCTATTTTCATTAAATCAGAAGAATTAATTAAAGGAAAATATAAATTGACTGTAAATTGGTTTGTTGAAGATCAGCCTTTCCAAATGAAAGAGGATATATGGGTGAAATAGCGACTATAGTGCTTACTGCATTCAGCTTGGGATTAGTAACAAATCTCCACTGCATCGGTATGTGCGGTCCTATTGCTATGGCACTGCCTCTAAACAGAAAAAATAAGTGGTCTATTGCAGGAGGAGTTACGAGCTATTCATTAGGTCGAAGCTTGGGTTATGCTACACTTGGTGTTATTGTTGGATTAATCGGAGTGAGCGCTAAACTTCTTGGTACACTACAATGGATCAGTATTGTTTCAGGTATTTTAATCGTTGTTTTTGCTTGGGGACACTTTTACAACATATCAAAAAAATCAAACATCCTTAATAAATGGATCATGCGTGCAATGTCACGACTTTTAAAAAATAGGTCAAAAAAAACAGCTTCTAGCAGACTTATTGGAATAGGACTAATCAATGCATTTCTTCCTTGTGGAATGGTTTACATTGCTTTAATTACAGCATTAAACACTGGAAACCTCGCAAATTCGACACTATTTATGTTTGTCTTTGGGTTGGGAACCTTACCTGGGTTTCTTTTTTTAGGGAACTTGAAAGATTTCTTTTCAAGAATGGCGTTTTTCAACAAGCGTGTAGTTTTAGCTAGTCTCATTTCAATAGTCGGTTTATTTATGGTTCTTCGAGGAATGAATTTAGGTATTCCATACATTAGTCCAAAAATGGAAATGATGACGGCTAAAAGCAATTCTGATTCCGATAAAAATCCTACAATTGAAGCCAAAATGTCCTGCTGTTCTGAAAAAAATACTGCCTCTTGTGAAAAGGAATAAACCTAGTAAGGAATCTGTTTCAAATTCATTAATAGCAATTCCTATCTGTTCCTTTACCAACATGACCTCAAAAATGTAAAACTACACTTATACCAAGATATTCGGTAAATAGGTATTTTTATTTACTTTTGGGAAAAACTATTAAATGCAAGAATTAAATCAAGAAAAATGGCGTAAAGCTGTTAAAACTTCGAGTAATGCAGTGATATTAGATGTAAGGAAACCAGAAGAATGTGCAGAAGGTATTATTCCTAACGCAATAGAAATTGATATTTTAAATCCTGATTATTTTATGTCTGAAATTGAAAAACTAGATAAAGATAAATCTTATTACATTTATTGTCGAAGTGGAGCTAGAAGTGCTCAAGCATGCATGGTAATGGATCAAATGGGTTTTAAAGACACTTACAACTTGTTAGGTGGGATCATGGAATGGAAAGGTGAAATTCAAAACAACTAAAAATATGAATCCGAATTTAAGTAATACTGATAGAGTTATTCGTTTTTTACTGTTCTTCGTTGCGATAGTATTGTTTATCACCGACATAACAAGCGGTTGGTTGGCTTACACACTAATCATTGTTGGAACGGTCTTTTTAGCAACTAGCTTAATGAGTTTTTGTCCGATTTATAGAGCTTTTGGAATATGCTCTAAAAGAACAAAAACAGAATAAAAAAAGACTGATTTTTGATAAAAACAGTCTTTTCTTATTCTATTGTCTGATAAAAAATTCTCTCTCTCATCCGAGATGACCTAAGCTTATGAGGACACATCGAACAAATGTTTTCATACTTCGAAAAGCGTTCTAATCAATCCTTCACCTTTCCTTTAATTGTTACAACTTTTGTTGAATTAGGAATGTTTGCAGTTATGGTAACTGTTTTGGTAATCTCTTGACCAGCCTGATTTGGTTTTGAAGTAAATGTTACTTCTAACTCACCAGTTTCACCAGGTAAAATTGGTTTTTCAGGTTTTCTTGGGACAGTACAACCACATGAAGCTTTAGCATCATTAATAGTTAAAGGTTTGTCACCAGTATTTTTAACAGTAAAAATGGTAGAAACAGGCGATTCTTTTTCAATTTCACCAAAGTCATGCACGTTTGGAGTTACCTCCATCGTTGTTTGATTTGCTTTATTTTCTTCTTCCTTTTTGGCTTGCTCCTCACGCCTTTTTTCAGCAGCAGCTCTAAGCTCATCTTCAGACTGAGAACCTGCAGCCAACTTTGATCTTTTTTCTCCTTTTTTTACTTCTAAATCAACATCTGATCCACTATCATTACAAGAGAATAAAAGCGTTACAACAGCTAAGCTCCAAAATATTTTTTTCATTTTTAATACGTTTTTAAATTTATTTACAAATATAATAATATTCAGTTTTGTAATATCGTTAATATCTACTTTGCACTAAGATTCATTTCTTCGTATTTCCCTTGAGACAAGAGCCCATAAGCATGCATAAAAATCTCATTTTTCACATTGTATATTTGATAAAAAGCTGAGTAATCCCAGACATTTTGAGCAATCATAGCCTTTAATCTTACTTGAAGTATATCCTTACTCACTTTGTAGTCTTCCTCAACGAAAGTCAATGAAGTATCTTCTTTAACAGCATAGCCAAAAAATTGATTCATAAATTCTTCATCTGCTTTAAAATCATTTTTAAAAGCTTTCACATCAGCGTATTCAGACTTCAGGTTTTTGCGGTTTTCATTTGCATATTCTAAAGCAAAAGTGTTAATAACACCGGAACGACTCAAATCTTTATAAAAAGTGGAATACTCTAATGTATCCAAAGGAACAAAAACATCTGGCATAATTCCACCACCACCATAAACGGTTCTTTCTTTTACCAATGTTTTAAACATTAATGAATCAGGCAAATCAATACTATCTTTATGCGTCATCTCACCGTGCAAAAAGCGTTCGTAATAATCATTTCTATAAGATTCTAAATCATCGTAAGGTTTTTGGATAAAACGACCGCTAGGTGTATAGTATCTCGCGATTGTCAAACGAATTTGAGAACCATCACTCAATTCAACTGGCCGCTGAACTAATCCTTTACCGAAAGACCTTCTTCCAACAACTAATCCTCTATCCCAGTCTTGAATAGCTCCTGCTAAAATTTCACTTGCTGATGCTGAGCTTTCGTCGATTAGAATAACTAATTTACCCTTTTCGAAGTCACCCTTTGTATCAGCTTTTAATACACTTTTAGGCTGTTTTCTTCCTTCGGAATAAACGATTAGTTTATCGTCTTTTAAAAATTCATCTGCAACATATTTCGCAGCATATAGAAGACCTCCTCCATTTCCTTGTAAATCAAAAATCAAGTCTTCCATACCTTCTTTTTTCAAAGAGTTAATTGCTTCATTCACCTCATCTTGTGTCGTTCTTGAAAAATTAGTTAATTTGATATAACCTGTCTTTTTGTCAACCATGTAGGCACTTACAACAGAGTGAACTGGTATTTTGTCACGTGTTATTGTAAATTCTATTAAATCTTTCTCTCCACGGTCTACAAAGACTTTTACCTTAGTCCCCTTTTCACCCAAAAGCCTTTTTCTTACACCTGAATTCTTTAATCCAACTCCTGCAACAATTTCATCCTCTATTTTGATAATCTTATCACCAGCTCTAATTCCAATTTTTTCAGATGGACCACCTGGAATTGGGTTAACCACAAGCAAGGTGTCTTTTAAGATGTTAAATCGAACACCAATCCCTACAAAGCTTCCATCAATTCTTTCATTTGCTTGATCAACTTCATCAGCAGGAATATAAGTTGAGTGCGGATCCAATTCTTCCAACATAGAAATAATTGCTGCATCGGTAACACCTTCATTGTTTACCTCATCAACATACATTCTATCAATATATGTATAGACTTCATTTAACTTACGTAATTGAGGGTCTTCATTACCTCCTTGACTTAACGCAGTAAAACTTGTGAGAGAAATTACCGCTAAAAAAAGTTGTTTAATTTTCATAGTTCTCGAATATAGTCTAAAATCTTCAAAAATCAAGCCGTTTTAAAAACTTTTAAAGATGAAAGGCTTAGTGTGACAAGTTATACAAAAACGTTGCAATTTTGTTTTTAGTGTTTTTAGGGAATATTTCATTTAATGTTGATTGAATTTAAAAGTTAAAAAACTAAATGTTTTAGAAGGTGACTAACATACAAATTACACGTGTAATGAATTCACTTTAAAATAACTAAAGTTTAAAGACAAGTTAGACTCAAATAAAGAACCATAAATTATTCAGGATTCATTAGAATTACATGAAATAATTGAACTTTTCTCACGTTATTTAAAAACTTATGGAACTAAACGGTCTCAGTTAATTTTTAAAAACTATTTTTGGGAATTTTTTAACAATGTCCAAGATATTAAGCTCATTCATTTACCATGTGCTAGTGATTCCCATATCTCACTTGCCATTTCGCGTGCTTTATTTTGTGTCTAACATTGTTTACTTAATACTTTACTATATAGTTGGTTACAGAAAAAAAGTAGTTAGAGAAAACTTAAAAAACTCCTTCCCGCATCTTAAAAGTCACGAGTTAAAAGAAATTGAGCGCAAGTTTTACCGTCATTTTGCTGATTTCTTAGTAGAGAGTACAAAATCACTTACAATAACCGATAAAGCCATTAAGGAGCGTTGTGCACTTATTAATCCTGAAATTTTATACAAATATCATGAACAAGGGAGAAATGTGATTGTGTTATGCGGTCATTACAATAATTGGGAATATTATGCTGTGGGAATTGCTCAACAAATGAAGCATAGAACAATAGCAGCTTACCGTCCACTCAAAAATACATTTTTTGATCGTGTAATTTTAAAATCTCGCCAACGATTTGGCATGAAAATGCTAAGTATGAGAGAGGTACCACGTTTCTTTTCAAAAAACTTAAAAAAAGAACCTACCTTAAGTATCATGATGAATGATCAGTCACCAGGAAATCCAAAAACGGCGTATTGGAATACATTTCTGAATCAAGATACTGGTTGGATGAAAGGAGCAGAAAAATTAGCTATTAAATACGATCAAGTTGTACTATTTGGATGTATACGTAAAAAGAAACGCGGTTTTTATGAAGTCACATTCTACCCGATTTCCGACAAGGTAAGTGAAGTTAGGGAGGGATATGTTTTAGACAAACATGCCGAATACTTAGAGATGGTAATTAAAGAACACCCAGAATATTGGTTGTGGTCTCACCGTAGATGGAAGCACAATAAAGTTTAACCAGATATAAGTCTACTCGGGAAGTCTTACAATACTCAGCCAAAAATTTTCTATTGTTAGTAGCGCATTTAAAAAGTCTTCCATGTCAACTGGTTTTGTAATGTAGCAATTTGCGTGAAAACTATAGCTCAAATCAATGTCTCTTTGAGAAGATGACGTTGTTAACATAATTACAGGGGTTTGTTTTGTCCGATCATCAGATTTAATTTGCTTTAGAACCTCATGACCGTTTTTTAGAGGTAAATTAATATCTAAAAGTACTAGATCTGGTGTTTCTGCATCTTTATATTCACCCGTTTTAAATAAAAAATCGATGGCATCCTTGCCATTTTTTACAACGCTTACTTTATTGACTATTTTACGTTCTTCCAAAGCATCTGTTGTAAGTAAAATGTCTCCATCATTATCTTCTACTAACAAAATATGTATGTTTTTCATGTCTCTTTTTTTAATGTAAAGTAAAATGTAGAACCTTTATCAACCTTAGAATCGACCCAGATTTCTCCACCTAAATTTTCAATAATTTTTTTAACAATCGCCAATCCAATTCCTGTTCCTTCATATTCATTCTTAGCATGTAATCGTTGAAATATTTCAAATATTTTAGAGTAATATTCCTCACTTAATCCAATACCATTATCTTTTATCGCAAATAGCCACTTGTCAGCTTCTTCCTCACAAGTAATATGTATTTCTGGAGTCTTATCATTCCTACTATATTTTAAGCCATTACTAATTAAGTTTTGAAGTACTTGTATCAATGAAGATTTATAAGTAACAACAACTGGTAGATTTTCAAAAGACACCTTTGCTTTCTTTTCTGCAATAATATTTTCCTGTAAGATACAAATTTCTTCAACAAGCTTATTTAAATCAACCTCTTGTTTTTCTTCCTCTTCGTTACCAATTCTCGAAATAGCCAGTAAATCCAATATGATTTTACGCATTCTTTTTGCTCCATCTACTGCAAAATGAATAAACTGTTTCCCTTTCTCATCTAAAACATCATCATAACGAGTTTCTAATCTTGATAAAAAACTAGTCACCATTCTCAGTGGCTCTTGCAAATCATGAGAAGCAACATAGGCAAACTGTTCTAACTCAGCATTTGATCTTGCAAGTTCATTTGCACGCTCAGATAAGTTTTCATTTAAATCTTTTAGTGAGTTTTCGTATTCTTTACGGTGAGTAATATCTGATATAGCGCCAATCATTCTTACTGCAGTTCCATCATCATCTCTAATAACAACTCCTTTATCGAGTACAGTTCGAATTTTTTGATCTTTACCAATTATTCGGTATTCAAGCGCCCAATTAAAGGCTTTTTTATCTGCAATAAGGTTTTCAACACTTTCTTTGATCATTTTCTTATCACCTGGATGAAAACCATCTCCCCAGAATTTTTCAACTTGAAGCTCTTTAGGTATATCATCACCAAATAATTTTTCAAATCCAGGGCCACGGTAGAGTTTATCATCCGTAATATCCCAATCCCATATAGCATCACTAGTTGCCTCTGCTACTTTCTCAAAGCGTTCGTTTGATAAAGTAATTTGTTTTTGAGATTTGATTCGAACTGTGATATCCTTAAAATAAACTGAAAGTCCATTATTTGAGGGGAAAACACTTACCTCAAACCATTTATTTATTTTAGGATAGTGTGCATCAAAAACGCTACTCTTACCTGTTTTCATTGCCAACTCATACTCTTTGAAAAAGTCTAACTTTTTAGCGTCTTTAAATACATTCCAAAGATTTTCCCCAATAACATTTTCTTTTTTAACCTCTAAAAGTGTTTCAGCTTGCGAATTCCAGTACATAATTTTCCAATCGTAGTCTACAGCAAAAAAACCATCACCAATACTTTCTAAAATAATGTTTTTTTCTTTATATGCTTTCTCTAATTCTAATTCTGCTATTTTACGTTGATCAATATCCTGAAAACTACCATATATCTTGACAGGCTTATTGTTAACCGTTTCCGCTTGACCAATACACCTCACCCATAAATCCTCATCTTCAAAATTGTAAACTTGAAGTTCCACATCAAAATATTCACCCCTTTTGATTAAATTCTTAACCGCTTTTTTTACTACAACTTTACTCATGGGGGTAAAAGCATCATAATAGTTTTCTAACGATGGGGTATAATTATCTGGCGCTTTCAAAATATCTCTCATAATTGGAGATAGATATAGCTTTTCGTTATCATCATTCAATAATAATTCCCAACTTCCGATTCGAGCCATTTTACTCGATTGCTTCAACAATAACTCAAGCTCTTTCTTTTCTGTTATATCAACTATTAAAGTATCCCATACAACACAACCGTTCTGTAATTTTTGAGGGGATCCGAAAACTTCTAACCATAAGACTTCACCATCGGCTCTTTTACTTCTAAACTGAGTATTCCATTTAGTTAAGCTTTGTTTTGATTCAATCAAATCTGAATACAAATCACTATAATCTCCTGCATTTTCTACTTGATTCCAAAAAATAGCTGAATTCTCAGCCAACTCCCCAGGGGAAACTCCCCAGTACTGTTCAGTTCCATTTGAAAGCTGCATAATACTACTATGTCCATCTGGAAATAATGCATATTGAAAAATAACTCCTGGTATATTGTCGATGATACCAGTTAATCTTAACTCAGCCATTTTTCGAATATGTATGTCTTGAATACTCCCAAATATTTTAATACATCTTCCGTTCAAAAATTCAGAATCTCCAACAACTCTAATCCAGCGTTCGTTTTCCTTAGCCGTAACTATTTTTACTTCTAAATCAAAAGAATCTCCACGTTTAATTAAAGACTCTACGTGATTTTCAATTAAATTTTTAAAATCTTTGCTATAAAACTCAATAGCTTTATACTTATTTGGTTTGAAATCAGGTTCCACCTCGAGAATATCTTTTGTTACCTTAGACCAATTGTGAACATTGTTTACTAAATCGACCTCCCACCCACCAATGCGAGCGAGTTCGGTTGCATTATTTAGTAAACTCTCAAGCTCTTTAGCTTCCGTTATATCCAATCCATAAGCTAAACTTAGAGACGATTCTCTTAATCCCTTTGATGAACTCCAAGAAATCCATTTATATTCTCCAGATTTGGTAAGGTATCTATTCTCAAATTTAAAAGCTGTTCGTATGTTTCCTTTTGTTCCCTCGTACTCTTTTAAAGTACTTTCAACATCATCAGGGTGAACAAAATCTATAAATGATTTTGACAACAAAACTTCTTCTTCATACCCAAGTAAATCAACAAATGCCTTATTTACCTTCACAAATCTTCCTTCAGAGTTTGCAACAGCAAATATGAATGGTGCATTTTGATATATAAATTCGAGTTCTTCATCCAATTGTTTTCTTTGAACTTCTGCACCCAAAAATTTTCCAATTCCATCATATCTAATTTCGAAATGCATTAACTCAGATGATGATTTTTGAGTCGCCAGTACTAAAACTCCAATTAATTCTTCACCACTTTTCATTGGAATTCCAATTACTGCTTTTATACCCGCTCTTTCTGCTGACTCATGCCTTACAAAACTGTTTTTTAAAGATTTTCCCTCCCACAAAGTAGTCTCTCCTGTTTTCCAGACATACCCTGGCAGTCCTTCACCTTTTTTAAAAACATCAATTAGATTTTTTTCTTCATAAAATATGGCTCCTTCATAGGTACTGAAGTGATTGTGATACAATTTAATTTCATTGTTGTCAATACCTTTTATCCAAATTTCAGCTAAGTTAAAGCTACCGAAATCTGCTAAATATTTTGTTATTTCTTTTAGCGTATCATTTACACTACACTTATCTCTAAAAAGCCTTGCAATATCCCTTTCCCATTTATTTCTCAAATGTCTATTAATACTATGAGTTACGTTTTTACAATACATTACCCGACAAGGTTCACCTTGAAAATGGATTGGTAAATAGGTAACTTCTACTATTTCAATGTTTCCATTTTTATATTTGTGATAGCTCAGTTTTTTTGATTCAAAATGGTCTAAACCTTCAATCGAAAAATCTTCAATATGATTATCTGGTGATATATTTGGAGGTTGCAATTTGAATATTTTTTCACCTATTAGCTCATTTTTAGTATATTGATATCTTTCTAATGCGATTTCGTTCACATCAAGAATTTCATTCGTTTTGTGATTATAAATAAAGCTAGGCACAGGACTTAAATCAAACAAGTTTTGATACTGTTCTCTTGAGTGTAAAAGTTTTTCATTAGCTTTTACTTTCTCAGTAACATCTCTATAAACATCTAGGATTCCATTTATTTTTGGATCATCAAGTAAATTCGTTAGATGTGCTTCCATCCACCTCCACTCTCCATTTTTGTGCTTAATTCGAGCTATATTTGAAGTAAATGTTTTTCCAGGGTGCTTTAAAGCTTTTTCAACAGTTTTTGAAACATAACCTATATCATCTGGATGAACAATTTGTGCAAGGTTTAACTTAAGCGCCTCTTCTATTGTATAACCCAAAGTTTTCTTTATAGCTCCCGAAGTAAATTTCACATTACCATTTTTATCTAAAACAGAAAAGCTATCATTACTGTGACTTATAAAAGCATTAAAATAATTTTGATTTATTGTTGAAAGTTCTTCATTTTTTATTTCAGTTTCCTCTCTCAAATTAGAAACAGGTTTTAAAGTATCCAGTAATAGGTATTTAAAAAGTTTACCAATTTTGTCAGGTATAAAAAAATGGTCAACAACACCCGTTTTTAATGCAATATTTGGAAGCCCTTTAAATTTTGCTGATTCAGGTTCTTGAACAATTAACATTCCACCACTATGCTTAAAATTTCTAAATCCTAAAGAACCATTAATGCCTGATCCAGAAAGTATTAAACCTATTTTAAAGTGGTCGTTAATAAGCGAAAAGTCTTCAAAAAGAACGTCTATTAAATCATCTGCTTCTTGATCCGTATTAAACTTATCTTTAATAAACCGAGTATTACTTTCTAAAGTATAGATTGTGTTTTTATTTAATTTCGATCCGTTTTTTACTGAATTTACAACATAATTATTTATTTCAACATTTTTTAAACTTAACTCTTTCTCGCTTAAAGGAATAGTTGAAACTAAAATAATACAACTTTCTTTATATAAAGTAATCTCTTCTATAACAGCCTTTAATGGCTCAAATCCGCCTTCTCCAAAAGCAATTAATACAATGTTCAAGTTGTTCAAAATAGTAGAATTATACTTTTTAACCTACACTCAAAGTAGCTGCGGTTTTTTAACACATTAAAAACGAATATAAGTTTTTTTTTGATCATAATTGGACTATTACTGGCATAAATAAATGCACTAATACAATTTCAGTCTACTCACCGTATTGAAAGTGTCCTATAATTTCAAAATCAAATAGACAGTCTTGAATTACTTGTCCAGCACCAATATTATGTACAATCAAAAAACGTTTATCATCAGCTGATTTTTTATTTACAACAATTCCAATATGTGTTAAACCACGCCCCAAATCCCAACAAACAACATCACCAGGATTATAATCTTCAGGGTTAGTTGAAGCTTGAAGTGTTTTTCCAAATCTTCCGAAAAAAGTCATTAAATTAGGTACTCTTCTATGGTCTATGTTTGTATCAGGACCATTTAATCCCCATTTTTTTGGATACAAATTAAAATTTGCCTTCATGTCTTCATGCACTGTTTTTTGAAGATCAATACCTATCAACCTGTACGCCCTAATTATCACATCAGTGCAAACTCCTTTATTTTTTGGAACATCACCGTTTGGATAATCAATACTAAAGTAACTAGGGTCATACTCCACATCTTGTTGAGTTAGCGTCAAGGTAGAATCAGCAAGTTTATTATAAAAGTTTGTCTGACTATTAGAGTGATTTGCGAATACGAGACTACTTATCACAAAAAGTATAGTAACTGACATTTGACTGAAATGGTTCATATAGTGTAGTTTTTGGTAGTTAAGTTAATAAACCAAATTATATTCTCAAAATATATCAAATTAATTTATACTTTATTTTGTTTATATTATAAACTAGTTTATATTTGTACCTTATTTAAATAATACAATTATGAATGAAAAAGAATTAACACAAGAAGAAAGCTTAAAAGTTATTCAAGGGATGATTAATATAGCTAAAAACAAAATTAATGAAACAGGATTTCACTTTCTACTTTGGGGTGTTCTCATTGTTTTAGCAAGTTTAACTCAATATTTATTAATACACCAAGGATTCGGAAACGAAACAAACTGGATCTGGGCCATAATGCCAATTATAGGTGTACCTATAGCTGTAATTCATGAGTATAGAAAAAGCAAAAGCGAACAAATCAAAAGTAAGTTTGATACCATTTATGGTTTTTTATGGTTAGGGTTTGGAGTAGCACTTATTGCTACTATTTTCATCAGTATATCTCTCAACACTAGTCCTGTTGCTTTTATTCTTGTCATAGCAGGTCTAGCAACATTTATGTCGGGGATAATTTACCATTTTATGCCATTAATTGTAGGTGCAGTTTTTCTTTGGATAGGTGGATTATTATGTCCATACGTTGAAACAATAGATGTTTTGCTTGTAAACGCTGGTTCAATAACAATGGGATATATTATTCCAGGAATTATACTTTCAAGAAGAGCAAAAATCGACAAAGATGTTTAAACCATTAGATCCATTATTGAAATCTGAATTACGCCTAGCTGTAATGAGTATTCTCATTGCTGTAGATAAGGCTGAGTTCAAATACCTCAAAGAAAAGACAGCTGCCACTTCGGGAAACCTTAGTGTGCAGCTTCAAAAGTTAAAAGATGCTGAATATATTTCTATTGAAAAAACATTCAAAGGAAATTACCCATTGACAACATGTAAAATCACAAAAAAAGGAATCGAGGCTTTCGAAAAACACGTGAGTGCAATACAAAGTTATTTAGACTTTAGAAAAAAAGAATAATACTAAGTCGATAATCGATTCATTTCTACGTTTATTTTACTTAAAAGTTCTTTACTCACTTCAAAAAGTGGTAGCCTTAAAGTGGCTTTACAAACACCAATATTTTCAAGTGCAACCTTAATTCCAGCTGGGTTTCCTTCGGCAAAAAACAATTTAGTCACTGTCAATAAATCGTAGTGATTCTTTTTTGCAGTTTCAAGATCTCCCATCATTGTAGCGTCTACCATTGTCGAAAACTTTTGAGGCAAAGCATTTGCTACCACAGATATTACTCCGTGTGCACCCGCAGCAATTAAGGGCATTGTTAGCGAATCTTCACCTGATAGAATTGCAAAATCTTTTGGTGCATTTTGAATAATGGTCATTACCTGTTCTACATCTCCTGAAGCTTCTTTAACGGCAACAATATTCTTTACTTTTGATAACGCTAAAGTCGTTTCTGCAGTCATATTGCTTCCCGTTCTTCCAGGAACATTGTAAAGTATAATAGGTTTTTTAGACACTTTTGCAATAGCCTTAAAATGTTCAACTATTCCTCTTTGACTTGGTTTGTTATAATGCGGAGATGCGCTTAAAAATCCATCAACGTCATCGTTATTGAAAGATTTGACTTCATCTACAAGCGCAGCAGTATTGTTTCCTCCCATGCCAAGAACTATTGGCAAGCGCTTCGCATTTTGTTTAATTATTATGTCTAACACGCGTTGTTTTTCTTCAACTGTTAGTGTAGCTGCCTCACCTGTTGTTCCCTGCACAACCAAAAAATCAGTTCCATTTTCCACTTGGAAATCAACCAATTTTCTCAATCCTTTTTCATCAAGCGAACCATCTGTGTTAAACGGGGTAATCAAAGCGACACCAGTACCTTTAAATTGCATCATTGCTGTAATTTTTTTAAATATTTTTCAGTTTGTTCAAACAACTTTTGAATAGAAGGTTGCTCCATTCTAAAAGCAATGTCAAAATTAGGTAAACTTTCAGTTTCGAAACCAATCTTTATTTTATTCTTTGCATGAAAGATAAGTTTCTTCACAAATTTGTTTGCTGAGAGATCAGAACATAACAAAATATCAGTTGGATTATCAATTAACAGCGTTCTAATTTCTTGTTTTTTGAACTTTCCAAATAAATTGAAGTCTTTCTTTATTATGTAAGTTACATTGGCTATTCTTGGTAATTCCTCAAACTCTTTTTTATTCTCAACAAGGAATATATACTGCGTATTCTTAAAATCTGGAAAATGAAGCTTGGCAATAGTTTTTAGATCATTAAATTCCTCTGCACTTCTCCATGTTGATACAAAAGAAATAGTTTTAACCCCACCGTTATAAGTCATATTAATACTTTAAATTATCCGCTTATTTTTCTAATAAAATCTTCTTCTGAGAGAATAGGAATTTCCAATTTTTTAGCCTTTTCTAACTTGGCTGGTCCCATGTTCTCTCCAGCAATTAAAAAATCAGTTTTTGATGACAAGCTACTTACATTTTTACCACCATTTTTCTCTATTGTTGTTTTTAATTCAGTTCTTGAAAATTGATTAAATACACCCGAAACCACAATAGATTTACCATCCAAAACTGAACTGTCTAGTTTTTCTTCCACAATTTCAAACTGAAGTCCGTATTTTTTTAATCTTTCAACTATCTCAATGTTGGTTGTGACTTGAAAGTGTGATTGTATGCTTATTGCAATCTTCTCTCCTACCTCATCAATAGCTACTAATTCGTCAAATGAAGAGGCGATAATTGAATCTATATTTTTCTTGGCTTTTGCTATTTTTTTTGCAACAGTTTCACCAACAAAACGAATACCTAGAGCGAAGAGAACTCTTTCAAAAGGTACATTTTTAGACGCTTCAAGACCTGTAAATAAATTGTCTGCAGATTTTTTACCCATACGTTCAAGTCCTTCTACTTGTTCAAAAGTTAAATCGTATAAATCAGCACTATTAGCAACCAGGCCTTCTTTAAATAATTGTTCTACAGTTTCAGAGCCAAGACCATCTATATTCATAGCTTTCCGAGAAATAAAATGAATTATTCTTCCAGTTATCTGCGGAGGGCAACCGTTATCATTAGGACAATAATGATGCGCTTCACCTTCTAACCTCTTTAAACTTGTATTACATTCTGGACAGTTTGTAATAAATTCAACTTTTTTAGCATTTGTTGAGCGTTGATTAACATCTACTCCAACAATTTTGGGAATAATTTCACCTCCTTTTTCAACATAAACTACATCCTCTTCGTGCAAATCAAGTTTATTAATCTGATCTTGATTATGTAAAGACGCGCGTTTAACTATTGTGCCTCCCAAAGGAACAGGTGTTAGATTAGCAACGGGAGTTACAGCTCCTGTTCTACCAACTTGGTAAGTTACTCGTTCTAATTTAGAACTGGCTTGTTCTGTTTTAAATTTGTAAGCGATTGCCCAACGAGGTGATTTAGCGGTAAAGCCTAAGTCTTGTTGCTGTCCGTAATCGTCAACTTTTATTACTACTCCATCAATTTCAAATGGTAATTCCACGCGATTTTTGTCCCAGAAATTTATAAAATCCATAATTCCATCAATGGAATCTGTTCTTTCTATGTACCTATTTTCTGGCCTAGGAATTTTAAACCCCCACTCTTTAGCGTTTAAAACACTTTGATAGTGTCCATCAGCAGGTAAATCATCTCCGTACACCCCATAGAGGAAGCAATCTAAGCCACGAGCAGCAACAACACTTGAGTCTTGTAATTTCAACGTCCCTGAAGCTGTATTCCGAGGATTTGCAAAAAGATCTTCTCCAGCTTCTTCACGAAATTCGTTTAATTCAATGAATTTTTCAAGTGGGAAGAAAATTTCGCCTCTAATTTCAAAAACGGGTGGAAAATCTCCTTTCAATTTTAGTGGGATAGTTCTGATTGTTTTAACGTTTGTAGAAATGTTTTCTCCACGTGTTCCGTCTCCACGCGTAATCGCTCGATTAAAAACACCGTTTTCGTATCTAATTCCTATAGCAACACCGTCATATTTTAATTCACATACATAATTTATATTTCCAGGCACCAGTTTTTTCACACGATTCTCCCAATCAATAATTTCTTCTTTCGAATACGTGTTGGAAAGTGATAGCATTGGGTACTCGTGAACAACTGTCTCAAATTTCTTAGTTATATCTCCCCCTACTCTTTTTGTCGGACTATTGGCGTCAACTAAATCAGGAAACTGTTCTTCAAGGTCTTGAAGTTCCTTCAAAAGTTGATCAAAATCAAAATCTGAAATCTCAGTTTGGCTTTCCACATAATACAAATGATTATGATAATTGATTTTATCAGAAAGTTCCTTGATTTTTTTTTCTGCTATTACTTTATCCATTTTTTAAAAGCTAATGTTTACACTTAATCATACGTTCTTTACCTTGTAAATCTTTTTTAATCTCTACGTTTTTGAACCCTTGCTGAACTAATAAGTCCTTCACATTCTCCGCAAGTGATTCATGAATTTCAAAGTATAAGTTTCCGTTCTCTACCAAATTATGTTTTGCAAAATCTACAATTTTCTGGTAAAAAACAAGTGGATTATTATCTGAAATAAAAAGGGCTATTTCTGGTTCGTGTTCTAAGACATGTTTAGCCATCAGTTTTTTGTCTTTCTTCGGAATATATGGAGGGTTTGAAACAATTACATCCCACTTTTCATTGGTAAACTCCATCTTTTGCGATAGAATATCGTAATGAATAAAATTAACATCTAACTTCAGACGATTTGCATTTTCTTTTGCCAATTCTAATGCATCATGAGAAACATCTAACCCCAAAACTGTTGCATTGGAAATTGAGTTTTTGATGGCTAAAGGAATACAGCCAGAACCAGTTCCAATATCTAAAATTTTAAGATTTTTACTTTTTTTAAGGTCAGAGACAACCCAATCCACTAATTCTTCAGTTTCTGGTCGAGGAATTAGTGCTCTTTTATCAGTCTTAAGCAAAATATTATAAAAAAATGTCTCACCTAATACATATTGAAAAGGCAATCCATTTTTGAGCTGTTTAATCATTTTTCGAAAATACAACAAGTCAGATTCTGTCACTTTATCATCCTTGCGCAATAAAAAATCAGTATTTTCCCAACCCAATCTTTTAGCAATAAAAGATTTTCCAATTAACTTGCGTTCACGTTCAGTAAATTGTGAAGCCAATTGCTCATCAAAATAACCAAGCACACTATGAACAGAATTATTTTTTATAAACATACTGTGCAAAAGTAGTGATAAATTAAGGTTCAGTTCATCTCAAATTATCATAAAATAACTATAGCTTTGTAGTAATAAAAATATTCATTTTTTTCACAGTATGGAGATACAAGAAATGGAGCGTTACGCTTCTCAAACCAGAAGAGATATAGTAAGAATGGTAGCCGCAGTGAGTTCAGGACATCCTGGAGGATCATTAGGTTGTGCTGATTTTTTTACTGTTTTGTATCACAGGATATTAAAACACAACCCAAAAAATTTCACTATGGATGGAATAGGTGAAGATTTGTTTTTTCTTTCAAACGGACATATTTCACCTGTTTGGTACAGTACATTGGCTAGAAGTGGATATTTCCCAGTTGATGAACTCTCAACTTTTAGAAAAATTAGTTCTCGACTTCAAGGTCACCCAAGTACGGACAAAAACCTTCCAGGAATTAGAGCTGCATCTGGTTCATTAGGACAAGGTTTATCTATGGCAATTGGAGCTGCAGAATCAAAAAAATTAAACAATGATGATCGTTTTGTATTTACACTTCACGGAGATGGTGAATTACAGGAAGGTCAAATATGGGAAGCTGCAATGTATGCATCTGCACATAAAATAGATAATTTAATTGCTACTATTGATTATAACGGGCGTCAAATCGATGGAGATGTTGAAGATGTACTTTCACTCGGTGACTTAAAACAAAAGTGGCAAGCTTTTGGATGGGAAACACTCGAAGTTGACGGTCATAACATGAAAGCACTAATTGAAACATTAGAAAAAGCAAAATCACTTTGCGGTAATAAAAAACCAATTATGATTTTGATGAAAACAGAAATGGGCCAAGGCGTTGACTATATGATGGGAACTCATAAATGGCATGGTGCCGCACCAAATGATGAACAATTAGCGAGTGCTTTAAACCAACTGGAGGAAACATTAGGTGATTATTAAAAAGATTTGAAAAAAGCAATTCTAATATTATCTCTTATCATTTCGAGTGTCAGTTACTCGCAAGAAGAACTAACGCGCATACTCTTCCTGTTTGACGCCTCAAACTCCATGAATAAAAAATGGGGACATGAAACAAGGTTGAATTTAGCGAAAGATATCTTAATCAAATCAATTGATAGTTTGAGGGGTATTCCTGATTTAGAAATCGCACTCCGTGTTTATGGTCATCAGTCTCCCGTTACAGCAACTTATCAAGATTGTGCCGACACTAAACTTGAGATTCCTTTTGAAAAAGGTAATCACGACTATATTATCAATAAGATTAAAACTATCAGAGCAAAAGGAACCACCCCTATTGCTAGGTCTTTAGAAGCTTCTGCTGGTGATTTTCCAAATAAAAAATCTCGTAATATTATCATTTTAATCACTGATGGTGTTGAAGCCTGTGATGACGAACCGTGTGTAATAGCAGATAAATTAAGAGCTAAGGGAATTACAATTAGTCCGTTTATTATTGGTTTAGGAATGGATATGTCGTACCTAGATCAGTTTGATTGTATTGGAAACTACAAATCCGCCGAAGATCCACAAGCTTTTCAAGCGGTTTTAAAAGACGTTGTAAACCAAGCTTTGGTAAATACCACTGTTCAAATTAATTTAAATACAGTTTATGGTACACCTAAAGAAACTGACGTGACAATGTTTTTGTATGAAGCTGGGACAACTGATTTAAAGCACACTTTTACCCATACGTTAAATGAAAACAATCTTCCAGACACGTTGGTTATTGATCCGAGTAAAAAGTATGATTTAATTGTAAAAACACTTCCACAAAAAAGTAAATACAATATAAAACTTAAGCGGAATACGCACAATATAATTGAACTCGATACTCCACAAGGATTTTTAGATGTTCAGTTTGATGAACCAACAAATAGTAATTATATTGACGTTAGAGTAATGGAGAAAGGAGAACTCAATACCTTAAACGTTCAAAAATTCAGGGAAAAACAAAAGTATATTGTGGGAAAATATGACCTTGAGATATTGACGCTTCCAAGAATTTATAAATCAATCGAAGTAACACAGAGTGCGACCACCAGAGTAACAATTGATGCACCAGGAACAGTTAATTTTCGTTCTGCTAAGGTTGTAACGGGCCAAATATTTCAAGTTAAAGAAGATAATCAATTTGAATGGGTTTGCGACCTCGACGAAACAAAAACAAATGACAGTTGGGTACTACAACCTGGTAAATATAAAGTGGTCTACCGCAAAAAACATTTAAAATCAACTAACTATACTAGCACTAAAAATTTTAGCATATATTCTAATAAATCAGTAACATTAAATTTGTAATGGAAAAGCATATTGAAGTAACAGGAGAACAGGACACAAGGTCTGGATTTGGTGAAGGATTACACGAAATAGGTAAAACCAACAAAAACGTTGTAGGTCTTTGTGCGGATTTGACAGGTTCATTAAAAATGAACGCATTTCAGGATGATTTTCCAGATCGCTTTTTTCAAGTTGGAATTGCAGAAGCTAATATGATGGGAATAGCAGCTGGTATGACCATAGGAGGGAAAATTCCTTTTACGGGTACATTTGCCAACTTTTCTACTGGTCGTGTTTACGATCAAATACGTCAATCAATTGCTTATTCTAAGAAAAATGTTAAAATCTGTGCTTCACATGCTGGTTTAACTTTAGGAGAAGATGGAGCTACTCATCAAATATTGGAAGATATTGGAATGATGAAAATGTTGCCAAACATGACAGTAATTGTTCCTGCTGATTTTAATCAAACTAAGCTTGCAACTAAAGCAATCGCTGAGCATGATGGTCCTGTTTATCTTCGTTTTGGTCGTCCTAAGGTGCCAATATTCACTAAATCGGAAGGCAAGTTTGAAATTGGAAAAGCAGACTTTATTTTTGAAGGAAAAAACGTTTCGATTATTGCTTGCGGTCACCTTGTTTGGAAAGCTGTTGAGGCAGCACAAGCGCTAGCAAAAGAAGGAATTGATGCTGAAGTAATCAATATGCACACGATAAAACCTTTAGATGAAAAAGCGATACTTGACACTATTTCAAAAACAGGCTGTGTTGTTACTGCTGAAGAGCATATGATTAATGGTGGATTAGGAGACTCAGTTGCACAAGTTATTACTAGAAACAATCCTGTTCCTCAAGAATATGTTGGTGTTAATGATACTTTTGGAGAAAGTGGAAAACCTTCGGAACTTATGACTAAATATGGTATAGACACAGCCGATATTATCAAAGCAAGTAAAAAAGCTATTAAACGCAAAAAAGGATAAAAAGATAGTTTTTTTAGAGGTTTGGCTATGAAAAGCAATACAAATTCGAAAGATAAATTTCTAAAGCTTCAAGGGCAAACAAATCCTTATCCGTACCTCATTGATGTAGACTTCGCAAAAGGCAGTTATATTTATGATAAAAACGGCAAAGCATACATAGATATGATTGCTGGTGTAGCTGTAAATAACATTGGACATAATCACCCCAAGGTTGTTGAAGCATTAAAAAAACAAATAGATCGTCATTTACACGTTATGGTTTATGGCGAGTTCATCCAAGATGCTCAAATAGCTTTAGCTGAGAAACTAACGGCTTTATTGCCGAAAGAATTGAACTGCGTATACACCGTAAACTCTGGAACAGAAGCAAACGAAGCGGCTTTGAAATTGGCTAAAAGAGTTACAGGAAGGAAAGAAATCATTTCTTGTCATGGCTCTTATCATGGAAGTACCCACGGCTCGCTAAGTGTTTCTGGAAATGAAAGCAAAAAAAAGCCTTTTCAACCGCTTTTACCGAATGTTCACTTTATTGAACACAATTCCCTTGAAGATTTATCAAAAATAACAGAAAACACTGCTGCAGTTATCATAGAGCCTGTTCAAGGAGATGCTGGAGTAAGACAAGCAGACTCTGTGTATTTACAAGCATTAAGACTCCGTTGCAATAAAACTGGTACGCTTTTGATTTTTGATGAAATTCAGTGTGGAATTGGTCGTACAGGAAAATTATTTGCTTTTAACCACAGTAATGTTACTCCAGACATACTTACATTAGGAAAAGCCCTTGGGGGTGGTATGCCGATTGGTGCTTTCGTAAGTAGTTATGAAAACATGAAACTTCTTTCTCATGATCCAATACTAGGGCACATCACAACATTTGGCGGACACCCTGTTGTTTGTGCTGCAGCAACTGCTTGTTTAGATGTAATGACTTCTGAAATAAACTACCAAAACATAGAGGAAAAAGGGCAATTTATTGAAAATACTCTTTCAAAACATCCTAAAGTTTTAGCTGTAAGAAGAGTTGGGTTAATGTTTGCAATCGACATGAAAAGCGATGAAATTGTAGCAAAAGTTGTTAAAAGTTGTTTAGAACAAGGGCTTATCAGCTTTTGGTTCTTATCTCACCCAAATAGTTTTCGTTTAAGTCCACCATTAAACATAAGCATGAAAGAAACAAAAATCGCCGTAGATATTATTTTAAATGCTTTTGATAAAGCTTAACCTTTTAGCTTAAGTTCTTCAGAAGGTAAAAAATAGTTTGACAGTTCGTCTATTAGAGTAACAATCTTAGAAGGTTTTGTTATAAAGGCAGTCGCTCCATTTTTTAAACACTCATTAACATCGTCTGGGTTATTAGAAGTTGAGTAAATAATTAAAGGTGTTTGTTCAAACATTGGATTTTCACGCAGTAGGGTTAAACTCTCTTTTCCATCAACTCGAGGCATATTTAAATCAATAAAAACAGCACCTATATCATTAGCGTGATCATTTAAAGCTTCTTGTGCTTTGGTAAAACTCGAAAAAGACATAAACGCATATTCTGGAAAATATTTATTTAAAGTAGTGGAGAAAATCAATTGATCATCATCATCGTCATCAATCAATACACACACCTTTCCTTTTTCAATCATTTTCTAAAATTATTGACACAATATAGTCAAATTTCATCAATTTTAATTTACCTTATAACGTTTACATGACCAGTTTCAACATGACGTTTATCAGACATTGTTTCAGTAAATTCGATTTTCCAAACATAAGTACCATCAGGCACTGGTTCATTTTTGTAATAACCATCCCATCCTTTATCAATGTTATTTGTTTCAAAAACAACTTCTCCCCATCTGTTAAAGATCAATAAGTTGATATCATTTGGTTCATAACCCGATGTAAAAACTGGCTGAAACAAATTATTAACCAAATCGCCATCAGGGGTAAATGTGTTAGGAACATAAAACACAATTTTATCTTCAATTTTCACAACTGCTCTTGCAGTATCTAAACATCCTTCATCTGTTTCTACAACAAGTCTAACGTCATAATCATCAGCTTCTGCAGGAAAATCAACAATAGGATTAACTTTTGAAGACGCTCCTACAAAATAGAAGTCCCAATCATATTGATCCGCATACAATGAACTATTTAAAAAACGTACTTCCGTATTCATAACATCTGGATTTGAAGGGTCAAAAGTGAAGTTTGCGATAGGGTTATGATAAACTTGAATATAGTCTGCTTCAAGAAATGTATCAACACAGCCTTCATTTGAAGTAACTGTAAGCTCTAAATCATAAAAACTCACATCTCCACCATTGTTGTCAATGCATTCACCCAAAGAAGCTGAAGAGCCATCTTGTACAATACTATTTCCCAGTTTCCATTTAAAGTTTGACAATGATGAAGGGTTATCTACTGTAGAAGTAGAGACAATTTCAGGACATATAGGAGA
This sequence comes from Brumimicrobium sp., assembly GCA_040882265.1. Taxonomy (GTDB): domain Bacteria; phylum Bacteroidota; class Bacteroidia; order Flavobacteriales_D; family Crocinitomicaceae; genus Brumimicrobium. Next base: position 5,657 of record JBBEBO010000006.1, on the reverse strand, counting down.
ACAACCAGATAAGTTTGTACCAATAAAACTTGCTTCAGGCTTTGGATGAACTGTAACTGGTAATGTGGTTTCATTGACACATCCATTATTTGAAGTTACTATTAAAGTCGCATCAAAAACACCATCAACTTGATATGTATAATTTGGGTTTTGAGCATTTGATGCTCCTCCATCACCAAAATCCCAATCCCATTGCACATTCGAATTATTGGTGAAACTGTTCGAAATTGTAGATTCATCTGTAAATTGAGTTGCGAAATCTAAGCAAACATCAGTCGGACTAAAATCTACTTCAGGAAGAGGCCAAACTGTTGCTGACTCCATCAAAGTATCTTTACAACCATAGTTAGTTGTCACAATTAACTCAACATCGTAAATATTTTCAGCCCCATATTGATTGGTAGGGTTTTCAATTGTTGAAGTATTTCCATCTCCAAAATCCCATTCGAAGTCTGTAATAACATCATTATCAACATCTACAACAGCTGAACTATTTGCAAAATCACTTGCAACATCCTCACAAACTGAAGTTGTTATCCAATCTGCTGCTGGTTTTGAATAAACTATAACTTCTTGTGTAACTGTATCTCTACAACCATCTGTCGTTTCAATAACTTGAGTAATATCATAAAAGCCATTAGAAGGATATATATGAGCTCCATCATCGCCAACATAGTCAACAACATTATCAGACTCAACATCCCAAAAAACTTGATCGATAGTTCCTCCATTACCTTGAGCGGTATTGTCGAACTCTAAGCTATCTAAATCACAAGTATTAATAAAAGTAAAGTCAGCAATTGGTAAATCTATAACTGTTGTTGAAATAATTGTATCTGCAATACATCCCTCTTCAGAAGTAGCAGTCAATTGTACATCATAAGTGCCAGGAGCGATATATAAGTGTTGAGTATTTGCATCATTTGAAATATTTCCGTCATCGAAATCCCATTCATAAGTAGTCAACTGACCATAATCAATGGATGAAGCATTCACAAAGCTCATTGTATCATTAAGACAAACATCATTTGTTGTGAAATCAGGAGTTGGATTCGGATGTACTTCAACAGAAAGCGTTGTATCATTTTCACACCCGTGACTGTTTGTGACGAGTAAGTTAACATCGTGATTTCCGTGAGTATTATATTCATTAGTAGGATTTTGGACATTTTCATCAACTAAACCATCGTTTTGAAAATCCCAATTCCAGCCAGAGACTGTACCTGTTTCAGTAGTACTTATATCAGTAAAGTTAGTCAGTAAATTAGCGCAAACAGTATCAGAAACAAAGTTTGCTACTGGTTCTGGATGAACTACAATTGTATCAGATTGATAACAAATCGGAGAAAAACTAATGTCATCAACTATAAAATCGGCACCCGAACAAATCAAGGTTAATTCTTTCAAGCAGATTTCAACTGAAGTAAGAGTACCAGAATTCCATATTTGACTGTACTGAGTCCAATCACAACTTCCAGGATTACTTGTTAGTGTATCACCAACGATTCCTCCATTAAAATAAAATCCCAATTGAGCAGTACTATTAGAAGTGTTGCCGTTTGCCATCCAAGCAGAAAAAACATAATCTGTATTAGGCTGAATTTGTATTGTTTGGCACCATAAATCCGCTCCACCAGGAATGCCGTTTGACCCACATGCTGCATCAATAATCATCATGTTTCCAGAACCAGATGTATGATCAGGACAGTTTGCCCACCAACCATTTGTAACATCTGTGCCTACTGAATATCCACCTTGTGAAGTACTGTTTGCGTCGTAATTGTATTCAGTATTGAAACCAATATTTCCTTCCTCAAAATCTCCGTTGTAAACAAGGTTACTCCCTAATGTACCAACTTCGCAACTGTAAGTACCATGTTCAGTCACATCAAAAGTTTGGTTTACCGTGCTATCTTGCCATTCATAGAAATCATAGCCATTACCAGCATCAAGTGTAAAGTCTGACACAAAGCAAGTATCATTTCCAAGATCAACAGAATCCGTTGGTGGAACAACTTCGATAGATTGAGTTATGCTATCCAAGAAACACCCATAATCCAGTACGACTTTTACGTCATAATCACCTGGGTTGAGTGTAGCTAAATAAGACGAATCATTAGAATTTGGAGTGTTAGCAAAAGCATTTCCTGAAGGTGCTACATACCAATGCTGATTATATAAATCTTCATAGTTAGACAAGGATAAAGCGCCATCTAAACTATTACAATACTGATTATAAACAATGTACTTAGGCGTTTGTAAGAAAAAGTTGGGAAAAGAAGGTAGCCCAAGTCTAACTACAGTGGAACTCCCATTTAAATTTGTACCAGAAATATCTACAGCGTTATCGGAGTAATTAGCAGCAGCACCAAGTAAATCTGGATTATTAATTATACCTAAAAAAGTTGAGCCAACTAGGGCTAAATATATTTTCCCATCTGGTCCAAGTTGAAGAGCTCCTAACCTGTATGCATGAGCATTATTTGCAGTTGTACCAATTATTACTCTAGAAGCTGTAAAATCTACTTGATTAGCAGTATTTAAATCAAGTTGATAAATATTAGGGTCAGATAAACAAACATAATAAAGAAACCTACCGTTAGGAGAGAACTCCAATGAATAATGATTTCCGATAAAATCACCGTACTTAAAATTTAACTGCCCAGTCAGTTTGTTAAAGTCATACACATTAACTCCCGCATCTCTATTAGAGTGTGCTACAACATCACTATTGGGGTTTGCTTTAATTGTTCCCCATGTTCGATCAGTAACTGGTCCTTGATTACTGACTACTGGAGCGTTTTCTACTCCTAAATCTGTAACTGGAAAAACTTGCCACGTATTGTTATTCACTTCTTTTGTCAACAGCCAATAATCACACCCATTATCATGTTTTGCAAAGTTAGCAGCTTCAACTGTTGTAGTACCAATTAAGAGTGTGTTCTTTGTCGCTACAACAACATCTCCATTTCCGGCATTTGCTGTCATATCAACTTCAGACCACCTCACACCATCTGGTCCGCCCTCATTATCAACTGTACATATAATATATCCATCAAATTGCCCTAAAGCAGGGTTCCATGTGCCTGGTTTAGGACAAACCACAGCTGATTGAACAGAGCTAGGATCTCCAAACAATCCAGCACCATTGGGCATTACATTGTGATTTTTATCATATACAAAAGAACCATCTGTATAAAATAACAAGTCTCCAGTTTTATTGGAGACACTCGCACAACCTTCATACGTAATTAATTGTCCATCAAAAACAGGTAGTGGGTTTCCTGATGAAAATTCAACTCCAGCAAAATCAC
>JBBEBO010000006.1:0-2243 GCA_040882265.1 Brumimicrobium sp. | reverse complement strand
CCATCAAAAACAGGTAGTGGGTTTCCTGATGAAAATTCAACTCCAGCAAAATCACCAAAATACCAATTAGATCCTTCAAGTTGAGAGTAGCTGATGTTTACAAATAATAAGAGAAATAAAAAACGTAAAGTATTTCGCATAAGATTAGTGTTTGTTTTAAAAAAATACAAATATAAATTATTACCTTAATACATTAACATGCCCTCTTTCAACATGACGTTTATCAGACATTGTTTCTCGAAACTCTATCTTCCATACATAAGTACCATCTTTCACAATATTATTATTATTATTATTATTATCAGTACCATATGTCCCATTCCAGCCTACATTTGTATCGTTAGATTCAAAAACTACTTCTCCCCATCGATTAAAAATTAAAAGAGTATAATCACTTGGATCAAAACCAGAAGTGAAAACAGGTTGAAATGTTTCATTGAAGTTATCATTATCTGGTGTAAATGTATTAGGAACATAAAATATGAGTCTATCAGCAATTTCAATTACCGCTCTTGCTGTATCGTTACAACCGTAATCTGTAGCAGCAATCATTCGAACTATATAGTCATCCGCTTCAGCTGGAAACTCTATAATTGGATTGATCTGAGTAGATTCACCAACGTTGTAAAAGTTCCAATCATAAGAATCAGCATAACTTGAAGTATTTGTAAACTCAATTTCATTGTTTATTACATCTGGTTCTTCAGGCTCAAAGTAAAAGTCAGCAATCGGGTAATGATATATTTCAAAATAATTTGGTTCAAAATGGGAGTCTTGGCATCCTTCATTTGTAGTTACTATTAATTCAAGTCCGTAAATAATAGTATTACCAGAATTGTTTTCAAAACACTCCATATAATTTGGGTTGCTACTTTGAATAGAACTGCCATCACTAAGTTCCCAGCTATATTCATCAATATTTGACGGGCTATTAACAAGAGATGTTGAAGTTACCTCAGGGCAAACAGGCGAGCAACCTGATAAATTAGTACCAATAAAACTCGCTTCTGGTTTGGGGTGAACTGTGATTGGTAATGTAACCTCATTAACACATTCATTATTTGAAGTAACAACTAAAGTTACATCATAAATACCATCTGCTTGATAAGTATAGTTCGGATTTTGAGCATTAGAAGAGTTTCCATCGCCAAAATCCCAATCCCATTGTGCATTTGAGTTATTTGTAAAATCATTTGAAACTGTAGATTCATCTGTGAATTCAGTTGCATATTCTAAGCAAACGTCAATATGGCTAAAATCTACTTCAGGTAAAGGCCAAACGTCAACTGTTTGCTCTAACGTATCTTCACACCCATAGTTTGTTGAAACGATTAGCTCAACATCATAAACATTTTCTGCTCCATATTGATGGATTGGGTTTTGGTCACTTGATTGATTTCCATCTCCAAAGCTCCATTCCCAATCAGTTATAACGCCACCATCAACAGGATTAATACTTGAGTTATCAATAAATTCACTTTGAGCATCTTCACATACTGAAACATTGCTCCAGTCAGCTTGAGGTAATGCATATACTGTAACTTCTTCTGAAATTGTGTCACTACAACCATCCTCAGTTACTACAATATGTGTTAAATCAAAGAAGCCATCAGTTGGATAAACATGTTCTCCTTGAGTTCCTGTGTAATCAATACTTCCATTAGACTCAACATCCCATTGATATAAGTCTAATACACCACCGTTACCATTGGAAGTACTTTCAAAAGATAATTCACTTAAATCACAAGTATTCGTAAAATCAAAATCTGCTGTAGGCTGCGCCCAAACTTCTACTTGATGAACATCAGAGTCAACACAACCACTATCAGATGTCAAAGTCAATGTAACATCATAGAGACCAAAATTGGAATATGTGTAAACATCGTTTTGAAGCGTTGAAGTTCCGTTATTATCTCCAAAATCCCAATCCCAGTCAGCAATATTTCCAGATTCAATAGTTGACTCATCAGTAAATGCCATTTCATTTCCATCACAAACATCATCCCAATCAAAATCAACTTCTGGAAGTGGATTAACAACTACTTGATTTGTAATTGAGTCAATACAACCTTCAGTTGTTGTAACGTGTAAAGTTGTTGAATAATTACCGGCCGCTCCCATAATTTCATTTGGATTCTGAGCATTATCGTCTTCAATATAATTTGTTGTAAAATCCCAGCTCCATTGATCAATTGTTCCGTGAGATGTTGTACTCAAATCAGTAAATGAAGTTTGATCATTTT
>JBBEBO010000005.1:24499-48447 GCA_040882265.1 Brumimicrobium sp. | reverse complement strand
GATATGAATTCCCCATTAAAATTATAGTAGAACCAAAAGTATGAGTTTGCCCTGGAGGTCTTGGTTACCTTTTCGGACACTATTGATTTTTATTGTATTTTTGTTAAGCATAAGAAAAAACAATATATGAGCACACCAAAAGGTATTCCGTCTGTTGATTTATCTGAGTTTTTAACGGATGATCCATCAAAGAGAGAGAAATTTGTGAATGAGCTGGGGGCAGCTTATGAAGGAATTGGATTTGTAGCCGTGAAAAATCACGGTATTTCTCAAGAATTAATCGACCGTCTTTACGATAGAATTCAGCAATTTTTTGCTTTGCCCGAAGACGTAAAGAAAAAGTATAATATCCCAGGCATTGGTGGTCAGAGAGGTTATACTCCTTTTGGAACTGAGCATGCAAAAGGGAAGTCTGCTGGAGACTTAAAGGAATTCTGGCATTTTGGACAGTTTGTTGAAGACAATGATCCAATTAATAAAGAATATCCAGAAAATGTTAATGTAACAGAAGTGCCAGATTTTTTATCGACAGGCAAAGAAGCATATAAAACATTTGAAGATACAGGAAGACATTTGCTCAGAGCAATTGCAATTCACCTAAATCTCGAAGAGACTTATTTTAATCAACTTATTCATAACGGAAATAGCATTTTACGACCGATTCATTATCCTCCAATAACAGGAGAGATTGAAGACGGGGCAGTTAGAGCGGGTGAGCATGAAGATATCAATTTAATTACATTGTTGGTTGGAGCTTCTGCTGATGGCTTACAGGTTTTAAATAAACACAACGAATGGATATCTGTAACAGAAATTCAAGATCATATTGTGGTAAACGTTGGCGATATGCTTCAGCGTTTGACAAATAATAAACTAAAATCTACAACACATCGTGTAATTAATCCACCAAAAGAATTGTTAGGAACAAGTAGATATTCAGTGCCTTTTTTCTTGCACCCACGTTCTGATATGCGTTTAGACTGCCTAGAGTCTTGTATTGACGACGAAAATCCAAAGGCGTATGAAGACATCACAGCAGGTGAATACCTTATGGAAAGATTAAGAGAAATAGGTTTGATAAAAGACGATAAGTAAGTGAGAAAAGATTCTTCACGTATTACAAAACTCAAAGAGGCGGAGGCGAAAGCACTTCGCCTTTTTCATGAAATTGAAAATCGAGGATTAATTCAAGCTGGACAAACAGAGTTGGAGTTAAATAAAAAAGTTTTGGCATAAACGCATCGTAAGAGCAGGGGAGAACACACTTTTTCCGTACAAGGAAAATCCAAAGAACTTAGATATAAAGGAAAACTCGATTCTTTTTCTCGATTTAGGACCAATATTCGATGACTTTGAAGCAGATATTGGAAGAACTTATGTTTTGGGACAAGATCCAGTTAAATTAAAACTTAAAAATGACGTTAAAACAGCTTGCTATAAAGTTAGAGAACACTATTTAAATAATCCTGAAATTACAAGTGCTCAACTTTATGATTTTTGCACACAACTTGCTTTGAGTAAAGGATGGGAATTTGGCGGTGAAATAGCTGGTCACCTTGTCGGGAAATTTCCACATGAAAGACTTGAAGGTGTTCCCAAAGACACGTATATTCATCCTGAAAATCATTTGAAATTACACAGCTCACTTCATGGACTTGAGGAAACGCATTGGATCATCGAAATACATTTTGTAGATCGCAATAAAAAAATTGGAGGATTTTTTGAGCAGTTGGCGTTAGCAGATTCTTAATTACTTTAACTTTAAGTCTAAAATTAAATCTTTTTCCCATTCATAGCATTGGACATCGCAATTCATGAAATAGTCGGCTTCTAAGCGTTCTCCATCAACAGCAACTGTTGTTACATCCCCTTCAGTATAATAAGCCTCCGCAGCGTATTTTTCACCTACGGGCATTAAAAAATATTCTAATTCATTATAAGTAGTAAATGAATGGTATAATTCTCCATCATCAGAATTTCCGACAAAAAATTTCACTTCTATAGGACTATCGTCTAGCGTAGGAGAGAGCTGTAATTCAATATATAAAGAATCTGGTTTTTGGGTATAACAAACTTTATTTTCATCACAAGAGGAAGAGGATTTCTTACAGGAGAAAATAAGAGTACTCGCAAAGAGTAAAAACATTAAATACTTCATATTACTCATCGTTTTTATTGAAAAATAGGTTTAATTTAATTTGAATCATGTGAGGAGATAAGTCTTCAGATGTTTGAAAGTTTAAATATCCTAAATTTAGTCGTGCATTTTTAAATTCCCAAGCAAATCCAGCACCTGGTGAAATTTGAAACTTATCAGTTAAACTTTTGGATATTCCTCTATAATTTCCAAAAAGATAACCGAATTTACCTGCAAGATAAATTCCTAAACGATTATCACCACCATATTCGAGGAAGTAAAAGCGTTTGTCTAAATCGATTGATAAGAAAAATAATTTTTCGTGATATTGATAAAATAAATTTTCACTTTCTTCGATCAGCACCTTTCGAAAATATGGACGAAATCCTAAATTTAATGAAGCTCCATAATCATAGCCCGTATCTTCAAGTCCTAATCCAAAACTAAAATAGATATCATCTAAGTTGAAATATGTCTCTGCTTGAATACCAAAGTGAGGATCAAAATAATTTGCAGCGAAAGGACTAATAGGGTAGACTCCTTGTGCGTTACTATTTTTAGAATAAAATGTAAAAACAACAAATAAAAGTAGCGTTAAATAGTCTGTTTTTTTGATACTTATCATTTTATATATAAATATGAATATGCAAATTTAATATAAGAAAAGGAGAATGTATCCAGAAAGTTTTTTTATTTCTCTCCTTTTTTATCATCTTCATCAGACTGTTTTTTCATGGCCTCACCAATTTGGTTAGAAGCAGAAAAAGATGCAATCATATTATTCAACATATCGCTACCAGCTTGTGGAGCATTTGGAAGAAGTATTAAATTCGATTTAGCTTCTTCACCGATAGATTGTAGTGTATCATAATGTTGTGTAACTACGATTAGAGCGGAAGCTTCTTGAGAATTGATACCAACCCTGTTTAATACATCAACACTTTCTTCTAGCCCTCGTGCAATTTCTCTTCGTTGGTCTGCAATACCTTGTCCTTGTAAACGCTTGCTTTCGGCTTCAGCAGATGCTTTTGCAACAATCTTTATACGTTCTGCTTCAGCTTCAAACTCAGCGGCTACTTTTTCTCTTTCAGAAGCATTAATTCGGTTCATAGCGTCTTTAACTTGTTCGTCTGGATCGATATCAGTGACAAGTGTTTTAATCATGTCATAACCGTATTCTGACATCGCTTCGTTGAGTTCTAATTTAACAGCATTAGCAATGTCATCTTTGCGCTCAAATACATCATCGAGCTTCATTTTTGGAACTTCTGCTCTCACAACATCAAATACATAAGAGGTTATTTGAGCTCCAGGATTCTCAAGCTTATAAAAGGCATCGTAAACATTTGCTTTTACAACCTCAAACTGAACAGATATTTTTAAACGTACAAAAACATCATCTTTCGTTTTTGTTTCAACGATTACATCTAATTGTTGAATTTTTAAATTGATTCTACCAGCGATTCTATCAACTAAAGGTATTTTTAACTGTAAACCAGAGTTTCTAACAGAATGAAACCGACCAAAGCGTTCTACGATCGCAGAAGTTTGCTGTTTAACAAGAAAAAATACTCCTGTGATGATTAAAACCGCTAGAACAACAATAATAATGGGAATAAAAATATTTTCAGACATAATTTAAATTTTCAACTAAAATAATGAATAAATATCACTTTTGCCCAAGGTAAATTTAAACGGCTCATTTTATTCGAGGTGATGCAAGGTAAATAGGGTGGTTTGAGGTTGTAGGATATACTGTAGGCACGACCGACCTTTCGTGCCTACAGTATAGCTTGGTTATTAATAATAAAAAAAGCTGACTCCGAAGAGGCAGCTTTAGTTCATTAACCTGTAGAAGTTAATAATTGATCCGTTGCTTACTTGTACGTATGTACTTTATCAAAGTTTCAGTTTTTTGAAAAAAAAATAAATTTCGAAATGATTTGGACTTAACAGAGCTCATTGAACAAATGTATAAACTTGGGATATTTCAATCGAGAGGTCCGCTATTGCTTTTCAAAAAGTGCGACAGCCTCGATGTGGCTAGTGTGTGGGAACTGATCTACTAAGCTTATTTTTTTAGTTTTATAACCGTGTTCTTCCAACGTTTTAATATCCCGGGCTTGTGTTGATGGATTACAAGAGATATAAACAATTCGTTGAGCCTCTAAAGCAATAACTTTTAAAAGAGTTTTTGGAGCAATACCTGCTCTAGGTGGATCTAAAACTATCGTATCAATCTTACCAATATAATCTGGGTATTCTTTAAGAAACTTACCAACATCAGCGGCATAGAATGAGATATTTTCTATTCCATTGCGTTTTGCATTTCTTTTAGCATCTTCAATCGCCTCTTCAACAATATCGACACCTACAATTTCAACGTCACCTGCACGTTGGGATAACAATTGTCCGATGGTTCCTGTTCCACAAAAAAGATCCATAACCACTTTGCTTTTAAGGTCTTTTTCACCTTCAAAAACATAGTCCATGGCTTTTGAGTAAAGCCGTTCAGCGCTCTTTGGGTTTGTTTGAAAAAAACTTTCCATACTGATTTCAAACGCTAAACCACTTAATTTTTCAATGACGTGATCTTTACCAAATACGAGGGTGCAATTACCATTTTCAATCTTAGCTCTATCAGCTACATTGTCATTTATCGTATGTTGAAACCCTGCTATTCGATCTCCGAAATTAGCCTTTAAAAAATCTCCTACGGCATTGACATTAAAATCTTTTATTCCTTGTGAAGAGGTTACTAAATTGATCAGTAGCCGATCTGCATCAAACGATTTTCTTACAACAATATGTCGATAAAAACCTTCTTTTTTTGGTGGATGCCAAGCTGGTAAACCAGTCGATTCAAGATATTCTCTAAACGTTTTCAAAAAGTTTTCCCATTCTTCATCAAAAAGACCTGATGCTTTATTTAGACTTTCAACTTTCCACCAAGTTCCTCTATGCTTAAAACCAAGTGCAAAAGCATCGTCTAACTCTTCATCTTTTTCGATATCATGCTCAATACAAGAAAACGAATATTCCATTTTGTTACGATAATGAAAGTGGTCTGGAGATGAAATGAATGCATCAAAAATTGAATCAACATTGTTTAAATCAGCTAATCTTTTATAAACTTCTAGCGTTACTTTTTGTTTTCCTTCTTCCTGTAGAGTAGTAGGCACATGAATATATGGTGCGCCACTAATTTCTTGATATGGGATTTCAACTTCCTGTGGAGAGCGTTCCAATATTTTTAAAAGTTTACATTCTGCGTGTTTTTTTCTTTTTTTGCTGACTCTAGCTAAAACACGTTGACCTGGATATGCGTTTTGTACAAAAAGCACAAAAGCACCTTTTTCGTCTTTTATTCTTGCAATTCCTTTCCCACCGAACGCTAAATCTTCGATCTTGAGTTCTAATTCTTCCCCTCTTTTTACCAAAATATGTTATGATTTTTTTAATTAATTTTCCTTGTCAAGGATATCCTGTATTGATTTGTTTTCTAGAAGTTTTAAAGTTTCATCCCGGACATCTACCATGATATGATGTAATCCACATTGGGTTTCATCAACGCATTCTTCACAAGACTCATAATAATTTAAACTTGCGCAAGGGAGATATGCAATTGGTCCATCAAAAAGTCGTAGAATATTCGATAATTTAATGTCTTTAGCTTCTTTTAGAAGATAATAACCTCCTCCTTTTCCCATTTTAGAACCTAGATATCCATTTTTTTTTAAATCGAGTAAAATACTCTCTAAAAATTTGCGAGGAGTTTTTGTTTCTTCAGAAATATTTACAATAAGCTGTGGCGTTTTGTTGTCCTTTTTAGCTAAAAAAGAAAGCGCATGAATTGCATATTTTGTTTTCTTAGATAGCATAAAAAATTACATCAAACCACGTATAATCCCTTTTTCACTTCCTTTAATGAAATCAATAACCATCGTTTTTAATTTAGAATCTGGAAGTTCATCACTAAGTGATTGTAGTCCTTTTGTGATATTATTGTTTTGAACAAAAAGTAAACGGTAAATATTTTCAACCAATTTTATATCGTCTTCAGAAAAGTTTCTTCTGCGCATTCCAACAGCGTTTATTCCAGCATAACTTAATGGTTCTCTTGCTGCACGAATAAAAGGTGGTACATTTTTCCGAATTAAGCTTGCTCCAGCAATAAATGAATGCGCTCCAATGTGCATAAACTGTTGAGCAGCAACTTTCCCTTCTAGAATAGCATAATCGTCAATTGTAACGTGTCCAGAAAGACCAACATAGTTTGCTAAAATGACATTATTTCCAATTCTACAGTCATGGGCTATATGAACATACCCCATAATCAGACAATTTTTTCCAACAACTGTTTTTAATTTGTCAGAAGTACCTCTATGGATAGTTGCACATTCTCTTATGATCGTATTGTCACCAATTTCAACGGTAGTATACTCTCCCGAGAACTTTAAATCTTGTGGAACAGCACCAATTACAGCTCCGGGAAATACTTGTACATTTTCACCAATACGTGTTCCTGGGTATATAGTAACATTAGGACCAATATGAGCTCCTTTACCAATCACAACATCTTCATAGATAGATGAAAATGGTTCAACTGTTACACCTTCTCCAATTGAAGCAGCTGAAGATACTGAAGCAAGTTTATTTATCATTCTCTGTTTTGTCTTTTACTACTTGTGCAAGCATTTCAGCTTCCACTACAACTTTGCCGTTAATATAACCTTTTCCTGCCATATTTACTAATCCACGACGTATTGGTGAAATTAGATTTAAATCAAACACTACGGTGTCTCCTGGTACAATTTTTTGTTTGAACTTTACTTTATCAATCTTCATAAAGTAAGTGGAGTACAAGTGCGGATCTTCAACTTGACTTAGAGAAAATATACCACCACATTGTGCCATTGCTTCAATTTGAAGCACACCTGGGAAAATAGGGTTTCCTGGGAAGTGACCGGTAAACTGTGGTTCATTCATGGTGATGTTTTTTACACCAACAATAGTTTGATCAGTGATTTCAATGACTTTATCAACTAACAAGAATGGATAACGATGAGGCAACATTTTTTCAATTGCAATTATATCGTAAACTGGTTCTTTTTCAAGGTCAAATTTCTTTGGGGCGTTCTCCTGTTTTTTTATTTGTTCCTTGAGCACTTTAGCAAAACGAGTGTTGCCAGAGTGACCCGGTCTAGCAGCTAAAATATGCGCTTTGATTGGTCTACCAACTAAAGCTAAATCCCCAACAATATCGAGTAACTTATGTCTAGCAGGCTCATTTTGAAACTTCATTTGATAGTTGTTCAAAGTACCAATACCTTTGACTTCAATTTTCAACTTTTCTTTGCCCAGTAATTTAGCTAAACGATCGAGTTCCTCTTGTTTAACATCATCTCTTTCAACAAGAACAATGGCGTTGTCAACATCGCCTCCTTTTATCAGTCCGTTTTTAGCTAAAAATTCGAGTTCTTTAAGGAAAACAAATGTTTTACAAGTAGAAATTTGTTCTTTGAAATCAGAAACCTTGTAGATTGTAGCGTGCTGTGTACCCAAAACAGGAGAGTTGTAGTCAACCATAACCGTTAAACGATACTCTTTGTCTGGAACTGCTAAAAATTCAATCCCTTTTTCTGTATCCTCCCAAGGAATGTTTTCATCAAGTTCAAAGTAATTGCGCTCTGCTTTTTGTTCTTCATAGCCTACTTTCTCCATAGCTTCTACAAAAGGCCACGCACTTCCGTCCATAATAGGCATTTCAGGGCCAGAAACTTTGATTAAAGCATTATCTACCTCCATACCGTAAAGTGCTGCAAGAACATGTTCAGTCGTGTAGATACGCGCTCCGTTTTGTTCTAATGTTGTTCCTCTATCGGTTCCAACAACTAAATCTGCATCAGCATTAATAGTTGGTTCTCCTTCTAGGTCAACCCTTTGAAATTTATAACCGTGGTTATCAGGTGCAGGACATATTTCTAGTTCTACTTTTTCTCCTGTGTGTAATCCAACTCCATTTAATTTAACGGAGGATTTTAATGTTTTTTGTTTATCAGCCATAGTCTTTTTTAAACCAAATGGTCTTATTTAAGTTTTTCTTCTATTTCTCGTAATCTTTTCAATATAAAAGGAAGTTTTCGAAAGCCAAAGTACGACTTTTTAAAGTCTTCGATTTCTATACCAGGTGAACCCATTAATATTTTACCTGATTTTTTTACACTTCCTGGAATACCAGATTGTGCAACTATTTGAGTTTTATCAGCAATTTTAATGTGTCCGCTAATACCCGCTTGTCCGCCTACCATAACATGTTTACCAATCTTGGAAGAACCAGCAATACCAACTTGAGCGGCCATTGCAGAGTTCTGCCCGATTTCTACATTATGGGCAACTTGAACAAGGTTGTCAATTTTAACTCCTCTCCTCAATATAGTTGAACCTAATGTAGCACGATCTATTGTACTGTTAGCTCCAATATCTACATTGTCTTCTAAAATAACATTTCCGATTTGAGGTACTTTTTGAAACTCTCCATTTTCGTCTGGAGCAAATCCAAATCCATCAGCTCCAATCACAGCGCCTGCATGAATGAGACAGTTTTTACCTATTTGACAATCATGGTAAATTGAAACATTCGGATGAATTAAAGTATTATCGCCTATTGATACGTTGTCACCAATAAATGTATTTGGATAAATCTTTACATTATCTCCAATTACAGCATCTTCTCCGATATACACACCAGCTCCGATATAAGGCTCTTTACCTATTTTAGCCGATTCTGATATCGTTGCATTTTTTTCAATTTTTGGTTGCTTCTGACGCATCTGATTGTACACCTCCAACAACTTTGCAAAACATGAATAAGCATCTTCTACTTTAACTAAAGTAAGTGTTTTTGGAAGGGATTTACTTGGATTAAATGTTTTGTTGACAATGGCAATTGAAGCGTTAGTAGAGTAGATATACTCTTCATACTTCATATTCGCTAAAAATGTTAATGTTTGAGGTTGACCTTCTTCAATTTTGGAAAGTCCTGTAACAGTGGTTTTTGGGTCACCTTCTACAGTTCCCTCAAGTATGCCTGCAATTTGTTCTGCTGAAAATTCCATTCTTCAAAAATATAAAAAGAGATAAACTACTTCTCTATAAGTCAATTTATTTTTTAACAATACAATGTTTTAACTTTTATTATTGTTTAACGGGATAACACAAATAGTATTTTTCAACTGGTCCAGAAAGTGCGTGAATATTTAGATTATCAGCCGCTAAACTGACGTCAATTACCTCACCAGATTTCATGAGTAAGTTGATTGTTTCTTTCTTTTCGTTGTATGCATTATTTGTTAAAGTATCTGTATGGACAAAGTATTTGAGCTCATCCTCATCCAAACTGTACATCTTTTTAATCGTTTCTTTCTCGAATTGAATACGCTTTTCTGAAAAATGGGTTTTTGCAATTTCTATCTTAAATAATTTGCGATTAATAAGCTGCTTTGAAAGTATTGAAAGCACTTTGTCATCAGATCTTTGCCAAACTTTAATTGCACCAAGTATATCTGCATCATCTAAGTCAGCAAAATACTCTAAAAGTGATGGGTCATTTTGAAAATCTTGAATTTGAAAATCATTTGTTAAAAACAAACCAAAAGAAGGACTAGAAAATAATTGCTTTCCTGATTTTATCAATTCTTTGGCTCGTCTCAATATTAACGTTAGCATAACTTCTGAAGCGACAACTGTTTTGTGCATGTATACTTGCCAGTACATCAACCTTCTAGCTACAAGAAATTTCTCGATCGAATAGACGCCTTTTTCTTCTACAACTAAACGGTCGTCTTTAACGTTTAACATTGCTATAATTCTATCACTACCGATAACCCCTTCCGAAACTCCTGTGTAAAAACTATCTCTGTTTAAGTAGTCCATTCGGTCCATGTCTAATTGACTTGAGACAAGTTGGTGCAAGAAGGGCTTTTGATAATTGTCTTCAAAAATTTCTATAGCTAAATCTAGTTTTCCATCAAATTCTTTTGAAAGTTGTTTCATAAAAAGCAATGAAAGTTCTTCGTGATTGATGTCTTTAACGATATCGTGTTCAAGCGTATGGCTGAATGGCCCATGACCGATATCATGTAGTAGAATCGCTATAAGTACAGCTGTTTCTTCTTCATCAGTTATGGTGTGGCCTTTTCTTCGAATGCTATAAATAGCTTTCGTCATCAAATGAGTGGCGCCAAGTGCATGGTGAAACCTCGTGTGAAGAGCACCTGGATACACAAGGTGGGACATGCCCAATTGTTTTATTCTTCGCAACCTCTGATAATAAGGATGCTCTATTAAATCGAAAATTATATCGTTCGGTAGGGAAATAAAACCGTAAACCGGGTCGTTAATAATTTTCTTTTTGTTATTTATGTTGAGATTTGGTCGCAAATCAATACTTTTAGAAATCGATGTAAAATTAAAAATATTCAGACAATGCAAGTGAAAATTCTTTGGGCAGACGACGAGATTGATTTATTAAAGCCACATATTATGTTTTTAGAACAGAAGGGATATGAGGTAAAAACCGTTAATAGCGGGGGAGAAGCGGTTGAAGAATGCGAACAAACTGCATTTGATATTATTTTTCTAGATGAAAATATGCCTGGTATTTCAGGACTAGATGCTTTAAGCAAAATTAAAGCAATTCGTCCACTCGTTCCTGTAGTTATGATTACGAAAAGTGAGGAGGAGAGCATAATGGAGGAAGCAATTGGTGGAAAAATAGCTGATTATCTTATAAAACCTGTTAATCCGAACCAAATTCTTTTGAGTCTTAAAAAGAACCTCGATAAGAGCAAACTTGTTTCTGTAAAAACAAATACTGACTATCAACGTGAGTTTCGCCAAATAGGAATGGATATTTCTGACGACTTAGATGCACAAGAATGGAAAGCTGTTTATAAGAAACTAGTGTATTGGGATATTGAATTTGCTGAACTTGAAGATCAAGGAATGCAGGAAGTTCTCGAAATGCAGTTAAAGGAAGCCAATAATCAATTCTCAAGATTTATAGAGGACAACTATCTAAACTGGATCAATGGAGTTGAAGAAGGTCCTCAAATGCTGCATACGCTTTTTAAAGATAGAATTCATCCAAAATTAGATGAACCAGTATATTTGGTGGTAGTAGATAACTTAAGGTATGACCAATATCAAATGTTGCGCTCAACGTTAAGAAAATTTTTCAATTTCGATGTAGAGGAGATTATTTATTCCATTTTACCTACAGCTACTCAATATGCGAGAAACGCATTTTTTGCAGGACTTATGCCTTCAGAAATTGCTAAAAAACACCCAGAGTTATGGTCGGGAGAAGAAGATGAAGGCGGTAAGAATAATTTTGAAAAAGAATTATTGCACAAACAACTTGAACGATTGGGTAGAAAGGACTTGAAAGTTGGATACAACAAAATCACAAACCTTGATGCAGGTAAAAAACTGAGTGACAACTTTAACCAATTAAAAAATAACGATTTAAATGTAATCGTTTACAACTTTGTAGACATGTTATCTCATGCTAAAACAGATATGAAAGTAATTCGCGAATTGGCAGATGATGAAGCAGCGTATCGATCTTTGACTGAAAGTTGGTTTGAACATTCTCCGCTACAAGATATCTTTAAAAAAATAGCACAAGCTGGTGGAAAAGTAGTTCTTACAACTGATCATGGAACTGTAAGAGTTGACGATGCAGTGAAAATTGTTGGACCTAAAAGTACGAATACAAATCTGCGTTATAAAACAGGTAGAAATCTCGACTTTAATGCGAAGAAAGTTTTTCAGGTGAAAAACCCAGAAGATGCATTCTTACCTAAAGGTAATCTTTCAAGTGAATTTGTTTTTTGTAGAAATAATGATTTCTTCGTTTATCCTAATAATTTTAATCACTATGTAAATTACTTTAAAAACACATTCCAACACGGTGGTATTTCTCTTGAGGAAATTTTAATACCTTATGTTGAGATGTCTCCAAAGTAGTATTTTTGTGAAAATTATTGAGCATGAAGTACTGTGCGAAAAAAGAATCAGATTTAATTCATATTAGCACCAAGTTTTTGGAAGATGTTGAAGGGTACAATATTTTTGCTTTTCGTGGTGAAATGGGTGTGGGTAAAACAACTTTTATATCTTATCTCGCACGTGCAATGGGAATAACAGATAAAGTTAGTTCACCAACTTACGCTTATATCAATGAATACGAAAGCCCTTTTTATGGAACAGTATATCATTTCGATTTGTACAGAATTACAGACGAGAATGAAGCTTATGATATAGGAATCGAAGAATATTTATATGGCGATGCGCGCGTTTTTTTAGAATGGGCAGAAAATATTGATAACCTTTTACCTGATAACTGCGTATGGGTAACAATAACAAAAGACGATGACGGTATTCGTACGATTGAAGTAGAGTTATGATAACAGATCCAGAGATCATTAAAAACCTTATGAAAGAAGGACATCTTATTCCTCAGGAAGAGATGTTAGAGATTGCTAGAAAGAAAGGACGGCTGAATATAGGTGTTCCAAGAGAAAATTCTTTCCAAGAACGAAGAGTGGCATTGGTTCCCGAGGCAGTATCTTTGCTTGTTGCAAATGGTCACGAAATCAAGGTTGAAACGAAAGCTGGAGTTAATGCAAAGTTTTCTGATAAAGATTATAGTGAAGCTGGAGCTCAAATCGTTTATGATCCTAAGGAGGTTTTTCAATGTGACATTATTTTTAAAGTCTCTCCGCCAATAGAGGAGGAGGTAGAAATGATGAATTCGGGACAAACTTTGATCTCAGCGCTTCAAATCACTATGCAACCCAAGAAAATTCTCCAAAAATTAATGGAGAAAAAAGTAACTGCAATTGCATGGGACTACATAAGAGATAATGAAGGACATTTCCCCGTTGTACGCGCAATGGGTGAAATTGCTGGTAACACTTCGCTTTTAATTGCTGCAGAATTACTGAGTTCTTTCAATGATGGAAAAGGAGTGATGCTCGGAGGAATTGCCGGGGTACAACCCACTGAAGTTGTTGTTTTAGGCGCTGGAACTGTTGGAGAATACGCTACTCGAGCTGCAATTGGATTGGGTAGTTCTGTTAAAGTATTTGATAACTCTTTAAGTAAACTCAGAAGACTACAAAGTGCTATAGGCACGAGAATGTATACTTCAATTTTACAACCCAAAGTACTTTCTAAAGCACTCATGCGAGCGGATGTTGTTATTGGAGCTGTGCGCTCACCAATTGGTAGAACGCCATGTATTGTAAATGAAGACATGGTGAGCAATATGAAACAAGGCGCTGTTATAATTGATGTCAGTATAGATCAAGGTGGTTGTTTTGAGACTTCAGAAGTGACAAATCACGAATCACCAACTTTTGAAAAGTTTGGGGTAACGCATTACTGTGTACCAAATATTGCTTCAAGAGTTTCTAGAACGGCTTCATTTGCTATTTCAAATATTTTTTCGCCAATTCTTCTACAAATGGGAGAGCATGGTGGTTGTAAAGAGTTAATTAAAAATGATCACGGCTTTAGAAGTGGCGTTTATATGTACAAAGGAACGCTAACGAGCGAAATTTTAGGAAAGGTTTTTGACCTTCGCTACAAAGAAATTGAACTTTTATTGATGGGAATGTAAGTTTACTCCTATTTTTGAGGAAATTTAATGAATACATAATGAAAGGTTTTTGGAAGCGTTTAAAATTTTATTTAGTCGGATTTACGATTGGTTTAATATTCGTTATTTTCTTTTTTCAAAACAGAGGATGTGCTTGGACGCCTCAAAATCGAGTTAAAAATTCTATTTTAGATAAAGTTATTGTCGCTCAGCCTGAAGAGATTAAGAGGTTTGAACAGCATGATATTTCAACAGATGATTTGTATGCGTTTTTGGCTCAAGGCGATGTTGTTTTTGGTGAAAGCTTAAAAGACCAAAACGTTTACCCTAAAGTTTATGTCATAGAAAGGGAGAGTGAGGGAAAGAAACAACGCGTTCAATTTTCCATCTATAACGATAGCTATATAAGTCTTGTACATTATCTAGATAAAGATCAAAAACCTAAGCGTTTTGAATCACCTGAAGGAGTTGGAATTTTTCTGAGATTACCGAAAGACTCTTCATTGGTTTACATTGATAAATCTAACTTTGTTCAGTGTAAAGCGAGAGGATTGGCTTCTAAAAAACAAGATGACCTTATAAAAAATTTAGAAAATTCGGGTAAAATAATCTTTGATAAAAGTAACCTTATGTTGTCTAAGGCTGAACAATACATTACATTTAAGCAAAATGACACATTAGATGTTGAAGCAAAAACCATTTGGTATGAATCTAGAATTACATTCAAAGATTTTTATTGGGACGAGAAATTACCTTGTGAATAACTAATTTAGTTGATTATGAATAGTTTGAAGTTTGGAAGTCTTTTTATTTTGTTGATCTTTTTCCTAATATCTTCATGTGAATCGGGAAACTTTTCCAAAACTCCGATCAATCAATTCGAGGGAACTTGGGAGTTGAAGGGGAGAGACATTTTTAATAAAATACAAGTCAAAATTTCTATCGATGAAAATGATAAAGTTTTTGGAGAAGTTGTAAAGCTCAACGACAATAAATATGTTCAATTATTTTTGTCAAAAGGAGACCCTTGGGTTACTTCAATAACGAGAAGCTCTAATTATGAGTTTAAACTTTCAGAAAAAAAGATTGCAGCACCTTTATTTGCTCAATACGAAAACTCAACCACTAAAACTTGGAATGTTGTTTTTAAGAACAAAAATTGTTTTGGTATTTCTGAAGGAAAAAGCCCCGATAAAAGTTCTATTGAATACTGTAGAGTTGATAAAAGGTAAGCGAATCCTACCTCCGCCAATCATCGCCACCATCCACTTCAACCAATCAAAACCAAAATCCCCCAATAATTCCCTATATTTGAAATCAGTAAAAAAATTAACACCATCCTTAAATGGCCAAAACAAAGACCCAAAAAAAACAAAAATCCATTGAAGAAACCCTTTGGGATTCCGCGAACAAACTAAGAGGAACAGTAGAATCATCAGAATACAAACACGTTGTACTCGGACTGATCTTTCTCAAGTTCGCCAGCGATAAGTTCGAAGAGCGCAAAAAAGAACTCATAGCCGACGGTAAAGAAAAGTACCTTGAAATGGCGGAGTTCTACAACATGAAAAATGTGTTTTTCCTACCCACAGAAGCAAGGTGGAGCCATATCATAGAAAACGCCAAACAAGACGATATTGCCATTAAAATTGACACCGCACTCCATACCGTAGAGAAAAACAATCCAAGCTTAAAGGGGGCACTCCCTGACAACTATTTCTCACGTCTCAATATGGACGTAAGTAAACTTGCAGCTTTATTGGACACCATCAATAATATTGATACGATCAAAGACAAGCAGCAAGATATTGTTGGGAGAGTGTATGAATACTTCCTTAGCAAATTTGCATTAGCCGAAGGAAAAGGGAAAGGAGAATTCTATACACCAAAGAGTATTGTAAACTTGATTGCCGAAATGATTGAACCCTACAAAGGAGTGATCTATGATCCAGCCTGCGGTTCTGGAGGTATGTTCGTGCAATCCATAAAATTTATCGAAAGCCATCACGGAAGCAAAAAAGAGGTTTCCATTTACGGACAAGAATACACAGCAACAACCTACAAACTAGCCAAAATGAACCTGGCGATTCGTGGTATCTCGGCCAACTTAGGTGATGTTCCTGCCGACACGTTCGCCAAAGATCAACATCCCGATTTAAAAGCTGATTTCATCATGGCTAATCCACCCTTTAACCAAAAGGATTGGAGAGCCGCCAACGAACTCATCGACGACCCACGCTGGAAAGGCTACGAAGTTCCTCCAAAAAGCAATGCGAATTACGGATGGATCTTAAACATGGTAAGCAAGCTCTCCGACAATGGCGTTGCAGGTTTTATATTGGCAAACGGTGCGCTATCTGGAAGCGGAGAAGAATATAAGATTCGGAAAAAACTAATTGATAATGATATGGTGGAATCGATTGTGATTTTGCCTAGAAACATGTTCTATACAACAGATATCAGCGTTACCCTTTGGATTCTAAATAAGAATAAAAAGGAACGTAAATTAAAACTTCCCGATACGGAGCGAAATTACCGCGATAGAAAAGGTGAAATTCTCTTTTTGGATTTACGTCAATGGGGCGAACCATTTGAGAAAAAATTTACGCAGTTTTCAACTGAACATATTCAAGAAATTGCTAAAACGTACCATGACTGGCAGCAGAAAAACAAATCATACAAAGACGTTCCTGAATTCTGTTATGCAGCCAATAAAAAAGAAATTGAAAAGAAAGATTATTCTTTAGTGCCAAGTAAATACATCGAATTTGTAAACCGAGATGAGGAAATTGATTTTGAAGAAAAGATGGGAAGTTTACAACAAGAGTTTTCTGAATTATTGAAGAAAGAGGAAGAAAGTAAGCAAGAGTTGCTGGAGGTTTTTAAAAAGTTAGGCTATGAAATTAACTAATCACGATGCTTACATAAAAGAAATCAAACAAATTCTTGTACAAGCAAGAAAGAAAGCGTATTCTGCTGTAAATACAGCCATGGTTGAGGCCTATTGGTTGATAGGGAAGCGTATTGTTGAAGAAGAACAAAATGGAAAAGATAGAGCCACTTATGGAGCGCAAATCCTTAAAACGCTTTCAGTAGAATTGAAACAAGAGTTTGGAAAAGGCTTTTCACTTACTAATCTAAAAAGTTTTCGAAAATTTTATTTGGTATTTAGTGATTTAGAAAAAGGTCAGACACCGACTGACCAATTGGAAAATAAAAAAGGACAGACACTGTCTGCCAAATTGAGCTGGTCGCATTACGAGAGGCTAATACGCGTTGAAAACGAACAAGCGAGAAACTATTATATCAAAGAAGCAGCTGAAGAAAATTGGTCTGTGAGAACTTTAGATCGCAACATTTCAACCCTCTATTACCAGCGTCTCATCTCTTCGCAAAAGAAAGAGAAAGTTGAAGAAGAAATGGAACAAAAAACAGCCGATTTAAAACATAATCCAGATGATTTCATTAAAAATCCTGCTGTGTTAGACTTTTTGAATCTCCCAAGTAACAAAGCATATAACGAACAAGAATTAGAGCAAGCGCTCATCGATAATTTACAGCAATTCTTATTGGAAATGGGCAAAGGCTTCTCGTTTGTTGCTAGACAAAAACATATCCGAACAGAAACGGCTGACTTTTTTATAGACTTGGTCTTTTACAACTACATACTAAAGTGCTTTGTCATTGTAGAACTAAAAACTAACAAACTCACCCACCAAGATATTGGACAACTCGACATGTATGTGCGAATGTTTGACGATTTGGAGCGACCCGAAGGCGATAACCCAACCATTGGTATTTTACTCTGTACAGAAACAGACAACACCATGGTTAAATATTCTATTCTGAAAGAAAGTAAACAACTTTTTGCCAACAAATACTTGCCTTTCCTTCCATCAGAAGAAGAATTAGCAAGAGAAATCGAACGAGAAAAAGCCAACTTTAAAGCGGAAAAAAATGCGTGAAAACTATAAAAAACTCGGCCCATACATCCGCGAAATAAACATCCGCAATAAAGATTTAACAGTTGAACGATTATTGGGAGTGAGTATTAGAAAAGTACTTATGCCTTCCATAGCGAACACTACAGGAACCAAAATGCATACCTATAAAATCATTAAAAAAATGCAATTTGCGTACGGTCCTGTTACTTCTCGCAATGGCGATAAAATTTCTATTGCATTGATGGAAGATTTTGATGAAGCTATAGTTTCTCAAGCCTATACCGTTTTTGAAGTTGCCGATAAAAATGAGTTAGATCCTGAATATTTAATGATGTGGTTCAGAAGACCTGAATTTGATCGTTATGCCCGATATCACTCACATGGAAGCGCAAGGGAAACCTTCGGCTGGGATGATTTTTGCGAAACAGAACTCCCCATCCCCTCAATCGAAAAACAACGCGAAATCGTAGCCGAATACAACACCGTCCAAAACCGTATAAGTCTCAACGAACAACTCATCCAAAAATTAGAAGAAACCGCGCAGACGATTTATAGGAGGTGGTTTGTGGAGTTTGAGTTTCCTGACAAAGACGGTAAGCCATATAAAAGTAGTGGTGGTGAGATGGTTTGGTGTGAGGAGTTGGAGAAGGAAGTGCCGCTTGGGTGGAAGAATGTGCATTTATCAAGCATTATTACTATAAAAGACGGGACTCATGATTCGCCTAGTCCAAAAGAAAAAGGATTCCCTTTAGTAACTTCAACCCACTTGAATACTTATGATATTTCTTTGAAAGATACCTATAACATTAGTGAAGAATCTTTTATCCAAACAAACAAAAGAAGCAAGGTTGATAAATATGATATCTTGTTTAGTATGATAGGCACTGTTGGTTTGGTTAATTATGTTCTTTATGATAAAATAAACTTTGCAATAAAAAATGTAGGGCTCTTCAAAACATCAGAACAGAAAGAAATAGCAGAGTACATATTGTTCTACTTAAAAAGTGACTATATGAAAATATATCTTGCATCAAACCCAAATGGAAGCACTCAGAATTATGTGACACTTGGATTTTTAAGAGATATGCCAATTTTATTACCAATGGATAAAACCATCTTAAAATTTGAAGAAACATCAAAAAAAGTAATTGAAACAATTCATTTAAAAACACAAGAAAATCAAAAGCTCACGGAACTGAAGGAGTTGTTGCTTTCTAGAATGACTAAAATAGAAAAATCATGAGTTATGGAACAAATAATAAAAGCTAAAAAAGAATTCAATAAAATTTTTAATAACAAGGGTAATATTGCTCCAATAGCCGAAAAATCGCATAGGAATTTCTCGATTGTGATTAATAACCCTGTCAATACGGATAATAGATTACATCATTTTTCAATTGGACACGTCTTTAAGGATATTAGCACAAAATATTTGTTTAAATATGAGTTGAATGAGACAGAAAAAAAACTGGTCCCAACACAATATTTTTCACTTCAGTCTGAGAATTTCACTTTTAAAAAGCACCTTTTTAAAGTGATTGAAAATATCCGTAATATAAACAGTCATTACGTTCATATATTTGATTTTATAGAGCTTGATATGCTTTCTACAAACAAAGATATAAATCAGCAAATCACAAAGTTTATCATTGAATCTTTCGAAGTTTCAGTAGTAATAAATTATTTAAGAGAAAAAGAAATGACATATGATGTGTTTTTAGAAGATGATAAGTCTGACAAAAAGCTTGTTTCTTATTTATGTGACATGTTTTATCCTAATATGGAGCACCAAAAAGAGGAACGTGATTATTTTTTGAACTTAAATAAAAATGATGCTATTAAACACCTGTTATTTATTGAAGTCGAAACCGAAATTGACTGGAAACTATTTGAAGAACATAGTGTATTCTCAATAAAACCTGGGCGATACTTAACGTTTCATGCCTGTTTGTTTTTGCTTTCAATATTTCTTTATAAAGATGAAGCTAATCAGTTAATTTCAAAAATTAAAGGGTTTAAAAGAACTGAAGATAAATACAGCTATAAAAGAAACATTTTCACTTTTTACGCTAAAAAATTCAGAAGTCAAGATATTAGTAGTGAAGAAAAGTACCTAGTGCGATTTAGAGATATAATTTCCTATTTAAACAAGTATCCTACGCAATGGAATAAACACTTGGAGCTAGAAAGTGACTTCCCTAAAATGACAGAATTACTAGAAAAAAAAATTATAGAAACAGAAATTTTTAGATCATTTCCTAAATATGAAGAAGATAGTAAGAGAAAAAAATTCTTACAGTTTGCGACAAAAAAGCTTTTTGGGACTAATTTTTATCAGGACGAGGAATTTGACTATACTGCTAAAGAAGACAGTGATTTTACATATCAAATTAATACAAGTCCTGAACTACAAAAAACGAATTCTGAAATAGCTCGTCTTGAAAGAAAAAATAGATTAAACTTTAAAGAGGAAAAGGATTTAAAAAAGTTAAAGAATAGAAAAGACAAATTAAAAAAAGTACCGAATCAAATAAAGACAAAGCTTTTAATTCGTATAAAAGAAAACATTCTTTTTAAATCCTATGGTAGAAATCAAGATCGTTTGATGCAATTTGCAATTAGATTTTTAGCTGAAAATAGTTACTTTGGCGAAGATACAGAGTTTAAAGTATATCAATTTTACACCACAGATGAACAGGAAAAATATATCTCTGAACTCAAAAATAAAAATGGACAAAAAAGTTTAGACAAGCTCAAGTATCACAATGGAAAGTTAACACACTATGCTACTTTTAAAAAGCATAGTGAAAAATATGAAGAGTGGGATACACCTTTTGTAATTCAAAACAACTCTTTCAAGTTAAAATTGAAATTTATTGACGGAACTGAAAAACTTCTAACAATTCAAAGAGGCTTACTTCTCTACCTTTTAGAACACAGCTTGTTTCATGTGAAATCTAATCTAAATTCTTCAGGAAAATATTTGTTGGAGAAATATTATAACAAATATTTAAAAGAAGTTACAAAAGGAAAGGAGATATTAGAAGGTAGAGAATCTATTAGTGCAGTAGAAAAAAACAAATTAAAAAGATTTTTCCCAAAAAGACTACTACATCAATATCTCCCAGCTCAACAAAACAATCTTCCAGAAAAAAATACTTTTGAACTAATACTTGGAGAAGCAATTTTACAAGAAAGTCGATACAAAAATCTTTTAGAAAATGCTAAGAAGCTTAACCTTGAAGAAAGGTTCTTAGAAAAAAATAAAGGTAAGCAATTTAAACTACGTTTTGTCAGAAAAGCTTGGCAATTGATGTACTTCAGTGAAATTTACTTTGAACGGGCTTCAGTTGATGGACACCATAAAGCTTTTAATATAACAAAAGAACAGTTTAATGATTTCTCAAGATGGATGTTTGCCTTTGATGAAGTACCTGAATTCAAACAGTACTTAGCATCTTTATTTGAACAAAAGCATTTTTTCAAAAATAATGAATTTAAAAAGTTATTTGAAGAATCAGCATCTTTAAATGATTTATATGTAAAAACGAAAGAGAGATATTTAGTTTGGTTAAAAAGTAACGAACCTAGTTTTGAAAATTCAAAATATAATTACGCTAACTACAAAAAGCTACTTCATGAAAATCAGTGGTTTATTAATGTATCTCATTTTATTGATTTTTTAATAGATGAGAGTATATTGAATAAGAATAAAGATAATATCATTCAATACAAAGCCTTGTCAAATAAAAAATATTTGATAAATGAATTTTATTATTCAGATACTTTAAGCAAAGATGAATACAAGACTAATGGAAAACTCTTTAACAAGTTAAGAAAAGTAAAGTTAGAAGATGCTTTGCTTTACGAATTAGCAGTATATTATTTACGTGTTGATAAGTCTATAATTCAGAAAGTAAAGTCCCATGTAAGTAATATTTTAACAAGTGATTTCACATTTAATATCCAAGACAAGTCTGGTAGAGATTTATATAACCTTCTTGTTCCTTTTAATAAATTAGAATCGCTAGCAGTTCTATTAAATCATAAAGTAGAACAGGAAAAAAATCCTAAATTTCGAAGAACAAGTTTTTTGGGAAATATTGATACGTATTTGAATTCAGTTGAAAATATTAATGATTTAGATGTTATAATTCAACAGAAGAAAGATACAGGGACATTAAATTTTGAACATTTAAATACAGTGTATAATCATATCATTTCGCAATCATTATTATTTACTAGAGTTGAAATGAAATTGGAAGAGTATTTTATAGCAATGTATAAAAACACAATATCTAGTAACACCAATCATATCAAGTGGGATGAAGTAAAGAATGATACTGATCAAAATGCTTTTTCAGGTTATTTTAATAGTAGAACTAGAAACAAGGCATTTCATTTTGGTGTTCCAGATAGTGATTCTAAAAAAATGATAAAAGAAAAAATTGAATCAAAATTCATTAATGATGAAATTAAACCTTGTAAACCTAAAAGATTTGAGGATTTAAATCCACTACAGAAATCAGTATGTAGATTATTCATGGATGTCTTACACCATGATTATTTCAGGAAAACAAGAGCGAATAAAAATGAAACTATTGAAGAGAAAAAAGAACGATTAAAGAAGGAAAGAACTCAATTTGAAGATAAATATTTTAATGAAATGATTAAATAAAAATTTCATGCTCTTTGACATCTTTCTCCAACAATATTTGCTATTTTTTTTAGTTAAAAAATAGCTATATCCCTTTATTAATAAGACTTTACAATGAGTATGTTGTAACTGCTCTTATTTTGAAGGGTATTCACAACTAAGCGTACACTCTCTATCTATTTTAATAGTTGTAACTGCTCTTATTTTGAAGGGTATTCACAACTAAGCGTACACTCTCTATCTATTTTAATAGGTTGTAACTGCTCTTATTTTGAAGGGTATTCACAACGTCCCTGTAAAAGATACTGAATTGCCACTGTTGTAACTGCTCTTATTTTGAAGGGTATTCACAACCTAAGCTATCTGTTAAGTAAAATTCTGTAAGTTGTAACTGCTCTTATTTTGAAGGGTATTCACAACTTGCTGACACAAAATCAACCCCATCTCTAAGTTGTAACTGCTCTTATTTTGAAGGGTATTCACAACTGTGTTGAGTTATCATAAAAGTCTGCAGTCGTTGTAACTGCTCTTATTTTGAAGGGTATTCACAACTTTTATTTAATAATTTAAAATCGTTGTTATGTTGTAACTGCTCTTATTTTGAAGGGTATTCACAACCATCTGAATGATCTGTGCGAAGTGGAACATGTTGTAACTGCTCTTATTTTGAAGGGTATTCACAACATTTAGATTTATCTGTATGATTAGGACATAGTTGTAACTGCTCTTATTTTGAAGGGTATTCACAACCATAGTATTGATATATCTTTACTTTTATAAGTTGTAACTGCTCTTATTTTGAAGGGTATTCACAACCATCTGAATGATCTGTGCGAAGTGGAACATGTTGTAACTGCTCTTATTTTGAAGGGTATTCACAACTGCGACGTATGGAAAATAGAGAAATTTTTAGTTGTAACTGCTCTTATTTTGAAGGGTATTCACAACCAGATTGTGTTTTTCTTGGGTTGGCTGGCTGTTGTAACTGCTCTTATTTTGAAGGGTATTCACAACAGCAACCGCCATACCACTGACTAAGTTTTCGTTGTAACTGCTCTTATTTTGAAGGGTATTCACAACGAAACTATGGTATTTAATAACATTTTGTCGGTTGTAACTGCTCTTATTTTGAAGGGTATTCACAACAATGATTACTACCCGGTGCAATTTGTGTTGGTTGTAACTGCTCTTATTTTGAAGGGTATTCACAACAAAGTTGATACAACGCCTTTAATTGATTCTGTTGTAACTGCTCTTATTTTGAAGGGTATTCACAACTGGTTTGAATACTATGACAAGTAGAGCTATGTTGTAACTGCTCTTATTTTGAAGGGTATTCACAACCCGAATTAGTTCAGGTCGCATCAGTTCAAAGTTGTAACTGCTCTTATTTTGAAGGGTATTCACAACCGATAAATCTCGATCACTTAAATAAGACGTGTTGTAACTGCTCTTATTTTGAAGGGTATTCACAACCATCATAACTCCCAATAGCAGGTCTACCGTGTTGTAACTGCCCTAATTTTGAAGGGTATTCACAAC
>JBBEBO010000005.1:0-24399 GCA_040882265.1 Brumimicrobium sp. | reverse complement strand
TGTTGTAACTGCCCTAATTTTGAAGGGTATTCACAACGGTGTATTTTAGTTTGTATTCTGTTCTCAGTTGTAACTGCTTTTATTTTGAAGGGTATACACAACATATCTATTTGTTTAAATTATGTTCTGTTAGTTGTAACTGCTCTTATTTTGAAGGGTATACACAACTTCAGTGCCTACTGCATCACTCATGTTTTGTTGTAACTGCTCTTATTTTGAAGAGTATTCACAACTATTTTTTTATTATATTTGATTATTGATAGTTAATCATAATTCAATGTCCACAAAACAATCTTTCCTAAACAGAGAACTATGGCTCCTAACCTTCCAAGGAGCTTTCCAGCGTGCTAAAATCTACACTAAAGAAGCCAGTGAAAAACAACGAAAACAGTTTCGTGAAGCGTTGAGTGAATATGTTGAGCAAAACTTACTTCAGCAATATCATGGAAAGGTGAATGATGAAAAGCATATTGAAAACATCCATGCCCTTATAAAATTCACAGAAAAGTTTGAACCGATTTTAAAGCCAGGAAAACTCTACTTCGGTGTAGCCCAGAAAATACTTAATCTTTATTTAAAATATCAATGGTGCGTGGGTAATAGCCAAGAGCCACCCCATTTCCCGGTTTATCCTGAATTATGCAATAGGAGAAACGATAGGTTCGAACTAATGCATTTATGAAGGTTTACCCCGACTTAGAAAAACACTATTTTGGTGATTCGATAAATCAACGAAATGGTTTGTTTTTCTTTGTCGTTTATGTGTTTAAAGAAATTAAACACATAAATTGGGTAGATCGCATCATTCAGGAAGAAATGAAGTTCAAACCCATCATCAATTGGACAACTATGGAAAAAGAATCCGATTATTTAAGGATTATTAACCACGCTAGAAGTTTGACTTATAAAGGTGAAAGTATTGCTGAGTGGGAATTGGTTAATTTTAAAGGGAATACATCTATTTAAATCAAAACTATTTATTATGGAATTATCAAATAATGAGAAGAAGCTTAAAACTGTGACAGCTTGGAGGGCATTTTTCGCTTCGATTCCTTATGTTGGTGGAGCAATAATTGAATTAGGTTTCGAACATAGAGCAAGAGTGAAAAATGAAAGAGTATTTGCGTTCGCAGATGAACTAAAACAATATTTTGATAAAATCAATCAAGAACAAGTCAATCAAGAATTTATTAATTCTAATCGATTCACGGATATTTTTGAAGATATTATCAGCTTAGTCGCCAAAACTGATGATGCTCAAAAAAGAAATAGATTTAAAGAGTTGTTAATTGGCACTACCATTCCCAACTCAAAAGTAGATCAATTTGAAATATTTCTGGAATTAACTTCTAAACTACATGAAAACCAAATTATCCTTCTCAAGAAATTCTATCAAGCTAAATCAGCGATTCAACAATTAGAAAAAGATGTATTTGATCTCAACAACGAATTGCAATCTTCGATGTCTCATGAGAAGCGCCTAAAACGAAAGGCAGAAGATGGTTCAATAAAACCGTCAGAATCTATTGCGAAACAAATAGAAAATTCACGGAATATTGAAAAGAATAGAATTCTTAAGGAGAATGAGGTAAAAAAGCTAATGTCTGTTTCCCGCAATGACCTTGTCGGTGAATCCGAGGATAATATTAATATTTTTATAGATGATCTATTGGCAAAAAGGCTATTATTGGACGTTTCCCAACTAGAGCATGGTGAGAAGAGTAATTCGTATGGGAGAATGGTAATTTCACCATTAGGTTATCATTATATCAATTTTCTCAAAGGAAATTCTAAAAACTAACCCCATGACTCAAAAACAACGGTTCCTAAACGCAAAACGATGCTTGTTAATTTACATAAATCAAAATTATATTCCCCTATCTCCGATTTTTTCCATTCAAGCTTTTTCTTCTCTCTAACTTTGTTGAAACTTAAAATTATATATTATGAAAAATGATGACAGATGTTACCGTTATTCGCAAGATGATTTAGACAATCACGCGAATCAGTTAAACCCGGACCATGAAGAGTATTGGAGAAGTCGTGAGGAATAGTAGTATTTTTATGGGGGAGGATAAACCTCCCCTTTTTTAACAAAATAAGCACACGAGATGAAAAGAATACTGAAGGAATTCGAATCAATTGATCTTGATTTTAGTACATTCTTGTTCTTAATCTTTGACTTGGTTGTAGCCTCCAGCGAAGTAAGGCCAACTGATATTAATCATTCAAAATCATACTTCGCCAGATACTATGGTATCGACTTAGAAACATTTCACAAGTGGATCCGTATATTTTGTCCTGACCTTTGGAATGAAGAGTACAAGCGAAAAAGAAAATTCTCAAAAGAGGAAGCAAATTACATCTTGGAGAAACTGGGGCATTTATCCTTTGATAAAATTCCGCCACAAGATCATAAAGCACTGATGAATGAAATTTACAAAGGGACGCAATGGAAAAAAAGTAGACGCTACCAGGAGATCGCTTTAGAGCTGGAAGATCGATTTCCGAATGAGAGCATTAAGATCAACAAAATACCTCCAAAAATTATTTTTGAAATTCTTGAGGAAGAAAAAGAAGGGTATAATTCAGAAGTTTCAGTAAGTGAGGCTGAACATTACGGAAGCCAAATTCAAGCACTTTATACAGTACTATTAAAATATAATGAGATGACAAGTCATCAAAAAGCAGTTTTAAAAAGATACTTGCGAATCAATATTGCTACTCATGAAAAAAAGAATAAATAACGCTTGATTAAATATTAAGACCTACTTTTCTTATCTTGATACTCCTTAATTGATTTACACGGCAAACGCCCGCCTTTTTTCAACACAACCGTGATAAACGTATCACAATACTCCTCGCTCCACAAACCTTCTTCAAACGCCCACAAGACCAGATCCATCGTGGTGAGAAGATCAATCGTATGTCTTTTACAATATTCATTAACATCACTTAAATTACTAGATACTACAACATCATCTGTAAATTTACAATAGCTCATACAAGCACTTTCTCCTTTACCGATATCCATTAAAGGGGAGGTTAAATATGCAAACTCCCGCATCATATCTGTTGAGATCGGAAAATCAATCAAGTCGATAAATTTAAAAACATGAATTGCGCTATCCAGTATTTGCTTGCTGCTTTTGAAGACTTGAACTTCCTCATATACTTTTTGAAGAACAACTTTTTTGTTATTGGGAAGAATTTTACGTAATTCAGAAAAACTCCCTGATTTGATAAAATGAATCAACACATCCGCATCAAAAACCAGTATTTTATCTTCAGAGATCTTCATTCCACATTTTTGGAGTCATCCATAATATCAGATAGATCCACCCCAATATCTTTAAGTAGTTGTGCAAAATCTGTCAGGCCAATTTTATCATTCGTGTAAAGGAGCTCTGCTTTATCATAATAATCAGAAGCAACAACTCGTGCAGACGTAGATTCATACAAAGAGACATCATAACCTCTTCGCAAAGCAGACTCTTTTACATTGGAAAAGTATTTCAATTCAAGATGTTCATCCTTTGAAATAAATCCTAGATTTTTCAAACGATAAACCATAGATTGCCGGGAGACCTGAAAGTATTGTTCGAGTTTGATGACGTGTTCCAGGCTAACTTCTTTTTTAATAAAGTTTCGTTTTAAGAGCAGTTCCTGTATGCCTTGTTCTGGCATGAGTAGCTCAACAGCAAAAGCATCAGCTAACTTCTCTATATCGCTCTTTTTCCCACCATTTTTCGTATCTGAAATCACCTCAAATTCAAAATCCTTTTGAACGAATAAATGATAAAGTTCATGACATATAGTAAAAATCTGCCTTCCTTTTGGAAAATTGCAATTGATGAGAAGAAACCCATTTTCTTCAAATCGCGCCGCCATTCCCGAGAAATTATCAGACATAGAAGAAAACACAGTGATCATATCCAGCTTATTCAATAACGAATCGATACGGATTGGATCGGCTTGTCCTAGATCATACTTGCGTCGGAAATCGATGGCTGCATCTTTCGCTAAATATTGAATTTCTCGATGATTCATAAGCTCGCTTTATCCATCAATCGATTCATACGCTGGTAATTCTTAATGATGCGTTTGAACCTAGAGATTTCATTGAGATCTTCCACTGAGTAATTATCCGCTCGATATGCAATGCGAATTCCCACAGACTCCTCATCAGAAAAGAAATCCTCTAATTCTACCCCAAACAAATCTGAAGCCCGCTCAAGAATAGATAAAGGCATCTCTCTTGAACCGTTTTCATAGTATGAAATCTCCTCTCTTGAGCAGTCAAGATATTCGCCTACTTTATCTTGCGTAAAGCCAAGTGTGTCACGAAGCTTTTTGAAGTTTTTTGCGATTATTAAGTTCATATCTATCTGTTTCTATTTGTTACAAATATAGAATGTTTTAACGTAAAAATAGAATTTTGTAACACAATTTATCGGATTTCATCTATGTACATTCGTATCGAAACCACTTCTATGATTTAAAAAATTCCGATATTAGCAAAAGTAAATCCAATAAATGCCCAAAAACCAACACATAGAATCCAAACAATCAAACTTTAACGCTTGGGGCCGTAGTACAATAAAAATAATCAATTCCTGCTTGGCTTATGGCTTGCCTGTACCAAAAATCACCGAAAAAAACGGTGGAATTGAAGTATCTGTTTTATCAAGTAACCAAGTGAGTAACCAAGTGGAGTTGGTAGAAAGGTTGGTAGAAAGCCAACAGAAAATCATTGAATTAATAGCATCCAATCCAAAAATAAGCAAAAGAGAAATGTCAAGTTTTTCGCACCAATAACTTGACATTTAAAAATTATAAATATCTTTGCAATATGGCATTGGCAACAGAAATACGCAAACGAATAAAACAATTGCCCGAAGGAAAAACCTTTGGGTATGACGATTTGAGTATTGCCAAAGACGATTATGTTACGGCTGCAAAAGCTTTAGAACGGCTGCAAAAAGAAGGCTTAATAAAAAAAGTTTCTAAAGGTGTATTTTACAAACCAGAGCAAACGATTTTTGGGGAGTTAAAACCCGATTACATCGAACTGCTGCGCCCTTACTTGTTTGAAAATGGTAAGCGTGTTGCTTACGAAACAGGCACGTCGCTTTATAACCGATTAGGGCTTACAACACAGATGGCATTTAGAATTAAAATCGCCAGTCGTGGAAAACGGATAAATATCAGGCGAGATAATCTAAAAGCAGATGCCGTAAAAAGCTATGCCGAAGTCACTGATAAAAATTATGAAATTTTAGGTTTACTCGATGCCTTCAAAGACATTAAAAAGATTCCCGACTGTTCCCTAGCTCAGGCACTGAAAAGACTAAGTGTGATTTTAAAAGAACTTAACGAAAAACAAACAACCTCTTTACTCAAGTATGCTTTGTTGTACCCACCGAGGGTACGGGCATTGGTGGGAGCAGTATTGGATAATATAGACAGTAAAGCACAAGGTATTGAAATGCTAAAAGACAGTCTGAATCCGCTGACTAAAATAAAATTAGGTGTGAAAAAATCCGAATTGCCCACCAAATCAAACTGGTATATAGAATGAAGCTACACGAGAACATATCGCTGTTTAGAGATGCTATTCGTTTTACCGCTCAGCAAATGGACTTGAAGCCTGAATATGTAGAAAAAGACTATTGGATTACACATGCTTTATTTACCATTTTTAATAATGAAATAGGAAAAGATACCGTATTCAAAGGAGGAACATCTCTTTCCAAGTGTTATAAACTGATAGAACGCTTTTCTGAAGATATTGACTTGGTCGTATTGAGACGTGAAGGAGAAACAGACAGTAGGTTAAAATCGAAACTAAAAGTTATAAGCAAAGCCGTAGAACCTTTATTAGCCGAAGTTCCCATTGAAGGTATTACTCATAAAATGGGTATGAATAGAAAGACAGCACATACCTACAACAAAGAGTTTAAAGGTAATTACGGTCAAGTCAGAGATGTCATCATTTTAGAATCCACTTGGTTGGGGTACTACGAACCTTTCACCACCAGAAGTATTGTTTCATTCATTGGTCAAATGATGATGGAAAACAAACAATTTGAAATAGCCAAAGACAATGAATTACTCCCATTTGAATTATTAGTATTAGAACCCATAAGAACCATTTGCGAAAAAATTATGAGCTTGGTTCGGTTTTCTTATGGTGAAAACCCTGTTGAAGATTTAAAAAATAAAATTCGACATGCTTACGATCTACATCAGTTACTTCAACAAGATGAATTTTCAAAATTCTTTCATTCAGAGGACTTTGATAAAATGCTATTAAAAGTAGCAAGTGATGATGTAGTAAGTTTTAAAAACAATAATAAGTGGCTAATTCATCATCCTAGTGAGGCTCTATTTTTTAAGAATCTGGAAAATGTTTGGAATGACTTAAAAACTACCTATACAAATGATTTCAAAGACTTGGTCTATGGAGCATTACCTAAAGAAAAAGCTATTTTGGACACTTTGAAAATAATTCGAGAGAGAATATTGAATATTCAATGGCAAACCATTGAGCAAATTATTAATAATTCCGATATTAGCAAAAGTAAATCCAATAAATGCCCGAAAACCAACACATAGAATACAAACAATCTTGGCACGATGACTACCTCAAATGGGTATGCGGTTTTGCCAATGCTTCTGGTGGCGTGCTTTACATTGGTAAAAAAGACAATGGTCAGGTCATTCATCTAGAAAATCATAAGCGCTTGATGGAGTCCATTCCAACCAAGATTAGAGATCTAATGGGAATGATCTGTGAAGTGATTTTACACCAATCAACTGAGAATTTCTTTATAGAAATAAAAGTACCTGCATATTCAGTCCCAGTTTCTTTAAGAGGACGTTATTATTTGCGTTCGGGAACTACCAACCTTGAACTAACAGGCGTTGAATTGAATGAATTTCTCTTGAAAAAAGCGGGGAAAACATGGGATGATGTAGTAGAAGAAAACGCAACACTCGATGATATCGACCAAGCAAGCATAGAAAGGTTCATTACTGATTCGAAAGAAAAAGGAAGAATGCCTGACACCACAGGATTAAATACAAAACAAATATTAGATAAACTGCACCTTACTATTGGAGATAAACTTAAAAGAGCTGCATTAATTCTATTTGCAAAAGATCCTGCGAGGTTTTATCCGAATATTCAAGTGAAAATTGGACGTTTTGGAAAAGATGCCGCTGACCTTAAATTTCAAGAAGTTGTTGAAGGAAATCTCATACACCTATTAAATGAAGTTCCAGCTCAACTCAACTATAAATTCCTGACAAGACCTATAAGGTTTGAAGGAATGCAGCGTGAAGAAAAAGACCAATACCCTTTACAAGCCATTCGAGAAATGCTCTTAAATGCACTCGTTCATCGAACGTATATGGGCGCGCCAATACAAATGCGTGTTTATGATGAACAGCTATCTATTTGGAATGAAGGCGCATTACCCTTTGGAATTACAGTTGAAGACCTCAAAAAAGACCACAATTCCAGACCGAGAAACCCAATAATTGCAAATGCATGTTTCCTTGCAGGCTATATTGACGCTTGGGGTCGTGGTACAATAAAAATAATCAATTCCTGCTTGGCTTATGGTTTACCTGAACCACGAATCACCGAAAAAAACGGTGGAATTGAGGTAACTGTTTTATCAGGTAACCAAGGTGGTCAAGTAGGTGGTCAAGTAGGTGGTCAAGTAGGTGGTCAAGTGAGTAACATCACAAAACTTACAAAGAGACAAAAAGAGGTGTTAGCACTAATAAAAGCTAAACCCGAAATATCTAGAAAAGAGATTGCTGAGAAGTTAGACATTAATGAATCAGCAGTACAAAAACATACTGATGCTTTAAAGAAAAAAGATATTATAAAAAGAAAAGGCGAAACTACTGGATATTGGATTATCACAAATAATAAGAGCTAAGTAGTGGTACAATAGGTGGTATAATGAGTGGTACAATAGGTAGTATAATAGACAAATTAAATAATGGTTAATTTGGTAATTGTTAATTGGGTTAATGAGAGAGAATACAAGTGGTCAAACAAGTGGTCAAACAGGTGGCCAGACAGGTGGTCAGACAGATAAAACGGCAGCGCTTACTGAAAAAGAAATAATGCCACAAGTCACTTGCAAATCTGAGTTGGTAGATGGGTTGGTAGAAAGCCAACAGAAAATCATTGAATTAATAGCAGCCAATCCAAAAATAAGCAAAAGAGAAATGTCAAGTAAAATTGGAATTAGTAGCACTGCAATAGATAAAAACATTAAATCGCTTAAGGATAAAAAGATCATCAAACGAATTGGAAGCGACCGAAGTGGATATTGGGAATTAATTGATCAGACTAAGAATTAAAAAATGAAATTCACAGAAGCACAATTAGAACTTGCATTCATCGAGCTCCTTCAACAACAAGGAATTCAATACTTCCCTGGGAATTCATTTTTACGCAATCAAGATGAAGTTTTAATCAAAGAAGACCTCAGAGAATATTTACAAAAGCGATACAAAAAAGACAACATTACGAGCGGTGAAATCGAACAAATAATTCGTATGATTCAAGCCTACCCTGCTTCTGATCTATATGAAAGCAATAAAGCCATCATGAAAATTGTTTCAGACGGTTTTATACTTAAAAGAGAAGATCGAAGCCAAAAAGACTTATACATTCAACTCATAGATTATACAGGTTTGGCAGCTTTTAAAGATCCCAATCCCGAAGAATTGACACAAATTATTGGAGAACCTGAAGAGTCGTACAATACAGATGTAAACACCTACAAATTTGTAAATCAGTTTGAGATATTCGGTTACGAAAAACGTATTCCTGATGGAATTCTTTTTATAAATGGGTTGCCACTTGTCGTATTTGAATTTAAAACCGCAATCCAAGAAAACACCACGGTTCATAATGCTTATGAACAAATTACAAAACGATATAGAAGAGCTATTCCGGAACTGTTTAAATACAATGCATTTTGTGTACTTAGCGATGGAGTAAACAGCAAAGCCGGTTCTTTCTTCGCCCCTTATGATTTCTTCTATGCCTGGAGAAAAGTTAAAGGAAATGAAAACGACAAAGAAGTAAACGGAATAGATTCCATGCATTCACTCATTCAAGGAATGTTTGAGAAAAACAGATTACGTGACATCATTCGAAACTTCATATATATTCCCGATTCATCAAAGAAAGACGAGAAAATTGTTTGTCGTTATCCACAGTATTATGCGGCCAATAAACTATACGATAACATTCATAAAAACCAACGTCCCGAAGGAAATGGTAAAGGAGGGACTTATTTTGGAGCAACCGGTTGTGGAAAGAGTTTTACCATGTTGTTTCTTTCACGTCTCATTATGCGAAGCGTAGAGTTTGCAAGTCCAACCATCATAATTATTACAGACAGAACCGATTTAGACGATCAGTTATCGGGTACTTTCACCAATGCAAAAAGCTTTATTGGTGACAACAACATCATCAGTGTAGAATCCAGAGTAGAACTCCGTGAATTACTTCAGGGAAGAAAAAGTGGTGGTGTTTTTCTAACTACCATTCACAAGTTTACAGAAGATACAAAACTACTGACAAAAAGAACCAATGTAATCTGCATCTCAGACGAAGCGCACCGAAGTCAGACGAATTTGGATCAAAAAGTATCCGTTACCAAGAAAGGAGTCAAAAAGACCTATGGTTTTGCCAAGTACTTACACGATTCTCTACCAAATGCGACCTATGTTGGCTTCACGGGAACACCCATCGACGCAACAATTGATGTCTTTGGAGAAGTAGTAGATTCATACACCATGACGGAATCTGTAAAAGATAACATCACAAAGCGCATTGTTTATGAAGGAAGAGCTGCAAAAGTATTACTCAACAACAGCAAGCTAAAAGAAATTGAGAATTACTATGAAAAGTGCGCAGACAAAGGAGCAAATGAATATCAAATAGACGAAAGTAAAAAAGCCACGGCCAACATGAACTCAATCATCGGCGATCCCGATAGAATTAGAGTTGTTGCTGAAGACTTTGTTGCACATTACGAGCAAAGAGTTGAAGAAGGGGCTACTGTCCGAGGAAAAGCCATGTTTGTTTGTATGAACAGAGAAATAGCCTACCAACTTTATAAAGAAGTCATCGACTTAAAATCCGAATGGGCTATCGCAAAAATAGCCCCTGATAATGTTGAATTAACCGATAAAGACAAGCGTGAAATCAAACCGATGGAACACATCAAAATGGTCATGACACGCGGAAAAGATGATCCAAAAGAATTATACGATCTACTTGGCACCAAAGAATACCGAAAAGAGTTAGACCGTCAGTTCAAAAACGAAAAGTCCAATTTCAAAATTGCCATTGTCGTTGATATGTGGTTAACAGGCTTCGACGTACCTTTCTTAGACACAATGTATATCGACAAACCCATTCAACGTCATAATTTAATACAAACCATTTCAAGAGTAAACAGAACCTTTAAAGGAAAAGACAAAGGCTTGGTGGTAGATTACATCGGTATTAAAAAGCAAATGAATTTGGCACTCGCACTGTATAACAATTCAGACCGCGAAAACTTCGAAGACATTCAACAATCGATCATTGCCGTAAAAGACCACTTAGACTTATTGGGTAGAATGTTCCATAAATTCGACAGTAAAAAATACTTTGAAGGAAAGCCTTTAGATCAGTTAGACACACTAAACAAAGCTGCAGAATTTGTCCAAGTAACACAAAAGCAAGAAAAACGATTCATGGAATTGGTCAAAAGATTAAAAGCTGCCTATAACATTTGTTCAGCCAGCGAAGAAATCAATACCAAAGAAAGAGACTATATTCACTTTTATCTTGCCGTGCGTTCCATCGTATTCAAACTTACCAAAGGAGAAGCACCTGACACAGCACAAATGAATGCAAAAGTCCGCGAATTAATCAAAGACGCTATACAAAGTGACGGTGTAGAAGAACTCTTCAAAATGGGAGAAGAAAACGACCCGAACGTAGATATCTTCAGCGATGATTACCTGGCCAAGATTGAAAAGATCAAACTTCCAAACACAAAAATAAAACTGCTTCAACAGTTGTTGGCCAAAGCAATAGAAGAATTCAAAAAAGTCAATCGAGCCAAAGGAGTAGATTTTTCAGATAAAATGAAAACCTTAGTTGATAAATACAACGAAAGAAAAGAAGGCGACGTTCTCCGAAGCGAAGTATTAGAAGACTTCACAGACGAAATCATAAATTTATACAAGCACCTACTAGAAGAAAAAGACTCCTTCAAAGACATGGGAATAAACTTCGAGGAAAAATCCTTCTACGACATCCTAAAAACCCTCACCAAAAAATACGATTTCCCCTACCCCGAAGAAAAACTCATCCACCTCTCCAAAGAAGTCAAAAAAGTAGTCGACGACAAAACCAAATACACCGACTGGTCCAAAAGAGCAGACATCAAAGCAGAATTAAAAGTAGATCTAATAATCCTCCTCGCAGAAAACGATTACCCTCCAATCGACAGAGATGAAGTCTACAAAGAGATTTTTGAACAGGCGGAGAATTTTAAGAAGTATAGATAATATGAGACCTAAACTCCATGGCTTGCTAGCTATAATAATCGCAATACAACTAATAAGTTGTAGTAATATGAATAATGAAGATTTAAAAGCTTTCACTTGGAGATACACTGATGGTTATCACATTGGAGATCTTTTAGAACTTAATAAAAATAACTTACGTGGCGACACAATTTACTCCAAAAATCAACCAATTGCTATTATAATAAAACGTAGCAAAGAAATCCCTTTTGTAACTTCTTCCATTGACATTAAAAACTTTAATTCCGACGAAATAGGAACATACCATGAAATTGGATCTCTGAGATAAATTTATTCAAAAAATAAATAATAAAATGAAAGCAACATTAATAATCTTAATTTCAGTAACTCTATTCTCCTGCTCACCTTCCAGAAAACTACATGGTAAATGGAAAATGACTTCTCATCTAAAAAATAACAGAGAAGTACTTCTTCAAATAGATAAAAAAGAGTACACATTCAAAATCAATGGAAAAGTGACAAATAAAATTGGATATAAATATGAAAACAATACCATAATTAGCGATGTAAGAACAATCGTAAAAGATCGTGATACAATTGAAGTAATTCAAATAAAAAAAGACACGCTAATCCTCAACCTCCATGAAAAAGGACAAAGTCAAAAAAGAACTTTTACAAGAATTGAATAACCAAATATTTAATTCAAAGCCGTTATTGTACTTGATTATGTGTTATTTATACATAGCAAAACAGTTTAAGCGCCTTCAAATTTACTCACAAATAAGTTTGAAGTCATTTTTCCTACCTCCGCCAATCATCGCCTAAAACTTCAATTTGACGCTCGTTATCAACAGTTATGTTAGCTATTCCGTATTTGTCAATGGAAACTTTTCCTGTTACAGCAATGTACAGCCCTTCTAATTCTTCTTCTGGTTTATAACTGAAGTTTTTTCGACCATCTGACCAAATATTTACTGAAAAAATATGATCTGGAAAAGATTTATCTAGGTTTAAAAATGTCGAATTTGATTTTGGGATGTATTTCGTACTAATTACTTTTCCAATCACTGTTATTTTACTACCCTCATGCATTTTTGCTTGTACGGTATTAAAATGATTTCTTGGTAAATCGGGTGGATGAATAGGAGCGACGTCGCTATTTTCGATATCAGAAATCCTCCAACTTTTAAAATTGGATTTAGATTCAATTTTTGATTCTAATTCGTCATTAAGTTTCGGGAAGAAGTCTAAACCAGTTAAACTTTCGATGCTGTCAATTGAGACCAAATAGCTTTCCAATGGGTACTCACATTTTCTGTTTGGTATAAGAAAAGCCATGCCTTTTGGATCATCTTTAGAAAGGTCTGTGATAATTTTATAATGAAGCGCAGGTATTTTAAGTTTGTTAACTGAGCGTTCTATTTCTGGTAATGTATCAGAAAGAACAGGTCCTGTTATGATGTAATACCTATTGGGACTATGTTCATTTATTGTTCTTAGCATGCTTTCCAATTCAACCCATGTTTCACGGTTAAAATCAGGGTGTTGAGGAGTCATGTTACTGTAATAGTAACTCTCACTTAGCGCTTTTCCAGACCAACGAAAATCAGCTGATGGTGCTAAATGTCCACGATCATAACCGAAACCATCATAGGTTGTTTCACCGTTTACCGTTTCTTTTAAAAAGTAGTCTTTTTCAACCGCAGTTCCACCTATGATTGTACTGTCTACTCTAAAATCATTAGTCCTCGATTGATTGCCAAAATTAATATCAGGTAGTAGTTGATGAAAAGCCCATGCTGCCATTTTATACTTAGGGTTGAAGCCAATTGTATAACCACTATATTTAACTACTTGCAGATCTTCTTTGCTTTCTGGAAGTCCTACAGAATCTATTTGTTTTATAACTGAAGCTAATTTTAAATTCTCAATTTCACTTAGAAGTTTTTCTTCTCTGTTCTGAAGTTCTTTGAGTTCTTTTTGCTTTAAAGACAACTCACTTTGAGCTTTTAGAGGTGTAAAAAATAATATAGCAACAAAAGATGCAAATAATAAAAAGTAGTTCATAGCGCAAAATTAAATATTCAACTTCAATATATTGTAAAAGTGTGTGAAATATTTGTTAATTATCTGTGAATTAATTTAATACGCTTCTTGTTAGTTGATTTGCAGATAAAAAGGTTGTAGACAAGTGTTAAAGTTCTGGATAAATACGTTTGTTCACTTAAACTATATACACTTGGGACATTTCGAATACAAGTATTTTTTTAAAGCGTTTAGCAGTTCTAAATTCTATTCATCTGTACTGGTTGATAATTAAATTAAAAAAATACTTCATTGATAGCATCGCAAGAGGTCTATCTACTTTTTTTAGACAGTATTGATGATTTTTATATTTATTGACTTACGTTTTGTCTAACTTTTCAAAGAAGACGGTATATTTAAGAAATATTTAGTGATTAAACCTTATTTTTGACATTCATGAAAATAATTGTTCAAATTTTTACTTTGCTTGTTTTTCTTGGTTCTTGTGGAATGCCAATGGGAGATCGAATAGATGCGGATAAGTTAAGTGTCTATTATTTAGATGGTGTCCCTAAAGAAAAAGCGATTAAGTTTGCTAAATATTGGAAAAACAATGATTTGATTGGTGATGAGGCTCAAGTAATACAGTTAGAAAAATTAAGTAAAAACACTATTGGAGTAAAATTAATTGAAGAAGAAAATTATCATGATGAAGGACTTTCTATTCACGAAGAATCGTTACTTCAATCACTTGAACGCGATTTAGAAAAGGAAGTTTTTAAGCAAGATGTAACATTAATAATCACAGACAATACTTTACGACCAATCGAAAGGGAATAAATTATATACATATGAAAATATCAGGTTCTATATATTCAGACAAAAATCGTTCGCTACAGGAGACTATAAAAGATTTAGAAGCACATCAAGTTGACTTGTTACACGTTGATTGTAACGATAGCCTATCTGTTTTTGACGATATTGCAAAGATTCGTGAATGGTGTAATTTACCCATTGATTTGCACATAATTACAGAGACACCCGAAAAATATTATGAGCATTTAAGAAATTATCCTGTAGAATATGTAACTTTTCAATA
Organism: Brumimicrobium sp.; assembly: GCA_040882265.1. Taxonomy (GTDB): domain Bacteria; phylum Bacteroidota; class Bacteroidia; order Flavobacteriales_D; family Crocinitomicaceae; genus Brumimicrobium. The sequence goes on along the minus strand of JBBEBO010000005.1, from coordinate 9,692 downwards.
TGAACAGTTGCCAGCAAACTTTGAATTGCCAGATGACATTCAAGGAGAGAAAGGCTTGGCTATTATTACACCAACTTCAGTAGATGTCTTTGATGATTTCGATTGTTTTGATTTTATACTGATGATGGCAACTATTCCAGGACAGAGTGGAGGGAAATTCGATCCAGAGAACTTCCGTAAAATCAGAAAGTTTAAAAGCAAGTACCCAAACAAAAACGTTCACGTAGATGGTGGGGTCAATGGTGAAGTCTCATTTATATTGAGAAATATGGGGGTTCATGCTTCTGTCTCGGGAAGTTTTTTGTTTAAAGCAGCAAGTGTTGGTCAAGCACTAATGGATCTAACTAAGCGTGAAATTGAGTCTCTGTTTAAAGTAAAGGATTTCATGATTCCACGTGAAGAGTGTCCAATCATCGATTATTCTGCTTTGGATTTAAAAAATGTACTTTCTTTGATTGATGATGGTAGACTGGGTTTTATTTTGGTAGAAAAAGACAAGAAATTCAAAGGAATTATTTCTAATGCAGATATGCGTAAAGCGCTTTTAAAAAACCTTGAAGACATCAAAGGAATGAATGTTCAAGAGATGATTAACCCAAATCCCGTTACTCTATTAGATACAGAGACGGTCAACGATATGCTGAATTTAGTTAGAGACCAATCCTTTCCAATGATGTATCTTCCGGTTTTAAACAGTGAAGGTAATGCTGTTGGAATTATTACCTTTGTAAACTTGATAAAAGGAGAAATATGATAATTCACTTAAAGAAAGATATTACTGCAGAGCAAGCTTCTAAACTTGCTGCAGAAAATAAAGCGTTTCACATTCATTCAGATGATACTGAAGTGTTGATTACTTCATCATCTGTTAAAGAGGTGCCAAATGCTTTAAAGGATAAAGCTGTAGAAAGCTGGGTCTTTGAAAATGATATGCAATTGGCTTCAAGAGCATACCGCAAGGAAACGCGTGAGGTGAAAATTGGAAATGTAACAATCGGTGGCAACACTAAGAATACCTTACTCATTGGAGGGCCTTGTTCTGTAGAATCTGAAGAGCAAATCCAAAAGAGTTCAGCACTTCTAAAGTCGCTTAATTTGACAACACTCAGAGGTGGTTGTTACAAGCCACGTACGAGTCCTTATAGTTTCCAAGGCTTAGGTCTAGAAGGTCTAAAATTACTTGCTAAAATGCGTGAAGAACACGGTTTAAGTGTAATAACTGAAGTGAGAGATGCAACACACATTGATGAAGTTATCGAACACAGCGATGTCATTCAAATAGGTGCAAAAGCAATGTATGATCAAGGAATTCTTCGCGCATGTGCGAAAATCAGAAAGCCAGTATTATTGAAAAGAGGTTTTGGAACAACACTCCAAGAGTTTGTTCAGGCTGCTGAATTTATGCTTTCAGGAGGAAATGATCAAGTAATTCTTTGTGAACGAGGTATTCGTACTTTTGAGACAAAAACGCGCTTTACTTTAGACTTATGTGGAGTTGCTTATTTACAAGAATTTACAAATTTGCCAATTATTTTAGATCCAAGTCATGCACTAGGTTACAGATATGGAATCGAACGATTAGCAAAAGCTTGTGTAGCGATGGGAATTGATGGTTTACTAATTGAAGCACATCCAGACCCAGCTGTTGCGAAGTCAGATGCAGCACAACAATTGACACATGAGAGTTTTAAAGCACTTAAAACAGCCATTGAACCAGTTGCTGCAAGTGTAGGTTATAAAATTGTATAATGAATTTACTTGAGCAAAACATTAGAGCATATTTAAAACGATCAAATAAATCATTTGATGATTTTTTAGGGCAATACGGTGTTTCAAATATCGATGAAATGCAACTAGGTGATTTAAAACTATTTTGTAATGAAAATGATTTGAATTACGCTAATATTTTGTGCCGACCGCTCTTTATCAATAAAGAAAAAATAAAGAAAATAAAATTATTAATCCTTGATGTTGACGGAGTAATGACCGACGCTGGTATGTTTTTTACCGAAAATGGAGATCAATTTAAAAAATACAACGCAAAAGATGGAATGGCGATAATGGCGCTTTCTAAAATCGGTGTAGAAGTTGGAATTATTTCTTCTGGTTTTAAATTGGAAATGGTTAAAGCGAGGGCGGAGCTACTTAAAATCAACCACCTTTATGTTGGAAGAGATCCGAAAATTGGTGTTCTCAACCAATGGTGTGATAAGTTAAATATTAGCCATGATGAGGTCGCTATAATAGGCGATGATATTAATGATTTACCCATAATGAAAGAAGTTGGTTTTTCAGCTTGTCCTTCAGATGCAGTCTTAAAAGTTAAAGAAACCGTTGACTTAGTTCTCCAAACAAGAGGTGGTAAAGGGTGTGTAAGAGAATTTATTGATTTTTATTTGTTGGATGAAATTTTGGGTTAATGTTGTTGGGACGCACCGCCGTGCGTTCCAACAATATTAACAACAAATTTCCGTTAGTTTTAATGTATATAACAAGAAAATTATTTTTTCTTATTCTTCATTTTTTCTTGCTGTGCTTTTTGCATTTGCTCCAAACGCTCTTGGAATTTAGATTTCTTACCTTCTTTCCCACCTTTTGCTTGTTTAGTAGCTTTGCGATTTGCCATTTTCGCTTTTAATTTTTCTTCATCAACAAAGTAATTTTTAATCATTACCATTGTTAAGATCGAAATCAAAGTAGATATGAAATAGTAATAACTCAAACCAGAAGAGAAGTTATTAAAGAAGAAAATCATCATAATCGGGAAGATGTACATGATTATTTTCATGTTTGGCATTCCCGGTTGTGATGGTTGCTGCATGTTGCTACTGTTGAGTACAGTATAAATCATCGTCGTACCAGCCATTAAAAGTGTAAATAAAGAGATGTGATCACCATAGAATGGAATATTAAATCCTAAATCCATGATTGAATCATAACTTGATAAATCTTCGGCCCAAAGGAAACTTTCTTGTCTCAAGGTGAAACTACTCGGGAAGAAACGGAACACTGCAAATAGTACTGGCATTTGAATCAACATTGGTACACAACCAGAAAGTGGACTCGCACCGGATTCGCGGTACATGGTCATCATTTCCATTTGCTTTTTCATTGCATCAGCTTTGTCTGGATACTTTTTATTTAATTCTTCAATTTCAGGCTTTAAAATTCTCATTTTAGCAGAAGAAGTATACATTTTCCATTGAATAGGAGTGAGGACCAGCTTTACAATCAAAGTCAATAAGAAAATTGCAAGTCCGAGGTTCATTCCATAACTTGCCAACCATGTAAATATGGGCTGAATAGCATAAACGTTAACCCATCTGAAAATTCCCCAACCTAAATTGATAATATCTTCAGAACTGTTCTCATAAGAAGCTAATAAATCGTAGTCGTTGGGTCCAAAAAACCACTTCATCTTAGCGTACCCAGAACCTGTATTGCCAATATTAAGATTCATTGTGGCTTGGTATTCTTTAATATGAGTTGAATCTTTTTCAGATCCTTCTGCATAATTTTTAACCTTAAATGAAGATCCATCTTTTTTGAAAGGATTTTCAGGCATTAAGATACTTGAAAAATAACTTTGCTTAAAAGAAACCCATTCAACATCTAGTTCAGGTGCGTATTCATCGTCTGAATATTCAGATAAATAGTCATAAGAATCACCATAACCCTTGAAGAACACAGTAGATGTTCTGCGTTGTTCAGAAAGAAGGCGTTCTGTTTTTAATAGTTCGGTGCTCCAATCAAACTGAACATTTTCAGGCATTACTTCACCTTCAAATCCGTTCATCTTAATCTCATAATCCAAATGATAATTTCCGTCAATGATAGAGTAGTAGTAACTAATTTTTTGATTACTACCTAGATCAGTTTCAAGTAAAAGCTCTTGATTGTTTTGCTTCTTAACTGTGAATTTTAAGTTTCCTGTTTCTACAGACTTTCCATTTTTAGGAAACACAAGTTGATTTGTAGATCCGTCTGCTTCGAAGAGTTGCAAAGGTTCGATTTTTTCAGTTCCTTCATTTTTTACGAAATTATCGTAAGTTTGATGATCTTTTAGGAAAACACTAGATACACCACCACCCTTGGTACTGATTAAAACCTCTAGTTTATCATTTTCAATTTTTAAGATTTCACCTTTAAAGTCATTAGAAACTTCAGCAACTGATGTTTCAGATTTTGGTACTTCAGCAGTAACTGTATCGCGATTTGTGACAGTGTCAATATAAATTTGTCTTCCTAAGGTGTCAACTACAGCATTACCTTTTTCGTCAACTTTTCTAATTAAGTGAGAACCGTTTTTATCGTTTTCTTCACTTGAAGAGTCGTCTTCGCTTTGTTCTTTCTCTAGCTTACGCTTCTCTTCAACACGTTTTTCAGCAAGCTCTTGTTTTTCTTTTTGCGCTTGAATTTCTTCCGGACTCGGCTGGTTGAAGTATGTGAATATTGCTAAAATAACCCCTATTAAACCTAATCCAACTAATGTATTTCTATCCATTTCTATTGTTTACTTTCTTATTTCTTACTTTTTGTTATCCATTACAGCTTTTATAAATGCCGTAAATAATGGGTGTGGTTCGTCAACAGTACTTTTATATTCAGGGTGAAATTGAACTCCTACAAACCAAGGATGATCTGGAATTTCAACGACTTCGACCAACCCAGTTTCAGGATTAATACCGGTAGCGATCATTCCTTTTTCTTCAAAATCTTTAATATACTCATTGTTAAACTCAAAGCGGTGGCGGTGACGCTCGTGAATGACTTCACGATTATATGCATCATAAATTTTACTATCTGATCTTAGATCACATTTATATGTTCCAAGACGCATAGTACCTCCCATTTCTGAAATGTTTTTTTGTTCCTCCATTAAACTAATCACGGGACGTTTGCTTTCAGGAGAAATTTCAACGGTATGTGCATCATCCCACCCAATAATGTGGCGAGCAAACTCAATCACTGCACATTGCATCCCTAGACAAATTCCTAAGAAAGGTATTTTGTTTTCGCGTACATATTTAACAGCAGAAATTTTTCCAGTAATACCTCGTGAACCAAATCCAGGAGCAACCAAAACACCGTCAAGTTCACTTAATTGTTCAGCAACATTCTTTTTGGTAATTTTTTCAGAATGAATCCACTTGACATTAACTTTGCATAAGTTAGCAGTCCCACCGTGAATGATTGCTTCACTAATTGATTTGTATGCGTCTTTTAATTCGACATACTTACCAACTAATCCAATTGTAATTTCACTTGTTGGGTTTTTTAAATTATGCAAGAAATTCTTCCACGAATCTAAATTGGGAACTGATTTACGAGAAAGTCCAAGCTTTTTAAGCACAATCTCATCTAATTCCTCAGACTGCATTAATAAAGGAACATCATAAATCGATACAGCGTCTCTAGATTCTATTACAGCTTCTGGAGCAACATTACAGAATTTCGCTATTTTTTTTCTTAATGTTAAGTCGAGTTCATGTTCTGTACGACAGCAAAGAATATCTGGTTGCACACCATACTCTAACAGTTGTTTTACAGCGTGTTGCGTAGGTTTTGTTTTTAATTCACCGGCAGCTGCGAGATAGGGGACAAGCGTCAAGTGAATAACGATACAGTCATCTTCAAATTCCCAACGCATTTGACGCAAAGCCTCAACGTAAGGCAATGATTCAATATCACCGACAGTTCCACCAATTTCTGTAATTATAATATCATAATCACCACTTTTGCTCAGCTGCTGGATATTTTCTTTAATTTCATCAGTAATATGAGGAATAACTTGAACCGTTTTTCCTAAATAGTCACCTCTGCGTTCTTTATTGATTACAGATTGATAAATTCTTCCAGTAGTTACGTTATTTGCTTGAGAAGTCCGAACATTTAAAAATCGTTCGTAGTGACCTAGATCCAAATCTGTTTCAGCACCGTCGTCTGTTACATAGCACTCACCATGCTCGTAAGGATTAAGCGTTCCTGGATCAATATTGATATAAGGATCAAGCTTTTGTATTGTTGTAGAATATCCGCGTGCTTGCAACAGTTTTGCTAATGAAGCGGAGATAATTCCTTTCCCTAATGAGGATGCTACCCCACCAGTTACAAAGATGTATTTTGTTGAATTTGACATTATTTCAAATGATTTGTAACTACGGGACGCAAAGATACAACAATACCAACGTTCACGATGAGAAGTTTTAATTTTTTTTTAAATGTTCCATTAACGTATGTAACTAAACTAAATGTTTTCATTATACTTATTGAAATCAAATCTTTTATTATGAAACATTTAATGCTAATCATTTGCTCAATTTTTTTATTAAGCTCAACAATAAATAAAGACATCAAACTCCCAAAATCACTTAAGAAACAGTTTAAATTTATACCTTCTGGGGTAACGCTAGTTGATGAAGATACACTTTCTGTACAGTCATTTTATATGTTAAGTTATGAGGTCACCAATGCAGAGTATAATGATTTTCTTGAAACAATAAAAAATAATGATCCCGATGCTTTTAAAGAAGCTAGAGTAAGAAATGAACAATGGACTACGCATTTTAAAAACACTTATGTAGAACCCATGGAGGAAATGTACCATGTGAATAAAGCATATAATGATTATCCAGTTGTAAATATAACTCAAAAAGGAGCTAAATTGTATTGTGAATGGTTGGAGAAAAAGATTAATAAACAATTGTCTGATGATGCAAAAATAAAAGTTAGATTACCCTCAAGAGCTGAATTTATTCGTGCTGGTGCTGGAAGTAATTTAAATTGGCAATACGCTTGGGGAGATGAAAACTTGAGAAATTCTGAGGGTCAGTTTTTATGCAATTTTACTAGAAAGCCTCAATCGAGCATGAGTAGAGATGAAAATGGTGATTTAGTGATTAAAGAATTAGAAATAAAATCTGAAGAAGAATCAACAGGAATGGATTTTACTTCTCCGAAAAATTCTTATTATCCAAATACTTTTGAAATATATAACCTTAATGGAAACGTAGCCGAATGGTTAGGTGATTTAGAAAATCAAGCAGCTGGAGGCTCTTGGTATGATTTAGGTTATGACGTTCGATTACAAAGTGTAAAAACATGTCACTTGGCATCACCAGAAGTAGGGTTCAGACCAGTATTTACTGTTGATTGAGTTTAGAATTCTAAACTCTAAATTCTAAACTTAAAAAATCACTTGCTAACAATAATTCTATTTGTTTGAATGACTGTTCCGTTTTGTTCAATGAGTACAATATATACACCTCGACCTTGTTTACTTAGATTGAGTTGTGAACTACCCCAGAGTGTTTTTTTATCAATAATTTTTTTACCGAGAAGATCAACCACTGAAATATTCATTTTTGATTGTTGATCTTTAGTTGAAACAGTAAAAATTCCAGTTTCACTTGGGTTGGGATATACTTTTACTTCAGGTTGAATATCATACGCATCAGTTTTTAATATTGGGTCGCTAAATTGTTCTGCTACATAAGCATATAATCCACCTAAATCAGTTCCTACAAACATGTCGTAGCGATTATCATTGCGTATTGTGTCTATAAAGGGCGCTGAAAAAGCATCAGTTTTAATATTTGCATATAAGTCTGAAACTAAGTTAAAGGTATCTCCATCTTCAATGTTGCCATCAATATCAGTATAATAATATATCCGTCCCCTTTTATTTCCAGCAAAAAAATGAGTCGTGTCATTGTGTCTTAAAAAATGAGGAACTGAGTAATTTTCTGGATAAACTTGAGTCCCCATGTCAACACCTCCTAGGTTTTCAGTAACAAGTTGAAAAGAGGGAGTAGTACTAGAGCCAACATTTCTATAATATGAAATCCCGCTATTTTTTTTACCGATGATTAAGTCCAATAATCCATCATTATCAAGATCAAATAATTGTGGGGATGCGTAACTTTGAACATTGATTTCATTACCAGATTCATCTTTGATATTAAGCTCTGTTAAAGTAAAATCGTTTGCTCCATTTCCAGTTCTTTCGTAATAATGCAATCTTCCTGATTCAGTTCCGAGAATCATATCTTCATCGTCATCACCGTTTAAATCTCCAAAGCACGGGTGCATTCTAAGACCGTATCCTTCAGATGTAAGAGAGAGCCAATTGTCACTCACAAAGGTGAATTCTGGTTCGTTTTCTGTTCCTGTATTCTGATAGTATTGAATTTTAGAAGTCTTTGATAAAGGGTCTTGATATCTGTAGTTTGAAGCAATTAATAAGTCTTTCAAGCTATCGTTATTTAGGTCTACAATTACTGGAATTGATCCTTTACCGTTTTCAATCATGTCTCCCTGTAAGAAATCATTTTTTTCATATGAAAAGTTAGGATTATCGGTTGTGCCTATATTTTTATAAAACCAAATACCTTCCCTATTTTCTGAACCACCATTGGCATTTGTTGAAACAATTAAATCCTTTTCACCATCGTGATCTATGTCTTCAAAAAAAGAAGCTGGAAAAATTGCTAAATCGAGAGGAGTAGTATTACTTGGGTAATTATCGTCTTTACTCGTCATGGGGGAATCCTGATTTGGAGCTGTGCCACCGTTGAATAATGCTGTTAAATTATAATGAGAAACATCTCCTAAAATTAAATCCATGACTTGATCATTATTCAAATCTAAAGCAAGCAAAGACGAACCTGAGTGCCTTAATTGCTTTTGAGGGTCAGTAATGTTCGGACTCCCACAAGGACCATCTGTTGAGTTTAGAGTTATACTATTATTAGAATCATCTTCTATAAATTTTCCCCAGCATTCATTTTTTAATTCAAAAATCAAAGAATCTGGAACTCCATAGGTCTCCATAGACATGTTTTTATGATATTCCACGCGTTCCCCGCCTAAGTGAAAAGTTAAAATGTCTATATCACCATCATAATCAACATCTACATAAGCAGGAATATCAATTGAACTAACATATAAGTTACTCATGGAGCTTACATATTGCGACTCTAAGCGGTTTTTTGCTAACTCCCATTGTAAACCATCTGTAGAGTTGCCAATGTTTTTATAAACTTTGACTCCTCCAATACCATAGGTAAACAAATCTTTTTTACCATCGTTGTTGTAGTCTACCATTTTAGCTCTGTACCTAACATCAGATGGAAATAGTGGGCGACTATCGTGCATGTACTCATAGTAGTAATCTGAACCGTCAAACTTTTTTAAAAATATACGAATTTGATTTGTGCTTCTATCAAAGATAAACAAGTCTTCATTTCCATCAAAATCAACATCAATAGTTGAAAATTGTGCGTGATTCAAACCACCCACCCAAGGAAATTTCAATGAGTCGCCCCCTTTTTTTACTACAATAGAATCATTATACAGAAAGCCAAATTGACTTATAGCTTCTTGACTTAAGGCAAAGAAAAAAGTAAAAAATAAAATGAGTTTGGTTTTAAATTGCATAGTAATAATTTTAAGGACATAAAAGTAACGTTTAAAAATAGGTATAGGTTGTATTAAATAAGATATTTTTTTAAAACGCCTATCAGTTTATTTAACAGTAAATCACAAGGATATTCTGTTTTGATTTATGGCAACCTATTTTTTGAGTTATTTTACTTGAAGTATTCAGTATTTTTTTTGTTAACCCACATTATTCATAAATTTCCTATTCCAAAGCCAAACTGTCCCGCCAAAGGTCGGACAGGCTGCTACCT
>JBBEBO010000004.1:0-48719 GCA_040882265.1 Brumimicrobium sp. | reverse complement strand
GCACCAGCTAAAGTAATCAAGGATTTCCGAAAAAAGAATCCAAAACCAATCCTTAAAGGAGCTTTTATTGAGCACGCCATATATATAGGTGATGAGCACTTAGATGCATTAACTGCAATTAAGAGCAAAGAAGAACTTATTGGCGATATCATTGCATTGCTCCAAAGTCCAGCGAAAAACGTTGTGTCTGGTCTTAAAGGACAAGGTGGAAAGATTGCAGGAATCCTTAAAACGCTCTCAGAAAGAGCATAAGTTAATTAATAATTATTTTTGAACCTTTATTTAAAATAAATAAAATGGCTGAGTTAAAAGAAATCGCAGAAACGCTAGTAAATCTTACAGTAAAAGATGTTAATGAACTAGCAGAAATCCTCAAAGAGGAGTATGGTATTGAACCAGCAGCTGCTGCAGTAGCAGTTGCAGGTGGTGGAGCTGCCGCAGGTGGTGAAGCTGCTGAAGAACAAACAGAGTTCGACGTAATCCTAAAAGCTGCCGGAGGTAGCAAATTGGCTGTCGTAAAGTTAGTTAAAGAATTAACTGGACTTGGTTTGAAAGAAGCTAAAGAACTAGTTGACAATGCACCTTCTCCAGTTAAGGAGGGAGTAGCAAAAGACGAGGCAGACAGTCTTAAATCTTCATTGGAAGAAGCTGGAGCTGAAGTTGAAGTTAAGTAAGTTTTTAACTTATTATACAGTACAGGCATCCCCGATTTTCGGGATGCCTTGTGCTGTTTTTATGCGTAACGACGCATTTGGTTCTTTTTTATCTAATAAAAATTAGTAGTCTTGGCAACATCAAATAATATCGCAACAAGAATTAATTTTGCATCGAGCAAAAGTTCTTTTGAATATCCAGACTTTTTGGATGTTCAGTTAAAATCATTTCGGGAATTTTTCCAATTGGAAACTACCCCAGAGAATCGCGAAAAAGAAGGCCTCTTTAAGGTATTCTCTGAAAACTTCCCTATAACGGATACGAGAAATCAATTCGTTTTAGAGTTTTTAGACTATTTTGTTGATCCGCCACGCTACACCCTTGAAGAGTGTATCGAACGAGGATTGACTTACAGCGTGCCTCTGAAAGCAAAATTGAAATTGTACTGTACAGATCCAGAACATGAAGATTTTGAAACTATAGTACAAGATGTATATTTGGGAACAATCCCTTATATGACTCCAAAAGGTTCTTTTGTTGTTAACGGTGCTGAACGTGTTATTGTTTCGCAATTACACCGTTCTCCTGGTGTGTTTTTTGGTCAATCAAGACATGCTAACGGAACTAAATTATACTCTGCACGAATTATTCCTTTCAAAGGATCTTGGATGGAATTCGCGACAGATATCAATAATGTCATGTATGCATACATTGACAGAAAGAAAAAATTACCTGTAACAACTCTTTTTAGAGCAATCGGTTACGAGAGTGATAAAGATATTTTAGAAATCTTTGACCTTGCTGATGAAGTCAAAGCGACAAAAACAAATTTGAAAAAAGTTGTTGGTCGTAAACTTGCAGCAAGAGTGTTGAAGTCATGGGTAGAAGATTTTGTTGATGAAGATACTGGTGAAGTTGTTTCTATCGAAAGAAACGAAGTCATCTTTGATCGTGAGACTGTTCTTGAAGAAAGTCACATTGATGAAATTATCGATGCTGGAGTTAAAACAATTATTCTTCACAAAGAAGATATTAATTCAGCTGATTTTACGATTATTTACAATACGCTTCAAAAAGATACTTCAAATTCGGAGAAAGAAGCGGTTGAACATATATATAGACAATTACGTAACGCTGAACCACCAGATTTTGAGACAGCTCGTAACGTATTTGAAAAGTTATTCTTCTCAGATACACGTTATGACTTAGGTGAAGTTGGTCGTTTTAGAATTAATAAAAAATTAAAAATTGATCAGGATGAAGAGTCACGTGTTCTTACAAAGAGCGACATCATCAAAATCATTAAATACCTTATTGAATTAATTAATTCTAAAGCAGAGGTTGATGATATTGATCACTTGTCTAATAGACGTGTTAGAACTGTTGGTGAACAATTATACTCTCAGTTTGGTGTTGGTCTTGCTCGTATGGCAAGAACAATTCGTGAACGTATGAACGTTAGAGATAACGAGGTGTTTACACCAATTGACTTGATTAATGCAAAGACACTTTCTTCTGTGATAAATTCGTTCTTCGGAACAAATCAGTTGTCTCAGTTCATGGATCAAACGAATCCACTTTCAGAGGTAACTCACAAAAGAAGATTATCAGCACTAGGACCTGGAGGCTTATCTAGAGAAAGAGCTGGTTTTGAGGTACGTGATGTTCACTACACTCACTACGGTCGTCTTTGTACTATCGAAACACCTGAGGGACCAAACATTGGTTTGATTTCATCACTTTGTGTTTTTGCAAAAGTGAATAAATTAGGTTTTATTGAAACTCCTTATAGAACAGTTGAAAATGGAAAGGTTAAGTTGAATGATGAACCAATTTATCTTTCTGCTGAAGAAGAGGATTCAAAAATGATTGCACAGGCAAATGCGCCTATTAATGATAAAGGTGAATTCCAAGGAGATTTGGTGAAAGCACGTGAAGAAGGAGACTTCCCAGTGGTTAATCCAAAAGAATTGGATTTAATGGATGTTGGTGCAAATCAAATTGCATCTATTGCAGCATCTTCAATTCCATTCTTGGAACACGATGATGCCAACCGTGCATTGATGGGGTCTAACATGCAGCGTCAAGCTGTTCCTTTGTTAAAACCAAATTCTCCAATCGTTGGTACAGGAATTGAACGTCTTGTAGCTCGTGATTCTCGCGTATTAATCAACGCTGAGGGTAACGGGGTTGTTGAATACGTTGATGCTAACGAAATTGTTATAAAGTACGAACTTTCAAAAGACGATCAAATTGTATCTTTTGACGGTGATACAAAGCGATATGCGTTGACAAAATTCATGAAAACAAACCAAGGTTCTACAATGAATTTAAAGCCTATCGTTAAGAAAGGTGATACAGTTGTTAAGGATCAAGTTTTATGTGAAGGTTATGCAACTCAACAAGGTGAACTTGCACTAGGTCAGAATATGAAGGTGGCATTCATGCCTTGGAAAGGGTATAATTTTGAGGATGCGATTGTAATTTCTGAAAGAGTTGTTAGAGATGATGTATTCACTTCAATCCATATTGATGAGTATTCTCTAGAGGTTAGAGATACAAAACGTGGTATGGAAGAGCTTACTGCAGATATTCCAAACGTAAGTGAAGAAGCAACTAAAGATTTAGATGAGAATGGTTTAATTCGAATCGGTGCTGAAGTTAAAGAAGGTGATATTTTAATTGGTAAGATAACACCAAAAGGTGAAACAGATCCTTCACCAGAAGAGAAACTATTAAGAGCTATCTTCGGTGATAAAGCAGGTGATGTGAAAGATGCTTCATTAAAAGCTAGTCCTTCACTAAAAGGTGTGATTATCAATAAAAAATTGTTCTCTCGTGCTGTTAAAGACAGAAAAACGAAAGCGCAGGATAAACCAATTCTTGAGCAACTAGATAGTGAATACGAGAAAGATCTTGGAAAACTTAAAGAAGTTTTAATTGAGAAATTACTTGTTATTCTTGCTGATCAAAAATCTGCAGGAGTTACAAATAACTTCCGTGAAGAGATAATTAAAAAAGGGTCTAAATTTACTGAGCGTAGTTTAGGAATTATAGACTACGGAATAGTTAATCCAAGTAAATGGACAACTGATGATAAAGTGAACTCAATGGTTCAACGTGTAATCCACAACTTTAACATTAAAGCAAATGATCTTTTAGGTAATTATAAACGTAAGAAATTCCATATTTCAGTTGGTGATGAACTTCCAGCAGGAATTGTAAAACTTGCAAAAGTATATTTAGCAAAGAAACGTAAGCTGAAAGTTGGTGATAAGATGGCAGGTCGTCACGGAAATAAAGGTATTATTGCCAATATAGTGCGACAAGAAGATATGCCGTTCTTAGAAGATGGAACTCCTGTTGATATTGTATTGAACCCACTTGGGGTGCCTTCACGTATGAACTTAGGACAGATTTACGAAACTGTGCTTGGTTGGGCTGGAGAAAAGCTTGGTAAGAAATTCGCAACACCAATTTTTGATGGGGCACATCCAGATGAGATTGATAAGTATTGTGATGAAGCAGGAATACCACGTTCTGGTAAGACGTACTTGTACGACGGAGGAACTGGTGAACGTTTCCACCAAACAGCAACTGTTGGGATCATTTACATGTTGAAATTATCTCACATGGTTGATGATAAAATGCACGCTCGTTCAATCGGACCATACTCGTTGATAACGCAACAACCTCTTGGTGGTAAAGCACAATTTGGTGGTCAGCGTTTTGGTGAGATGGAGGTTTGGGCACTTGAAGCGTTCGGTGCTGCAAATATCCTTCAAGAAATTTTGACTGTGAAGTCGGATGACGTGAATGGTAGAGCGAAAGCGTACGAGGCAATAGTGAAAGGTGATAACCTTCCAACTCCTGGTATTCCAGAATCGTTCAATGTACTTCTTCATGAGTTAAGAGGTCTAGGGCTAAGCGTCTCGATGGACTAGTAGTCAATGTTTAATTTGAAAACACTTGTTTAAAATGGCTTATAGAAAAGAATCAGAAAATACGGTAAAAAGCTTCTCAAAGATTACGATTTCTTTGGCATCACCAGAGCAAATCCTTGAGCAATCAAGCGGAGAGGTTTTAAAGCCTGAAACAATAAATTATAGAACTTACAAACCGGAACGTGATGGGCTGTTTTGTGAGCGTATCTTCGGTCCTGTAAAGGATTTCGAATGTCACTGTGGTAAATATAAACGTATCCGTTATAAAGGAATTGTTTGTGACCGTTGTGGTGTAGAAGTTACGGAGAAAAAAGTACGTCGTGAGCGTATGGGACACATTCAATTGGTTGTTCCTGTTGCTCATATTTGGTACTTCCGTTCTCTCCCAAATAAAATTGGTTACCTGCTTGGATTGCCAACTAAAAAATTGGATCAAATTATCTATTACGAAAGATATGTTGTGATTCAAGCTGGTGAGGCATCTAAAGCGGATGGTGAACCTTTAGAGAAAATGGAATTCCTTACGGAAGAAGAATATCTTGATATTTTAGATACGCTTCCTAAGGAAAATCAATATTTAGAGGATACTGATCCGAATAAATTTATTGCAAAAATGGGTGCTGATGCAGTTTATGACTTGCTTCAGCGTTTAGATTTGCACACATTGTCTTATGATTTGCGTCATAAAGCAAATACTGAAACTTCAATGCAACGTAAAAACGAAGCATTGAAACGTCTTCAGGTTGTTGAAGCAATGCGTGATTCTCAGGATCGAATTGAAAATCATCCAGAATGGATGATTATAAAAGTTGTTCCTGTGATTCCACCAGAATTAAGGCCGTTAGTTCCTTTGGATGGTGGACGTTTTGCAACTTCTGATTTAAATGACTTATATCGTCGTGTTATTATCAGAAATAACCGTTTGAAAAGATTGATTGAAATTAAAGCACCTGAAGTGATTTTGCGTAATGAAAAGCGTATGCTTCAGGAGTCTGTAGATTCATTGTTTGATAACTCTCGTAAGGCGAGTGCGGTTAAAACAGAATCAAACAGACCTTTAAAGTCACTTTCAGACTCATTAAAAGGTAAACAAGGTCGTTTCCGTCAAAACTTACTTGGTAAACGTGTTGATTATTCTGCACGTTCTGTAATTGTTGTTGGACCAGACCTTAAACTACATGAGTGTGGTTTACCAAAAGATATGGCTGCAGAGCTTTACAAACCATTTGTTATTCGTAAATTAATCGAACGTGGTATTGTAAAAACGGTGAAATCTGCAAAGAAAATAGTTGACAGAAAAGAACCAGTTGTTTGGGATATTTTAGAAAATGTAATTAAATCTCACCCTGTTTTACTTAACCGTGCACCAACTTTGCACAGATTAGGTATTCAGGCATTCCAACCAAAATTAATTGAGGGAAAAGCAATTCGTCTTCACCCATTAGTTTGTACGGCATTCAACGCCGATTTCGATGGTGACCAGATGGCGGTGCATTTACCACTTGGTAATGCTGCAATATTAGAAGCACAATTGCTAATGCTTTCATCTCACAATATTTTGAATCCTGCTAACGGTGCACCAATTGCTGTACCTTCTCAGGATATGGTTTTAGGTTTGTACTATATCACAAAAGGTAGAAAAACAGACAAAGACCGGACAATGAGAGGTGAGGGGATGACTTTCTACTCTCCAGAAGAAGTAAGAATTGCTCTAAATGAAGGTGTTATTGATTTACACTCTCATATTAAAGTGAGAACTTATGACTTAGATAAGAATGGTGAGCCAACATTACAAATAATTGAAACAACTACAGGTAAAGTTATCTTTAACCAGATGGTACCTCGTGAAGTTGGTTTTATCAATGAAGTATTGACTAAAAAAGCGCTTCGTGATATTATCGGTAAAGTCTTGAGAGTTTCAGGAACTTCTCGTACAGCCGAGTTCATGGATGAAATCAAAGATGTTGGTTATGATATGGCGTTTAGAGGTGGACTTTCGTTCAATTTAGATGATATTATTATCCCTAAAGAAAAAGAAGAATTAGTTGATAAAGCACACACAAGTGTTTTAGAAGTGATGGAGAACTATAACATGGGGCTAATCACAAATAATGAGCGTTATAACCAGATTATTGATATTTGGACACGTACGAACTCAAGATTGACGCATACATTGATGGATCAATTGAAGAACGACAACCAAGGATTTAACTCTATCTACATGATGTTTGATTCTGGTGCACGTGGTTCTAAAGAGCAAATTCGTCAGCTTTCAGGAATGCGTGGATTGATGGCAAAACCTCAAAAATCAGGAGCTTCTTCTCAAGAAATTATTGAAAACCCAATTCTTTCTAACTTTAAAGAAGGACTTTCGATTTTAGAGTATTTTATTTCAACTCACGGTGCACGTAAAGGTTTGGCAGATACGGCACTTAAAACAGCCGATGCTGGTTATTTAACTCGTCGTTTGGTTGATGTTGCTCAAGATGTTGTGATTAATAGTCATGACTGTGGTACTTTAAGAGGTATTATTGCAACACCATTAAAGAAAAACGATGATATCGTAGAGCCATTGTTTGACCGTATAGTTGGTAGAACAAGTGTTCACGATGTATACGATGATGATGACAACTTAATTGTTGAGTCTGGTGCTCTTATCGATGATGATAAAGCACACATAATTGAAGATGCAGGTATTGAAGAAGTTGAAATTCGTTCAGTTCTTACATGTGAATTAAAACGTGGTGTTTGTTCTAAATGTTATGGGCGAAATCTTGCAACACATAGAGAAGCTCAAATGGGTGATTCTGTTGGTGTTGTTGCTGCTCAGTCAATTGGTGAGCCAGGTACACAGTTGACATTACGTACTTTCCACGTTGGGGGTACAGCGTCAAATATCGCTGATGAAAATGACTTGAAAGCGAAAGCTTCAGGTAAACTTGAAATTGATGAACTTCGTACGATTACTAGAACTGAAAAAGACGGTACTAAAAAAGAGATCGTTGTTGGTCGTTCAGGTGAAATTAAAATCGTTGATAAGAAAACAGGTCTTGCTGCAATGACAGCAAACATTCCTTACGGTGCGGAGTTAATGATTGATCCAGAAAAAGAAACTGAAATCAAGAAAGGTGATGTTATCTGTAAATGGGATCCATATAACGCAGTAATCGTTTCTGAGTACGATGGTATTTTAGAGTTTGAAAACGTTATTGAAGGAATTACTTACCGTGAAGAAGTCGATGAGCAAACTGGATTTACCGAAAAAGTAATTACTGAAACAAGAGATAAAAAGAAAAACCCAACTTTATTGATTAAAAATAAGAAAGGTGAAACTTTAAAATCTTACCCAGTTCCAGTAAATGCGCATATTTCAGTGAAAGAAGGAGACAAGATTGTTCAAGGACAAAGTTTAGTAAAAATACCACGTGTTGGAGGTAAAGGTGGTGATATCACCGGTGGTCTTCCGCGTATTACTGAGTTGTTCGAGGCAAGAAATCCTTCTAACCCAGCTGTTGTTTCTGAGATTGATGGTATTGCTAGCTACGGAAAGATTAAACGTGGTAATCGTGAAGTAATCATTGAAGCTAAAACAGGTGAAACGAAGAAGTATTTAGTGCCACTTTCTAAGCATATTCTTGTTCAGGAGAACGACTTTGTTCGCGCTGGTCAATCACTATCTGATGGTGCGATAACTCCAAAAGACATACTGAACATACAAGGGCCAACTGCAGTTCAAGAATATTTGGTGAATGAAGTACAGGAAGTTTACCGTTTACAAGGGGTGAAAATTAACGATAAACATTTTGAGGTAATTGTACGTCAAATGATGTTGAAAGTTGAGATTGTTGATGGTGGAGACACTAAATTCTTAGAAAATCAAGCTGTTCATAAAGCAGATTTCATGGAAGAAAACGACAAAATCTTCGGACAGAAGGTAGTTGTTGAACCAGGAGACTCTGAAAACTTGAAAGCTGGTCAAACAATTTCTGCTAGAAAATTACGTGATGAAAACTCATTACTAAGAAGAGAAGACAAGAAGTTAGTTGAGGCAAGAGATGCCGTAGCTGCAACTTCAAAACCAATGCTTCAAGGTATAACGAGATCATCACTGCAAACTCAATCATTTATTTCTGCAGCGTCCTTCCAGGAAACTACAAAAGTATTGAATGAGGCAGCTATTTCTGGTAAGGTAGATCATTTACTTGGTTTGAAAGAAAACGTAATTGTTGGACATCAAATTCCAGCAGGTACAGGTGCTCGAGTATTTGATAAAATGATTGTAGGATCACAACAAGTGTATGATGAATTAACAGCTAGTGAAGCTTAGATAATTCAACTATTATAGAATTAAAGGCTATCAGCATTGTGTTGGTAGCCTTTTTTGATTAATTTTAAACCTATGGAAAATAATAATAAGAATAAAGAAAATAAAATCAATATTGAATTGCCAGAAGAAGTAGCTGATGGTGTATATTCAAATTTAGCTGTAATTACACATTCAAACTCTGAGTTCGTATGTGATTTTGTTCAAATGATGCCAGGTATGCCTAAAGCTAAAGTGCGCTCTAGAGTCGTTATGACACCTGAAAACGCAAAACGATTAATGAAGGCTTTAATGGATAACATTAATAAGTATGAGGCCAGTAAAGGACCTATTTCTGATGAGGGACAGAATTTGCCGCCAATGAATTTTGGCAACCCCCCAACAGAAGCTTAGTAATTTCATAAAATATTCTTCTTTTCATCAATCAAATTTCTAAATTTGCAGAACAATTAATGAATCATGAGTAAATACGACGTAACAATTATAGGGTCTGGACCTGGTGGATATGTTGCAGCAATTCGCTGTGCCCAATTAGGTATGAAAACTGCAATTATCGAAAAATACGATACACTTGGGGGAACATGTTTAAATGTAGGATGTATTCCATCAAAAGCATTATTAGATTCTTCTGAACACTTTCATAATGCAACCCATTCTTTCGAAGAACATGGGATCAAAGTTTCTGGTCTTAAAACGGACTTTAAACAAATGGTTGAAAGAAAAAATAAAGTCGTTGAGCAAACGTGTCAGGGAGTGAAATTCTTGATGGATAAAAATAACATTGATGTTCATCACGGCGTTGGATCTTTCGTGGATAAAAACACTGTTAAAGTAACCAATGACAAAGGGGAAGAAACAAAGCTAGAGTCTAAGAATATTATTATCGCTACGGGATCTAAACCGAATTACTTTCCTGGAATGGAGCCTGATAAAAAGCGAATTATTACTTCAACTGAAGCATTGGAATTAAAAGAGATTCCTAAAAAGATGATTGTGATTGGTGGAGGTGTAATTGGTCTTGAGTTAGGTTCAGTTTATGCTCGACTGGGAAGTGAGGTAGAAGTCGTTGAATTTGCAAAGTCAATTATCCCAACCATGGATGTTACAATGGGGAAAGAATTGACGAAGGTGTTGAAGAAAATCAAGATGAAATTCAACTTGGAACACAAAGTTCAAAAAGTTGAAAATACTGGGAAAGGAGTTAAAGTAACAGCTTTAGATAAAAAAGACAAAGAAGTTACTTTTGAAGCCGATTATTGTTTGGTTTCAGTTGGTCGTAAACCGTATACAGAAGGCTTAGGTTTAGATAATGCTGGAATAAAGACAACCGACAAAGGACAAATTGAAGTAGACGATAATTTACACACAGGTGTAGGAAATATTTATGCTATCGGAGATGTTGTACGCGGTGCTATGTTGGCACACAAAGCGGAAGAAGAAGGTTCGTTTGTTGCAGAAAAAATTGCTGGTCAACTACCGCATATTGATTATAACTTAATTCCAGGTGTAGTTTATACATGGCCAGAAGTTGCTTCTGTTGGTAAAACAGAACAAGAACTTAAAGAGGCTGGTGTTGATTTTAAAACTGGTTCTTTCCCTATGAAAGCACTTGGTAGAGCAAGAGCTTCAATGGATGTGCAAGGATTGGTAAAAATTATTGCAGACAAACAAACAGATGAAATACTAGGTGTTCACATGATTGCAGCAAGAGCAGCCGATTTAATTATGGAAGGTGTAGTTGCAATGGAGTATCGCGCTTCAGCTGAAGATATCGCAAGAATGTCACATCCGCACCCAACGTACTCAGAAGCTGTGAAAGAAGCAGCAATGGCGGCTACGGAGGATAGAGCAATGCATATATAGTATTCCAATAGCATCGGGAACAGTTCCTGGTGCTATTTTTTTAGTTTCATCTTGAGCTCTTTCAATGATAGTCAACCATCTATTGTCATCTAATGTCTAACATCTAAAAATCTAACATCTCTCTTCCCCATCACTGCACCACCAACTTCCTTTCTGCCAAAATCTCACCACCTTTCATCAACTTCGCTACATACACTCCATCAGCAAAATTATGTTCAATAAAATACATGCTTTTTGCATCGGGAAGTGGGACTTCTTTGAGTTTTTCACCGTTGATGTCGTAAAAATGCAAGGTTATGTTTTTCAATATTACTGGTTTCTACAGTGAATAGTTCCCTTTACATTGCATGTTTATCCATCAAAATATTTTTTTGTTATATTTGTGGAGAATATAATATTTTTATAATTCCAAAACCTGTTTATGTCAAAACAAACCTTTGATAAGAGTGAACTTTTTCATGATTACATTTTAAAGTACAAAGATGAGGCGAAATCTGACCCCAAAGAAGGATACTACCATGCAGACATTGTTGCTGAAGCATATACTCAAGGGTTTTCCGATGGTGAAAAAAAAGGAAAAAAAAATTTTCTTAATCAACTTATAAAACGAGAAAGCGAAAAATTTACTCTAAAAGCAAATCAGATTTATATATTATCACAAGATATAATTGATTATTTAAGGAAAAATGGTTACCCAGTTGATTCAATGCATATTAACCTTGAGCCTCAATGCCCTAAAGTTATTCTTGCGGTTAAATCAAACTTGTTAGTTAATGATGATTTTGTGAAAAAAGCCTATGTTAAATTATTTCAAAATAAAGAACTTTTTTCTAAGTTATTTCCTGAAGTATTAGATATTGGTTTAGTTTCAAGTGATTCTTTAGACAAACAGTTAGTAAAAGAAGCTGGCTTTGGATATGCGGAGGAATATTAGTTGATTAAATCCTAGCTATACATGAAAAAACAACTTGAGCATGCTAATAGAAACAAGGCGCTGTCAGAACAATTGCTAGTAGATAAAAAGTACTTTGATTGGGTGATTACAACAGCTTTTTATTCTGCTATCCATTTTGTAGAAAATAAGTTGCTCCCTATTGAAATATCAAAACTTAAATGTAGGAATATAAATGAAGTTATGAGAGCCTACAATATGAGAGGTCGCCATGCTTCAAGAGAGCGACTAGTTTGTGATAATTTAAATATGGATGTGGCAGTAAAATATAAATGGTTAGACGATAAATCTCGTTATGCTCGATATACTACATATAAGGTTACATCTGCTGAAGCTGATAAAGCAAAGCAATATCTAGATGAAATTTGTAAAGCTTGTCTATAATAAGCGACTTTCACCCTAAAATCTAGTTTTAGTTTAAGTATTGAAAGCATCCTAACATTCTTACAATAAGTTCTTCGTTCCATTATTTTTTATAAATTTCATCTCAAACTCCTAGAAATATTTTTCTTAATTTTCAATCAAATTCTAAATTTCATGAATTACTTTATTGATCGCATTGCACAACATATCTATGAGGAGGATTTATCTTTAGAGAATCTGACGATTGTACTTCCTTCACAAAGAGCTAAAAAATACTTGCAGCGCGCTTTATTTAGAGTATATGAAAAGCCAATCTTTTCACCCAATATCATAACGATGAATCGTTGGATTAAGGAGTTAGTCCCAAAAGTTATCATTGATCCAACCCGCGCTTTGTTTAAGTTATACGATGTTCATTTACAAGTCGAAAAAGAAGCAACACAAACGTTAGATGAGTTTCTTAAATGGGGCAAAATTTTGTTGAGTGATTTTGATGAAATGGATCGTTATTTAATTGATAGCAAAGATTTATTTAAGAATTTAGCGGATATCAAAGAAATTGAAAATTGGAGTTTTGATACAACAGAAGAACTCACGGAGGGTCAGAAAAAATTTATGCGGTTTTGGGATTTATTACCCGATTACTACGAGAAATTTAATAAAAGACTTGAAAGTGATGGTGAGTGCTACATGGGAAATGCTTACAAACAAGTAGAAAATAACATCGACTTAGCATTTAAAGAAAACAAATCCACGCACTTTATTTTTGCGGGATTTAATGCGCTATCACCAGCTGAAAAGAACATTATGAAACAACTGCAAAAGATGGGAAGAGCTTCCATTTTTATCGATGCAGACGAATATTATTTAAAAGATGAAAACCATGAGGCTGGCACGTTTATCAGGGATTTACTTACTCATTTAAACGTTTCAAAATTACCCTTCGTAAACGATTCACTTCACAATGATCCTAAAGATATACAAGTGATAAATTGCGCTCAGCCAACTGGACAAGCAAAAGTGAGTGCGACGATTTTAAAGGATGAAATTACTCAAAACGAGCTTTCTTCAACACTTCTTTTGCTTGGTGATGAAAAAATGATTGTACCAGTTATTAAAAACATTCCGCAATCTGTAGGGGAAACAAACATCACTTTAGGATTACCGTTAAAACATACCGCAATTCGTTCATGGGTTGATTTATTATTTGGGGTACAAGAACATTTTGTTCAGTTCAATACAAAAACGATTTATCATAAAGACTTTATTAAATTCATAAAACATCCTTTCGTTATAGGAGTTTGTTCAGATAAAGACATTAAAAACCTGATGGCAATAGAGCATAAAATTTTAGATAAAAATTGGCTGTTTATATATCCCAAAAACCTTGAGTTGAGTCCCGATTTATTAGAACTTATAAATTTGTTTTTCCAACCTTGGCATCAAAAAATAGATAAGGCAACACACACAATTCGCCAAATGAATACTTTTATTTACAAGCGAATTAATCAAGCAGAAAAAGCGATTGAAAGCGCTATTATTTATCATTTTGATCAGTCTTTGACAAAATTGGAAAACATTCTTGATGAATTTAAACCTATTTTAAAGTTAAACACGTTTAAATCTTTGTTTAATCAACATTGGATTAATGAAACAATAGCATATTACGGAAATCCACTTGAAGGACTACAGGTGATGGGGTTGTTGGAGTCCAGACTGATTGACTTTGAACAAGTAATCGTTGTAGGATTAAACGATGGAAGCATGCCACCCACAAATCCAATTCAAACGATGATTCCGATGGACTTACGAAAGTATCATAAGCTTCCAACTCCCAGAGAAAAACAAGGGTTGTTTGCCCACCATTTTTATCGTTTGTTGCATCATGCAAAAAAAGTGTGGATTACTTATTCTTCTGCCGATAGTAGCATGGGAGTCGATGAACCTTCACGTTATATTCAACAACTAAAGCTAGAACTATCTCGAGACAATAAGAAGATTAATTTTGATCAGTTAGATTATACTATCACCAATGAGGAAGAAAAAAGTCAACCGCTTGTCGTTCCAAAGTCTGATGCAGTTATCAATCGATTAGACGACTATTTTGAAAAAGGCACTTCTGCTTCAGCGATCAAAAATTACCTTACTTGTTCATTGGATTTTTATTATAAACACCTTTTAGGTTTTGGTGAAGCAGATGAAGTAGAAGAAGAAATTGAAGCGAGTAGTTTTGGGAGTTTTATTCATGAGGCTTTGGAAAAACTTTATCAGCCTTTTGCCCGAACTGACAAATACGGAGAGGTTCAAAATGCCCAACAAAGAGCCGTTTCCTCAGCAAATGTTAATTTGATGCTTGAAGAGCAAAAAATAGTACTCAAAAAAGGTTTTGAAGAACACTTTGAATTCAATAAAGAAGTACTACTAGAAGGGAAAAATTATTTGAGCTTTGAAGTTGCAGCATACCTTACTGAACGCTTCCTTAAAGTTGAAAAAAAATTACTTAAAGAAGGAAATACGCACCTCTATATTGAATCACTTGAAAGAAAAGCAGAAAAACAGGTATCAGTAGATGTAAATGGAGTTAATAAAAATGTAATCATCAAGGGTGTTATTGATCGCATTGATAAATTTGATGGCGGTACAAGAATTATCGATTATAAATCAGGAAAGTGCGATTATGAAGATGTTAGAATTACTGGATTAGCTAAAAGCAGTCAAAATACTCCCTTAGAACAGTTGATTTATAACATAAAAAAGCGAAAATATGTCTTGCAACTTTTGATATATAATTTGCTGTATCACGAAATTTATAAAAAATATCCAGAAAAGACTGGAATCGTTTCCCTAATCAACATTGATGAAGGACCTTTCTATCTTGAGAACAAATTAACGCCTGACCTCAATTCATTGATGGAACTTTTTGGAGAAGCTTTGGCTGCAATCGTCTGTGAAATTTACTCCGATGATATTAAATTTGAACACGATATATCAAGTGATTATTGTGGATATTGTGAAGGATAGGTGGATTTCCGTGAATTTTTCACTTCGTCAATAGCAGCTTTGTTATTCTAAGTTTTTATGTGTTAGTAAAACAGGATCTATTGGAGTTTTTGCAAATACGATGCATTCGTATACAAGCTTTGTAAAGCTTTAAGCTTACATTAGTATCTAAAAAAATTAAGAGACCTTTAGAATATTGCTCACGTGGCTTCTTTCACGAACCCTTAATTTTTTGTCGGTCAATATTTCATATGCTCGTTGCTTCTCTAGAAGTCTATACCAAGTAATTGCTGGAATAATTTTATTAGAATGAATTTCCAAACGTATAATTATCTTTTCACTTGGTTTTCTATGTTGGTTGAGTATTTGACTTAGCTCCGTTTCTGCAACGCTAATGTCACGCGCAAACTCTTTATTTTTCTTGTTTAATATTTCCAAATACTTTCTAAGAAAAAAACTAAAAGAAAGTTTTGAGTCATAATTTGGACTTTTTAAATAATCTTCAATTTGATATTTCAACTGCAATAAGTGGGTTAATAACCTTTTTTCTGGTGTTAGTTTGTCTCGGAGCTTATTTCGCATTTCTTTCAAGTCAATATCTGCTTGCTCCTTTTCTTTTGGACTCAAGTCATTTCTAAAAACAAAAGACTCTGCTAACTCTTTATCAGTATATTTTTCATTCAATTTTTTATTTTTCATAACTCATATTTTTTTAATACTTTTAGTAGTTGGTCTCCCTCTAAGAATACATGCTTACCCGCATCAATCATCCCATATTGTTCAATATAGTGCTGTTTTAACCTTGTTTTTGGAATGAGAGAAACGCATGCATTTATTTCAAAAAGTTTTATTGCTTCCTTGCATGCAAATCCAATAAGTGTTCCTACTATTCGTTCGTATTTTTTATTCTTCCCCCTATTTTCTTTAGAAACGGATAGTAATATAATTTCAATTCGTTTATCTCTTTGATAAGTTAGAGCACGCCATCAACCCCAAAATCTCCTCCCCTAATACTAACTTATAAATATCATGTTCTCTTGCTTCTTTCCAATTAAAATAAAACGCTGACTTTGTTATGTATTTAAAATCCTGCTCATCAATAAAATCCACAAAAACTTTATGTTTTTTATTGGTTTGTGTTTCTATTAAATACATACTCAAATAAACGAATAAACATAATTATTTACAAATAATGTAAACTTTTTTATCTAAATATACTCCTGAGTAATTTAGTAAGACCTCCCTTCTGCATATTAGTATTGGGAGAAAAATTTATTAAATGCAGAAATGAGCATATAAAAAACAATCAAGTTACCAAAATTCTGCTTGTTACTTCAACGTTATAAATTAAGGTATAATGGTTTGTTTTTATGATTAATTTTATCATATATTTTGATAATTAGGAAGTTTTTCTATCTTTGAGAAGCTTATTTCTTAAATACTTATGATGAGAGTTAGATTGGTGTTTCTAAATATACTAATAGTTTGTAATACTGATTGATCCTAAACCTATAAGACTACTAGACCTACAAACTATGATTTCAAAGAGATTTAAACCAAGAAATTTGTTGACCAGAGTTTATCTCTTTAGGTTTTTCTGTACTATACTTTTTTTTACCACTTTACCTTTTAGTAGTCATTCTTCGGTTGTTTCAGATAGTTTGAAAAAGAAGCTTGTTTTACACCAGGCCGAAGACACAACTCGAGTTAAGATTCTTATAGATTTAGCAACCCATTATTTTGATCTTGCAAATGATAGTTGCCTTTTTTATTCGGATATAATTGCTGAAGTATCTAACAGAATTGATTATAAAAAAGGTACAGCTGAAGCGTATACGCTCAAAGGGGAGTTTTACAATGCTAGAGGTGATTATCAACTTGCTTTAAAAAACTTCTATCAGAGTTATAAGTTTTCAGAAGAAATAGATGATCGGAAGAAAATGTGTAACGTCATGAATTCTATAGGAAACACCTATATTGGGTTGTTAGATTATAAGAAAGCACTAAAGTCATATAAATCATCTCACTCTATTGCATTAAAAGATTCCTTAAACTATATGATTGGGGTTTCCTCTGTTGGTATAGGTAATGTTTACATTGAAGAAAATGAGCTTGAGTTAGCTTTGGAATATTTTGATAAAGCCAAAGATATTTTTGAAGAAGAAAATGCAATATATCCACTTTCCATTACATATTCTATTATTGGAAGTACACTTTTTGACCTTGATCAAATAGATAAGGCCTTCGTTTATTTTGATAAAGCGTTAAAAAATTTAAGGGATATAGATAATCAATATGGAATAGCAGGAACCTACGAATTGATAAGTTCAGCTTATGAAAAAAATGGAGATCTACTAGAAGCACTAAAATATGCGAAAAAAGCCCATCAAATTTTTAATGAAAGAAATGCTTACGATAACCTACAAAAAACGAGCTTAAACATTGCTTCAATTTATAAAAGGCTAGGGAGATTGGAAAGCGCTTATACTTATTTAGAGTCTCATATACAATTTAAAGATTCAGTTTATAGCATTGATAAAAACAGACAAATTCTAAGTTTAGAAGCGAAATTTGAAAATGAAAAGAAATTAAAGAAAATTGCTTTAATGGAAAAAGAAAATCAATTAACTAAGGCTGAAAAGAGCAATCAAAGGTTGATTATTATTTTTGTAAGCACAGGGAGTCTTTGTGTGATTATCTTTTTACTTTATGTACTCAATCGTATCCGTATCATTAAAAAACAAAAGAAACTAATTGAGATGCAAAAAGAGGAGGTTCATATTCAGAAAGAAATCGTCGATAAGAAAAACACAGAAATTCTCGATTCAATTTTTTACGCTAAACGACTTCAAGATGCAATTTTACCTGCTAATAAATTAGTGAGCGCATACTTATTAGAGAGTTTTATTATCTATAAACCGAAAGATATTGTAGCAGGTGACTTTTATTTTATGGATGTTGTTGAAGAAAAAAAGAAAAAACTCATTTATTACGTTGCAGCAGATTGTACGGGTCACGGTGTACCTGGAGCCATGGTGAGTATTGTTGGAGCGAATGGTTTAAAACGCTGTATTCAAGAGTTCGGTTTGCGTGATCCCGGTGAAATATTAGACAAACTCAGTGAATTAGTTGCAGACAATTTTTCTCAAAGTGAAGAAAGAATCCGAGATGGAATGGACCTTGCTTTGTGTTGTCTTGAATCAATAGATGGAGACATTCACAGAGTTCACTATGCCGGTGCAAACAATCCACTGTGGATTTTTAATTCTAAAAGAACTTCATGGCCAGAAAACATGAAACCTTTTGAAGTTGGGGGAGGAGCAGAAATAAAAGCAAATAAGCAAGCGATTGGCTATACTGAGAACGCAACTCCTTTTAAAACACATACTGTAGAACTTGAGAAGAACGATTCATTATACACATTCTCTGATGGTTTTGTCGATCAGTTTGGAGATGACAAAAAACATACAAGTTCTGAAACTGGCAAAAAGTTTAAAAGCGTAAACTTTAGAAAATTGCTTTTAACCATTCAGGATAAAAGCATGGAAGAACAAAAGAAAATATTAAATCAAACTTTTGAAGATTGGAAAGGAAACCTAGACCAAGTTGATGATGTTTGTATCATTGGCGTTAAAATATAGCTGTTCTTTTAACCTGCTTTATTCACAAATTATGCTCTACATGACCAAGTTTCTTTACCATCCATAGATTACATGAAAAATGTCCCGAATCGCCCAAACGATGATCGATCTTTTCAAAACCAACTTTCTCATACAAATGCACCGCTTGATTTAACGCAGGAATCGACTCGAGGTAAAGATGCGTGTAGCCCATTTTTTGAGCCTCTTCTATACTTTGTTGTATAAGTTTTTTCCCCAATCCTGTACCCCTGTAGTTTTTGTGGAGATATAATTTAACCAGTTCACCGTATCCATCTGGAAGTCCTTCTGTTCGATAAATACCACAACCACCA
Source organism: Brumimicrobium sp. (assembly GCA_040882265.1). GTDB lineage: Bacteria > Bacteroidota > Bacteroidia > Flavobacteriales_D > Crocinitomicaceae > Brumimicrobium. The sequence goes on along the minus strand of JBBEBO010000004.1, from coordinate 29,646 downwards.
ATGACCTTATCGTCATCAAGAGCGATAAAATAACAACACTTTGGTTTTTCAAACAACTCGTAAAGCGAATCAGTCGTTGGGTCCGTATAAACCGTTCCCGGCTTATTTTCGCCGTATTCTTCCAAGGATTTTCTGATTATATCAGCAATTGCTGCGTTGTCTGAAGGTTGTATTGGACGGATATTTATGTTTGTCATTGATTTCTTTATTGGTACAAAATTAACAGCAATTTCGTTTTGTACGGAAAAATATCCTCTTTTCGAGATTTAGTTTTTAAATCTGTTTACTCTAGAACGGCAATTAGGGCAAACTCATACTTTTGGTTCTACTAAAATTTTAATGGGGAAGTAATATATGTCGTACCTACAGCACTCACGGTTGGGATTCAATTTTTAATCACTGGCATGAATGCCAGCGCTAAAAATTGTAAGTGCCTACAGCACTTTTAACCGCTGATCAAAATTGGATAATAATAAGTAGATTGATAACAACAAGCATACTCATAATCCCAATATTCGCAGTTAAGGCTAAATATTTAGTCTACCTAAATAAAAAAGTATGCGTTTGCCCTGGAACGGCAATGACTATTTTTTGATAACAAATAAATTATCATTATATTGTAAAGCATTCAAAACTTGAACCTATGAAAAGGACAATAATTTTTATTTTAGTTTTTATAGTTATTGGATTAGTCTTAGGCTACCTTATATTTGGTAGAATTTCTAGTGAATATGTTAGTTTAAGTACGATCTTTGGTGAATCTGATAACGCACTTGAATCTTTCGGAAGGAATATTTCTGGTTTAACAGAAATGAAGCAGAACATACTGATTTCTGGAGGTGCAGGAGGTGTTTTGGGACTTGTTTTGTCGCTTATTAGACGTAAATAAACATGTTTAAAAAACAATATCATAGCCCACCCCCTCATTTCGCTTAACAAATTGAGATGAATCGGAAAAATTGATTTTATTTCCATGTAAAACATCGAAATAAAAGTTGCGAATATTTCTACTTTGCTGAGGAATATCACCTATAAAATAAGTATGCGTATTACTTGTAGGTGTCCGAAAACCAACAGCTTCAGTAAAATGGACGTAATTTGCGTTTTTAGCTGAAGGCCCTGAAAATTCTTCCCCTAACTGATTACCATGCTTTGTATAGATGTGCAGTCCTTTTAAGCTATAGTCATAATGATTGTTGGTGATGTAAATCCTTTTCTGGAAATCTAACTTCTCTACCCACTCTTCATGGTTTTTGCGGTTTACGGCTGCTGAATTTATAATTAAGTTCTCAAATATAGTGTCATAAACTCTATCACTATTAGTTGAATCTACCAGTTTCTTAAGATGTAGATTGCCAAGGCTGTGCAAAAACATAGATAAATTTGCACTTTCCTGATAGGCAGAATTACTTTCTTTAAAATCTTTCATAAAACTTAACAGTTGTTTGAAATGATCGACTGACTTTACAACATTCCTCTCCGAATTCTTAAAATTTTTGAGCCCATTAATATCAGGCAATTCACTAGGCCAACTAAAAACAATAACATTAACGTTATGGGTGTTTTGTATATCCAACCCACGTTGAACTGATTCATTGTAGGTTTTGCCATCACCATGTATAAAAAGTAACCACTCGGATGTTTTCACAGAAACTTCAGACATAAAATCAGCTTGGCTAAACAAGTGACTTACCATTTCGAGTGATTGATTTAAAGTAACTTTCAAAAATGTTAGCGTTGATTCTTCACTCACTTTACTGTGAAATGATAACTCTTTTTTCGTTGTATCTATTTCTCTGTTTGTTATAATATAAATACTATCTCCCGCTTTTAAATCTGAAATGGCAACCGATTCTTTGTTTTGAGCTCGGGCATTACTTAGAGGAGATAATGTAATCAAAAGAATAAAAATAAACTGAATTACAATTAATGCTCTTCTAATTCCGATATACTTGCAGTTCATTTATTCTTTTTGATATAAACAATGGATTGATCCAAGGGTTCATTCGCTACAAAGAATTCTCCTTGTTTTTCTTGCTTTTCCTTTGTAAAGCCGTTAGAAAATTCCTCAAATATTGACCCTGTAAAGGTCGGTATTGATTATGATCAGCACTGCGCAAGAAAGAACTTAATTCTGGTTTACCTACTTTTCTATCCACTAAAGCGAATAGCTCCAAGATATCATCGGATTTCAATTTCAACGCAATTTTTAGTTTCATGAGTATCATATTATTGCTCAATTCTTCTTCAGCTTCGGGTTGAGGCCCCTCTCTTTTTCCACGTTTTTGGATGATTAGTCCATTGAGGAAAGTCGCGAGTTGTTTATCTGTTAACTCAATCATGGCTGGGTCATCATCTTTTTTTAACCAGTTACTCACTTCCGTTTCCTCAACCTCGCATTCCGCAAGTTTGAATAGCTCGACTACTTGGGTGTCACTATAGTTGAACAGGTATCGGATGCGGCGTAATATATCGTTGTTGGTCATTTTGTTTTACTCTTTTTTATTATTCAATTTTTGATTCTCTCAATATAGCAAAAAACCAGTTCACCCATTCTAACTCCCAAAAATATTTTCCGTATATTAGTAAAACACCATATCACATAAAAACAAATCGTAAGTAACTCAAACAACAAACAACATACAACAAAAAAACAGATAAAAAACATATGAAATTAACCAAAGTAGATTTTCAAAACAAAACTGGAGAAACAATCAGCGCACGAATCGATTTTCCGCTGGATCAAAAACCATTGGCCTATGTTCTTTTTGCGCATTGCTTTACATGCAACAAGAATCTGACACCCGTTAAAAACATCTCCCGACAACTTACAGATCAAGGGTTTGCCGTTTTTCGGTTTGACTTTACGGGGTTGGGAGAAAGTGAGGGTGATTTTGAGAACACCAACTTTTCCTCAAACATCGAAGATTTGATTTGCGCTGCAGAATACATGGAATCCGAATACGAAGCGCCAGCTTTAATTGTAGGACACTCCTTAGGTGGTGCGGCTGTTGTTTATGCTGGGAGCAAAATAAAAAGTGTCCAGGCAGTTGCTACAATTGCTGCGCCCTCTTCGCCAGATCATGTTAAAAATCTGTTTGGAAAAGACCTCGATCAAATTAATGAGAAAGGCACGGCAGAAGTGAGTATCGGTGGCCGTTCATTTAATATCAAAAAGCAGTTTTTAGAAGATATTTCTGAGAAGAATATGCAACGTATTCTCAAAGATTTGCGCAAGCCTTTATTGGTCATGCATTCTCCTCAGGACAAGACGGTTGGAGTAGAAAATGCGTCGGAAATATACAAACATGCTATGCATCCCAAGAGTTTTATTTCTCTGGATGGCGCTGATCATTTGCTCAGTGATAAAAAAGATTCTGCTTATGTCGGAAACGTAATTGCAAGTTGGTCGCGCAGGTATTTGGATTTACCTGAAAGAAATGCACTATCCAAAAAAGGACAGGTTGTAGCACAAATTGGCGCAGAAGGATATACCACAGACATCAGGGCTGGAAATCACAATTTTCGAGCAGACGAACCCGAAGATGTGGGAGGAAATAATTTTGGACCAACACCTTATGATTTATTACTCGCTGGACTCGGAGCATGTACAGCTATGACGCTCAGAATGTACGCAGACCGTAAAAAATGGGCTTTAGCTGAAGTAAATGTAACTTTGGATCACAGCAAAGAACACGTAAAAGATATCGATATTGAGGATTCTAAAGCAAAAATTGATGTTATTAAAAGAAATATCACAATTACTGGAGACCTTAACGAAGAACAGAGACAACGTTTGTTAGAAATCGCTGAGAAATGCCCTGTTCATAAAACGCTGAATCAAAAAGTTGATATCAGCACAATTTTGTCTTAAAAATGCAAACATTCAATTATCATGATAAAACAAATTTTTGATGCTATAGTTATCGGATCTGGTCAAGCTGGAACACCTTTAGTCTTTCGACTTGCTAACGAAGGGAAAAAGGTTGCGTTCATTGAAAAGGAATATTTTGGAGGAACATGCGTCAATAACGGATGTACTCCGACCAAAACTTATGTAGCAAGCGCAAAACGGATTTGGGATGTGAAAAAAGCGAAAGATTTAGGCATAATTGTTCCAGACGGTTTTAAAATTGACTTAAAGAGAGTAAAAGCACGCAAAGACAAGATTGTCAGCGAATCTGTAGAGGGCATTTCAAAAGGGGTTAGTGATAATGATAAAATCGTCTATTTTAAAGGAAAAGCAGCATTCACAGATTTTAAAACGGTAGCAGTAAATGGCGAAACGTTAACAGCTGAAAAAATTTTTATCAACGTTGGAGGAAGATCACATATTCCAGAAGGATTTGAAGAAGTTGATTATTTAACCAATAAAACCATTTTGGAATTAGAAGAAGTTCCCGAACACTTAATTATTCTCGGCGGGAGTTATCTTGGGTTAGAATTTGGTCAAATGTTTAGCCGATTTGGGAGTAAAGTCACCATTATTGAAAAAAACGATCGCATTACTCCTAAAGAAGATCAAGAGGTGAGTGAGGCAATTATTTCGTTTTTAAAAGAGGAAGGAATTGATTTTTATTTAAACTCAACGCGTGTTAATGCGCAACAAAATGAAAAGCAAATCACCGTGAATTTTAATAGCGATAATCAAGAGAAAAGCATTAAAGGTTCTCATTTATTATTGGCAGTCGGAAGAGATTCTAATGCGGATACTTTGAGTTTAGACAAAACAAATGTAAAAACAGACAAGCGAAATTTCATAACGGTAAATGATTATTTAGAAACCAATATCAAAGGAATTTATGCGTTGGGAGATTGTAACGGTCGTGGTGCATTTACGCATACCTCCTATAATGATTATGAAATAATTGTTGCCAATATGTTTGACAACGGAGATAGAAAAGTCACCGATCGAATAATAACTTACGGTTTATACATTGATCCGCCATTAGGTCGAGTGGGAATGACAATCAAAGACGCAGAGAATAAAGGATTGAATTTTAAAGTTGTAAAAAGAGAGATGAATAAAATTTCTCGAGCCAAAGAAAAAGGGGAAACCAAGGGTTTTATAAGTATTATTGTGGATTTAGATTCAAACAAAATCCTTGGTGCAACTGTTTTAGGAGTAGGAGGGGATGAAATAATAAGCAGTTTAATAAACGTAATGTACGCTGATGTACCTTTCACCGTCATTAGAGATAGTGTTCATCCACACCCAACTGTTTCAGAATTGATTCCCACGATACTCGAAGAGATATAGAAAATTTATATATTTAAAGGATGAAAGCAATTTGGAATAACGAAGTTCTTGCAGAAAGTGACGAAACGATTGAAGTTGAAAATAACCAATACTTTCCTCCGTCTTCAATTAAAAAGCAGTTCTTCCATAAATCAGATTCAGATACATATTGTCCTTGGAAAGGAACTGCTTCTTACTACACCATTGAAGTGAATGGAGAAATGAATAAAGATGCAGCCTGGTATTATCCAAATGCAAAAGAGAAAGCAAAATACATTGAAAACTACGTCGCTTTTTGGAACGGTGTAAAAATAGAGAAATGAATAAAACACTTGTACTCGAAGATATATTGGCACAATTCCAAATGGTCAGAAAACAAACTGAATCTATTTGCGAACCGTTGTTGACAGAAGATTACGTTCCTCAACCAAGAGCGGAAGTTTCTCCTCCAAAATGGCATTTAGCGCATTCAACTTGGTTTTTTGAACAGTTTGTCTTAGTGAAGTACAAAGCTGATTATCAAATTTACCATAAGGATTATAGCTATTTATTCAATAGTTATTACAACAATATGGGCGATCGGATTTTAAAGCCAAATAGAGGTCTTATGACACGTCCAACGGTGGATGAGGTTTATGATTATCGCGCTTATGTTAATGCTGAAATGTCGAAACTATTAGATCAAACAACCAATCAGGAGGTTATTGATATTGTGAAAATAGGTTTAAATCACGAGCAGCAACACCAAGAGTTACTGGTTTACGACATCAAATATATCCTTGGATTTCAACCTACATTTCCAGCTTATGCCAATCGATTTATTGTAAAACCAAATCAAGCACCAGAAGAATGGTACTCATTGGAAAAAGGGCTTTACTCAATAGGCGCAAGTGGAAGCGGATTTTTTTATGACAATGAAGCACCAGAACACAAAGTTTACATTCAAAATTGTGCGATTCGCAATACTCTTGTAACGAATAGAGAGTACCTTGCATTTATTAACGCTGGAGGATACAAAGACTTTAATTTATGGCACGAAGAAGCATGGGAATACATAAATGAAAATAAGATCAATACCCCGCTATATTGGCATAACAAGAACGGTGAATGGTTTAATTACACGCTAGGTGGATTAAAATCCATCAATTTGGACGCACCAGTACAACACGTTTCATTTTACGAAGCTTTTGCTTTCGCAGAGTGGAAAGGAGTGCGTTTGCCAACTGAATTTGAATGGGAAGCACTTTCCGAAAAATTTAATTGGGGACAGCTTTGGGAATGGACTTATTCCCATTATGAGCCATATCCGAATTTTAAAAAAGCTCATGGAGCATTGGGTGAATACAACGGCAAATTTATGCTGAACCAAAATGTATTAAGAGGAGCTTCAGTGGCAACAGCTCAAAATCATAGTAGAAAAACATATAGAAACTTTTTTCACGCAAGTTCCAGATGGATTTTTTCGGGGATTCGTTTAGCAAAATCACTTTAAAATGATGAAAACAACATTTAGAGAGGAGATCCTTTCAGGACTTCAAAAAGAATTAAAAACACTTCCTTCGAAATATTTTTACGACGAAAATGGAGATAAACTTTTTCAAAAAATCATGGAAATGGAATCGTATTACCTTCCAAAATGTGAAAAAGAAATCATAGGCGATAAATCCCATGAATTAGCAACGCTTATTTCAGAGGAAACAGATGCCGTTGACATTATTGAGCTAGGTGCTGGGGACGGATCAAAAACAAAAGAGTTGTTGCGTCAATTCCAATCTACAGAACTAGATTGCACCTATCTTCCAATGGATATTTCAGAATATATTTTAGGTGTAAACGAAAAAACCGTTTCAAAAGATTGTCCTAGGCTTAAAATTATTCCAATAGCTGGCGATTATTTCAAAACCATGGAACAAATCAAGAAAAGAAAAAACTTAAAACTTGTTCTTTTCATGGGAGGCAACATTGGAAATTACAAACACGAGCGCGCTGTTGATTTTTTAAGAAAAGTCAACGCCAATCTAACCAATAAAGATAAAATACTAGTTGCTTTCGACTTAAAAAAACATCCCAAAAAAATCCTCGCCGCATACGATGATGTCGAAGGAATAACAAAAAAGTTCAACCTTAATTTACTTCAAAGAATCAACAAAGAGCTAAGCGCTGATTTCGACCTAGAATCCTTTGACCACTTTGCATCCTACGACCCAGTTTCAGGTAGAACAACAAGTTATTTAGTAAGCCTAAAAGAACAAACTGTCTCCATCAACAAAGAAATTATCAAGTTCGATAAACACGAAGTCATTCACATGGAGGTCTCAAAAAAATACAGTCTATCCGACATTGAAGCACTAGCTCAAGAGGTTGGTTTTGAGACAATTCGTCATTTTATGGATAAAGAAAAAGAGTACACACTCTCGTTGTTGCAAGCAAGTGGAGGGAAGTGATATTGCACCTATACTGAATATGGAACCGTACCTGTACTTATATAGGTATGAGTAGATTTGTGAAGTGATGAGTTCGAAAGTCTTAAATTGAAATTCTGTATTCCTCGACTCCACGATAGTTTAATTCTAACTACACAGCCCAGTATGGGCGACATACTATTAACCGTGGACGCGAGTCCACGGGTTAAGATAACTACGAGAAAACCTTTTTGGCGTGTATTTTTGTTTCAAAAATCATGACAAAAAGTCTTTTGAAACACAATCTGAAATATACTGAATTCACCATATAATCGAAGCATGTTGAGAACGTGACAACCGCAGAATATGGAATATGGAACGCAGATTTGTGAAATATCGCAGATAGATATTATTAAATCCCAGTCCGACGACAGGCGGGCATATTCGATATTCTTCCTTTATTCACTAAATTCCCCACAATCCTCAGACGGATGATAAACACCAGCACCTTGCTGATAGACCAATTTCGCGCCTAGATGCCCTGTATAGGTTAGATATCCAGAACCTACAAGCAGTAACAAAACAACTGAAATTTTTATGAATCTTGATTTTAGGGAAATTAACTTGATTGTTCTAAGAATATCGAGCACTGAAGCAACACTAAACAACCAAGCCACAATCCAAGACATATTTTCATGTGCTTTTAAGATTGTAGGATCACATAATTCTCTCGAAACGATCCCATCGGCTTGATCTCCTGTAAATACAGCTAACCATGCTCCTATAGTTCCAATGTACAACAAAAAACTCCCTGCATTTTCCCACGTTTTGGACTTTGAAAAAAGTGTGAGGAGCTTAAATAAAGTTGCCATTAGCAATAACGCAACAGGAAAATGAACGGACAAAGGATGCCATACCTCTGTCCGCAAAAATTCTGGAATTTCGTTCATTTTACTCCATTATCTTAACCGTCAAAGGATCAAGTCGCTTTCCAACTTTCTCTACCTCAACTTCCACTTTTTGTCCTTTTTCAAGTACAGAAAATTCAACCGTTTCACCTGCTTTCGTCAGTTTCGTCTCATCTGTAAAGTAAAGTTCCAATGTTTTATCGTCTGAAGTCTCCACATAAATTTCAGACTTCTCCGCCTCTACTTTTTTGATTTTCCCTTCATAGGTTCCAGATTCTACAACATCTGTACTTTCTCCACAAGCAGTAAATGCAAACAAAACGCTAGCAATTCCGAATGTTTTTAGCAAATTCTTTTTCATTGTATATAATTTATAATTGTTAAAATAAGTTCCATTAAAAATTTTAATGATTGCCCGAATATAAGTTTTATGTTTAAATATTACAACTGTGCTGTGTGTGCAAAATATATTCGGATAATATTGTCCGAAATAGAAAAACTTCTTATATTTGCACTTAAACAAAAGAAATATGTTTTCAAAAGCCTGTCAATACGGAATAAAAGCAACGTTGCACATCGCTGAGCAATCTTCTCAGGGGAAGCGCGTGAGCTTGAAAGGAATTGCCAAGGCGATTGATTCTCCTGAAGCTTTTACGGCTAAAATATTGCAGCTTTTAGCTAAGAACAACATTGTAAATTCAATCAAAGGTCCGTCTGGAGGATTTGAAATTGCCGAGTCAGATTTAGACAATATTCGACTGATTCAAATCGTGACAGCGATAGACGGGGATCAAATTTTTAATGGTTGCGGTTTAGGGCTAAAGAAATGTGATGAAAATAACCCTTGTCCAGTTCACGAGAAATTTAAATCTGTGCGAGATGATTTAAAAAATATGCTTGCAACAACAAATATTCGTGAATTAGCTGCTGGTTTAAATGCAGGAAATACATATTTGAGAGTATAAAAAAATTTAAATCTATTTAGGATATTAAGGTCTTTTAATCTTTAAATAAAAAATATGAACTGGTATAACAAACAACTCGAACAATTTGAAATTTCACGATTTGGTGCAATGACGCTAATGATCACATTTCAAAGTTGTCTCGGATCAGTGGCGGCGATGTATGCACTAGAAAATGGAAGCACTTTCATTCTAGCGATTGTTGCCGTAGTAACTATGGCTTCAAATGCTATGTTTATCGCTCAAGCCGAAGCAAAATATTGTCTTTTTGCATTCTACCTGAGTGTATTTGTAAATTTAATCATACTCATTATATTATACTTTCTATGAAAAACACAGCTCAAGAAATTCAGTCAATCAATGAAATCATGCTTCTCGTCAACAGGTTTTACGAGAAAGTACAGCATGATGAATTGTTAGGACCAATCTTTGAAAAAGTCATTAACGGTAATTGGGAGCCACATTTGGAAAAAATGTATCGCTTTTGGGAAACGGTTTTGCTCAACAATCACACCTATCACGGGAGTCCATTTGCTCCACATGCGAAATTACCGATTGGAGCCGAGCATTTTGATAGATGGTTAAAGTTGTTTATGGAAACAATCGACGAGCATTTCACAGGAGAAAAAGCGAAAGAAGCAAAATGGAGAGCAGGAAAAATGGCGGAGATGTTTCAATACAAACACAATCACATCAATAATCAAAATTAAGTTATGAATTCAAATCACGCGCTCATTTTAGCAACGACTTTTCTATGGTTAGGATTTGTTGGCGCAATAAGTTTTATGGAAGCTTGGCTAAAATTCAGAGCACCTGGAATCACTTTGCCGTTAGGTTTGGGAATCGGAAGACTTGTATTTCATGCACTAAACATTATGGAATGGGTTTTTCTAATTGCTATTGTAATCAATTTGTATTTGCGATATGGTTTCGCTTATCAGCCGTTTTATTTTTGGTTGATTATCCCAGCTATTTTGCTTATTTTACAAACGTTATGGGTTTTACCCGTTTTAGATGCGCGAGCGGAGTTGCACATTCAAGGTGAAACTGTTCCACCTTCAAAGATTCATTTGATTTATGTCGTCTTCGAACTAATAAAAGTGGGTACTTTACTCACATTTGGCATAAAACTCTTTAAAAAATATACATTATGACAAAGCAAGAACTCATTGATCAAATCGACAAAAAATACGATGATCTCGGAGAAAATAGCTTGAACTATCTGGGAGGATTACTACAAGCAAAACCTATCAATTATTGGGATTACATTGAAGTCGACACTTTATTGTCTTTGCAAAAGCCCCGAACGGATTTTAAAGATGAAAAAATCTTTATCATGTATCATCAGGTAACGGAACTGGTTTTAGGCATGATGAAACATGAACTCGAACAATTGGTTTATGAGGATCATAACGAAGCCATTTGGATCGATAAACTCAATCGATTGAATCGATATACTTCGATGTTGATCACTTCATTTGATGTCATGAAATACGGAATGAATTATGATGATTACAATACCTTTCGTGCCACACTAACGCCAGCCAGTGGATTTCAAAGTGTACAGTTTCGACATATAGAGACGATGTGTACGCCCTTGAAAAACCTTGTAAATAGCATGGGGCAAAAAAGATTACCTAAAAACCCATCAACAGAAGAATACTTCGAACATCTGTATTGGAAAGATGCGGGATACAATCGTAAAACGGGCGAAAAAACATTGACTTTGCGACAATTTGAGGAGAAATATCAAGATGAACTTATAGCATTAGCGAATGACGTAAAAGGTAAAACACTTGCCGAGAAAGTAGCGAAAATGAGTAATCCTTCAGAGAAACTCATCGAAAAATTCAAAGCATTTGATCGTCTATACAATATCGATTGGCCGATCGTTCATTTGGAAACAGCGCAACATTACCTCGATCAAAAAGGAGAATCGAAAGAAGCTACTGGCGGGAGTGAATGGAAAAAATACTTACATCCCAAATATCAGCAACGTAGATTTTTTCCTGCCATTTGGTCTGAAGAGGAGATGGAGAAGTGGGGGGAATGAGCAGGGCAAACGCATTTAAATTTAAAGGTTCTTTTTAAGTTGAGTTAATTAAAACCAAAGGTTCTTTTGCCACGGGTTTTAACCCGTGGTAAAGAAGAATAAACAGATTTTTATTTTGGCGCGTATTTTTGTTTCAAAAATCGTGACAAAATAAGTTCTTTTCGAGATTTAATTTTTAAATGCGTTTGCCCTAGGGGAATGAGGGAGATATTAAGATGTTAAGAGCGTAAGATGTTAAGACGAATAGATAAAAGACTGTGAAAATAAAATCAGAAAACATGAACAAAAGCTATATAGCAATTGGACTGATTGCATTATTAATGAGCTGCAATGCCTCTAAAGATACTGATGAAAAAACTGAAAACAAGACCCTTCAAAAAGAAGAACATACTTCGAAAAAAGAAACTTCAACCATTTCATTAAACGACGGTGAAAAATGGAAAGTAAACGAAGAAATGCTTCCGCACATTGAAAAAAGTGAAGCTGTTTTTAACAATTTTGAAGGCGAAGATTACGATCAACTATCTAAAGATATGATGGAACACACCAATAATTTGATTAAAAGTTGTACCATGAAAGGTGCATCGCACGATGAATTACACAAATGGCTACATCCACATTTGGAGTTATTGAAATCATTGAATTCAGAAAATCCACAAAAAGCAAAGGATGAAATCATTCCTGCTATTGAAAAATCGTTTAATACATTCCACAAATATTTTAAATAACATGCATTTAACAACATTCCACAATTCCGAAAAATTACTTTCAGCAAAACAGTTATTCAACGGCACAGAAGGTAAAGTGATAGCGATTCATTTGAAAAAAGACGGTGAATTAAAGGAGCATATTACTAAAGTTCCTGCACTACTTGTTTGTGCGCAAGGAGAAATCGTTTACGAAGATGAAAAAGATTTGAGAATCACAATGAATTCAGGCGATTTTACTGAAATTGAACCGAATGTAAAGCACTGGTTAGTGGCAACTGAAGATAGTGAAGCGATTTTGGTTAAGTGACATCTATGTTTTTTATCTCTTAAATAAGATATAAATAGTTATATTTGTCTTATATATGAGATAAAATGAAAGAACTATTCAAACAGATTATACTTGAACGTCAGGAATGGATTCGGGAAATTGATGTAGTTCCGAGAGATATTTCGATAGAAAAGAACGCTAATTATGTTTTTACTGGTCTACGTAGAGCAGGTAAAACATATTTCTTATATCAAATCATTAAGTATTTGGTACAAAATGATGATTATGAGCTGATTCTATTTGTCAATTTTGAAGATGAACGACTACTTGAAGTATCATCCGATCATTTACATTTATTAATAGAAGCTTATTATGAACTATTTGACAAAAAGCCGATACTATTTTTGGACGAAATTCAGACTGTTGAGAATTGGCAAAAATTTATTCGCCGTATAGCAGATGATGGCTATTCGATATATGTTACTGGAAGTAATGCAAATATGTTTAGTGCAGAAATTGCTACTACATTAGGGGGACGTTTTTTTACGAAAGAAATTCTACCGCTTTCATTTAAAGAATTCTTACAATTTCAAAGTATTTCATTTACACTAAAATCAAAATATACTGAAGAAAGGTTTGTCTTAAAACGAGCACATAAAAACTATTTGAAATTCGGAGGGTTTCCTGAATTATTAAAATTCGAGCATAAACGTGAATATTTATCTAGCGTATATCAAAAACTATTTTACGGTGACCTTGTTGCACGATACAATATTTCAAATGTGAACGTATTAAAGCTATTAGTGAAAAAACTAGCTGAAAGTGTAAATAATGAGACTGCTGTTAACCGAATTAAAAACCTAATTAAATCTACAGGATTGTCTATTGGTAACAATACATTGTTTGATTACCTGAACTATTTGGAAGCTTCATTTATGATTGCTTCCATCTCTAATTACCACAGCAAGTTTGTAGAGAAAGAAACAAAGAAGAAGTATTATTTTTTAGATACGGGCGTATTAATGCTCTTCCTTCATGACCAAGACACGAAGCTACTAGAAAATCAAATTTATATAGAACTGCGTCGGCGTGGATATGATGTATATTTCTTAAAACGGAAAAAGGAAATTGATTTTTATATACCTGAAGAAAATCTCTTGATTCAAGTTTCTTATAGCATGCAAAACCCTGAAACAAAGAATAGAGAAGTTAATGCGCTTGTCTCAGGGATGAAAGAACTAAACATTACACAGAGTTTGATTATTACAATGGATGAAACCGATGAAATAAATATGGACGCTGGAAATATTCAAATAATTCCAGCCTGGAAGTGGTTAATTCAAGAGGTGAAAGATGCTTAATTTACATAAAACCACTATTTTTATACAAGAAACTTCACTCCAATGAACAAATCACTAGAAGAATACCTCGAGGAACACTACGTGCACCGAAGCAACTGGCTTCGCGCTGCTGTTTTAGGAGCAAATGACGGCATTCTATCCATGGCGAGTTTAACCGCAGGTGTAGCCGCAGCAAGTGTTTCGCGGGAAACCATTATTCTTGCTTCTTTAGCAGGTTTAGTAGCTGGAGCGTTATCGATGGCTGCTGGAGAATATGTTTCTGTGAGTTCGCAAACGGATATAGAAAAAGCCGATATTAAACGGGAAAAGAAAGAATTAAAAGAGAGTCCTGAAGAGGAACTTGAGCTATTGACACAAATTTATATCAATAGAGGTCTAAAGCGAGAAACAGCATTGCAAGTTGCCAAAGAAATGACAGAAAATGATCCATTGGAGGCACATGTTAGGGATGAGTTGGGAATCAACGAACAAAATGCAGCGAATCCAATTCAGGCAGCATTTGCTTCTTTTTTAGCGTTTGCTGTCGGCGGAATTTTACCGCTTTTGGTGGCGATATTTGCGCCTTTGGAGGATATGGAGTTTGTTATTTATGGAGCTTCCATCTTATTCCTTATCCTTTTAGGGTATGTCTCTGCAAAAGTTGGTGGTTCTCCTGCATGGAAAGCAATTATTAGGTTAGTTTTTTGGGGAACAATTGCTATGGGGATAACCATTTATGTAGGGCATTTATTTGGGGTAAAGGCAATCTAATTCGACTGAATAATTTATAATTAAAACTGCTTATTCAGCGGCAAAAACACCTCCGCCATCATACAACGCGCACTACCGCCTCCATGCGTTTCAATAGTAGTTAATGGCGATGAAATTATAGATGCATGCTCTTCAATCTTTCCGAGTTGATTGTTGGAGAGACTTTGTTTTGCTTGTTCACTCATAACTAAATAACGTTTATCATTAGCTCCTCTTACTTGCAGCATATTTCCAGCAAAAGAATTGAGTTGAGCTTCTGAGATAGGTATGATTTCTTTCCCATCTTTTTGTAATGAATTCACAATTAGTGTCTGTTGGTCTACATCGTCTATACTGTCAAGACAAACGACAGCAAACGTTTCTCCAATAGTTAACAATACATTCGTATGATAAATCGGTTTACGAATGTTTTCTACTGATTGATTGGCTTTAAACGCTACAGGCATAAAGTCAAAATCCTTACAAAATGTAATAAGTGGTTCTTCAGAAGATCTCGAAGAAAGCGCACAATATGCTTTTTTGTTTGTCCGATCTAAAATTAGGCTCCCTGTACCTTCCAAAAACAAATGCTGATTTTCGAAATATGAATAGTCAATGATTTTGTTGACCTCAAAGCCCATTTGAATCAGTTGGTCTATAATTTCTTGCCTTCTCTCTCGTCTTCTGTTTTCTGCAAACATAGGATATAGTCCGACTGTTCCATCTGTATGAAATGAAACCCAATTATTTGGAAATAATGCATCAGGTGTATCGTTTTCAGGATCATCTTCAACCACAATAACCTGAACGCCTATTTTCCTCAAGACACTTACAAAATCATCGAATTCTATCTGTGCTTTTTGATTAATCGAAGCTGTCCCACCTTCCGACTTCTGAAAAAAATTGGTGGAAATTGTTTCCTCATTCGCCCGAAAACTCGCAGGACGAATCATTAGTATGGTGTTAGTGATCTGTTGCATGATGACAAAAATAAACATAAATTTTATGCTCGCATAGGTTTTTTTATTGTGAGTGAAAAAATTTTTATTATTGCTTTTTTCATTTAACACCAATCAATATTGCTTTTTATGTTTAACATTTTGTATATTTGCTTTATATAAAAAGCATTTTATGGAGCGATTAATACAAAAATCTGATAGAAAAGCCGCGGCTGTTAAAGGAAAACACAAGCGTTATTTATACCATAAAATTGATTGGCAACAACAATTAATTTTATTACTCGGTCATAGAGGCACTGGGAAAACTACTTTATTACTACAGCATCTAAGTGAATCCAAAGAGAATGGAATATACTTGAGTTTAGACGACATCTATTTTGAATCAAATCGCTTAATACATCTCGTTGAAGAACTTTACCAAAAAGGAATAAGAAAAATCTATCTAGATGAAGTTCACCGCTATTTAAATTGGTCGAAAGACTTAAAACAAATCTATGATGATTACGAGGATCTTCAAATCATTGCAACAGGCTCATCTATTCTTGATGTTTCAAAAGGGAGTGCTGATTTATCGAGAAGATCAAGTGTCTATCGTTTACAAGGACTTTCATTCCGAGAATACCTAATGATTGAAAAAAATATTGAACTCAACCCATTTCCTTTCCAAGAAATAATTGAACACCATCACGAAATTTCAGGAGATTATCTCGATCATTTTTCTTTGGAAAAAGACTTTAATAACTATCTGAAATTTGGATATTACCCCTTCTTTTTAGAAAGTAAAAAAGAATACTTTCAGAAACTGCAAGAAACTACAAATCTAGTTATCGATACCGATATCGCGCCTTTTGAGGAATTGAATTATGCTACAGTTCGTACAATGAAAAAAATGCTCTATGTGATTAGCCAGTCAGCTCCATTTACTCCAAACATATCTAAACTATCAGAAAAATTAGATGCACCTCGGAACACTTTACTTCGACTCATAGATTTATTAAGTCAGGCAAAAATTATTAATCTTTTGCGCGCAGAAACAGAAGGGGTTAGTTACCTTCAAAAACCTGAAAAGATTTACTTAGAAAACACGAATTTAATGTCTCTCTTTTCAAGTGAAAAACCAAACATTGGAAACAATAGGGAAACGTTTCTATTTAATCAGCTTACCGAAAGTCACGATGTAACTTCATCTAAATACGGTGATTTCATGATTGATTATACCTATACGATTGAAGTAGGAGGTCCATCAAAAACGGCAAAGCAAATTAAAGGCGTACCCAATGCTTTTCTTGCATTAGATATTGAAGGAGGAACCGGAAAAAGAGTACCGTTGTGGCTGTTTGGGTTTTTGTATTGATAAGGTTAACTTATAACTGAACAAGTTGAAAACGGCTATACCATCAGAATAAAAACAGGTCAAACGCATTTAAAATATAAATCTCGAAAAGAACACATTTTGTGACGATTTTTGATACAAAAAGTCGCGCCAAAATGAGAACTTCCAAATAATTCTTTAACCACGGGTTAAAACCCGTGGCAAAAGAACCTTTGGTTTTACTAAATCAACGAAAAAAGGAGTTCTAAATTTAAATGCGTTTGCCCTGAGAATAAAAAGAGTAAATTAGCGTTTTAGTATCAAACAAATCAACTCATGAATCAATTTAAAAATTTAGTTTTTAGTCTAATAATTGCTCTATTAGCAAGTTCCACCTTGTTTTCTCAAAAAGATGTTTTTGCTTTAAATCAATTTGAATTGAATGCGTTTTTCGGTGGTAGTCAAACAAACTTCAAGCATTACGGTGGAGCGTACAAGATAGAAAATCAAGTTTCGCCACTCCGCGGGTTGAGATTTCAATACAACAGAAGGATTAATCGCAAGTTTCAATTAAATGCTGCCATCGGTTTGGGTGCGCATGCATTTACATTTGCTTTGCCACAATCACCATCAAATGAACACACAGAGCGCGAGCATTTTTTTAATTCTTTTCAAGAATTGTATATCGGAGCACGATATACCTTACCACTAAAAAATAATTTTTCATTCGGATTGAATCTCGGTGGTGGAGTCATTAACTTTATGGGAGATGTTGTTGGAATTTCTGGAAATTTTGGTGGTAATGACAATAATTCTCCTCAAGAAACTATGAGAATTGAATATTTCTTAAATCCTAATTTAGTTCCTTTTGCGGAAATTGGACCGCAGATATCAAGAACTTTTAAAAATAAAAACGAATTGTCTTTGAAACTTTCTTATGTACAGAGTTTCGGATATATATACGAAGGCGATTATCAACTATTCGATAATACTTCTTATGGAACATTTCGCAATGCTGGGAGTAATTTAAGACTGAGTTTGGGCTACACTTTTACAGGAGATCGAAGAGCGCAAAAAATTGCTGATATTAATGAAGAATTATCTGACTATAAAGCCGCAAAAATTCAATTCAAGAAAGATAAAAGATTTATCCACCCGAAATCACTGTTTGTTTCAGTACAAGCTGGTTTTGGTTTTGTGAAAAGTTTTGCCGAGGATCCAAATGATCTATTTCAAGATGAATTCGGAGTGGCTCCTTCAGGTAGAATTATGGTTGAAAAAGGGTATAAGAACAACTTCTTTTTTGAAACAGGTTATCAACTGTTTGAATATAATAGCTCCTTTAGTATTGATAGCCCTAACAACACATCGTCAACTAAAAATGAATATTTCACTCATCAGTTTAACTTTGGAGCTGGTTATCGAGTGATCGGAAAAGGAAAAAATTATCATTACTTTAACTTACACGCTGGACTTTCAATCGGTTTCATACCGCTTCGGAAGGGAGAAACAACGTGGTCTTTGTATGATCAGACACCTGCTGCAATAGGAACTATTTCTAACTCTAACAATATGACATATACTACAGAAACAGAAATATTATCTTCCCTATTAATAGCACCTTATGTTGGAATAAGTAAGGACTTTAGAATCACTGAGTCTATGTTTATCACTCTACTATATCGCTATCAACATGGACTTAATAATATTTCTAAACGAAAAATAACTTATCAAAATGATGGTGAGTATTCTAATCCTCAGACCGCCAACACCTTTATGGATGGAACGGAACACTCCATTCAGCTTGGATTGAAGTATAAAATTGGAAAAGATCAATGAATTTGATACAAATACAAAAGTGGGGACTTAAATACCCAAAGAAACTATTCCTCCTAGATGGTTCGGGCGCTTTATTATCGGCTTTTTTATTAGGTTTTGTATTGGTTGAATTTGAAGATGTTTTCGGTATTCCAAGGAAAACACTCTATTTTTTAGCTGTACTTCCCTGTTTATTTGTAGTTTATGATTTTTTTTCATATTTCGCAAAGCCTCAAAAAACGAGTTTACTATTGAAGGGAATAGCACTAATAAATATCACTTATTGCTCTTTGTCAATTTGTCTTGGGGTTTATCATTTTAAACAAATCACTATTTTTGGATGGTGCTACATTTCGATTGAAGTTTTAATTATTCTTACAATCGCTTTATTTGAATGGAATGTTGGAAAAAAAATACTTTTAGAAAAAAGCAAATAATTCTGCTCATCAAATTATATCTTGTAGTTGAGTCATCTCCATATTATTCAAGCTTTTCAATTACCTTTGACAAAAACGAATTCCAATGAGCGAAAAACAACCCAACAATCCTTTACATGGAGTAAAACTTGCCGATATTCTAGCATACCTGGTGGATGAATTGGGTTGGGAAAACATGGCAGATGAAATTCCTGTGCGTTGTTTTCAATTTGATCCTTCAATAAAATCGAGTTTGGTGTTTTTGCGTAAAACGCAGTGGGCTCGAGATAAAGTGGAAGCTTTGTATTTGGAGCATATTGGAAATGAGCAGCCGAAAGATAAATCTTCACATGGGAAATATAATGTGAGAGGGAAAAGGTGAACATTAATTAATAACTGTAAATTTCACACACCGAAAAAATGGAAAAGCAAGTCGATTTTTGGAGCTATTTAAAAAGCAATTTCTTAATTTCTGAATCTTCACAAGTTGCTTTAAAAGATGCATGTTCTATTCAAAAATTACAAAAAAACGAAGTGCTTCAACCCATAGGACACACATGTAAAACAATCTACTTTTTGGAAGAAGGAGTTGCGCGAATTTTTTACTACAAAGATGGGATTGATGTCACTGAGTATTTTGCTCTCGAAGGAGATTTTATTGCTCGTGCTGAAAGCTTATTTGCTAGAACTCCTTCAAAAAAAGGTATTCAAATACTTGAAGATGCTAAAGTCATTGCGGTTGATGTAAACATGCTCTATCAACTTTATGATACGCACCATGAAATCGAACGCCTATTTCGTTTAATTTTTGAAAGTGCTTATGTCGACACTATTCAACGCATTGAAAGTTTTCAGTTTAATTCTGCAGAAGAGCGTTATTTGGATTTAATTAAAAATCATAAAAACATTGTTCGACGTATTCCTTTAAAACACATCGCTTCTTATTTGGGAATAACCCAAGTTAGTTTGAGTAGAATAAGAAGTAAAATAAAATGATAAATGAAATCTCCAATTACTTATCATTTGTTAAAGGATTTCAAACATATATACTAGACCTTTGCTTAAAATAATCACATGGATAAAGTAAAGCTTGGACTCAAAGAAAATTGGAAGCAATTCACATTATTGGTAATCGTTAATGCATTTGTAGGTGGTATGGTCGGGCTTGAGCGCTCTATTCTTCCACAAATAGCAGAAGAGGAGTTTGCAATCGCAGCAAAAACGGCAATCTTATCTTTTATCATTGTCTTTGGAATTGTAAAAGCAGTCACCAATTATTACACAGGAGCATTAGCCAACAAATTTGGACGTAAAAACTTACTGATTGTGGGTTGGGTTGTCGCAATTCCTATTCCTTTAATTCTAATGTTTGCCTCGAGTTGGAATTGGATTATCGTAGCAAACGTTTTGTTGGGGATTAATCAAGGATTAGCTTGGAGTTCAACTGTGGTTATGAAAATTGATCTCGTTGGAGAAAAACAACGTGGATTTGCAATGGGATTAAATGAATTTGCTGGATATATTGCTGTTGCAGCAGTAGCTTTTCTTACAGGTTACATTGCCAGTGAATATGGGATCCGTCCTTATCCATTTTATCTTGGAATTGGACTTGTAATGCTTGGTTTACTCACATCGATTTTTCTAATTAAAGATACGCGATCTCATGCTTCAGCAGAAGGCTCTGTCAGTAAAGTCAAACATTTAAAAAACATTTTTTGGGACACAACCTGGAAGGATAAAAATTTAGGATCGGTTTCTCAAGCGGGATTAATCAATAATTTAAATGATGGAATGGCTTGGGGGATATTTCCGATGTTGCTAGCGAGTTTAGACTTTAATTTAGATCAGATCGGGATTATAGTATCAGTCTATCCAGGAGTATGGGGATTAGGTCAATTATTTACAGGGAAAATGGCCGATAAGTTTTGCAAAAAAGACATGCTATTTACGGGAATGTTATTACAAGCTGTTGCTTTGGTGTTTTTTGCATGGGCTACTTCGATGACACACTTTGTAATTCTGGCTGCAATTTTAGGGTGGGGTACTGCAATGGTTTATCCTACTTTTCTGGCAACAGTTGCTGAATATACACATCCTGAAGATCGTCCAAAAAGTATAGGGATTTTTAGGTTGTGGCGAGATTTGGGTTATGCTATTGGAGCGATTTTAACAGGTTTTATAGCTGATGCATTTGGAATTATCTCTTCTATTATTTTTATCAGTATGCTTACTTTTATTTCTGCTGGAATTATCAAATTTAGAATGACGTGTAAAGATGATATTCGTAAAAGGCTTTTTTGTATCTCCAAAAAATAATAACTTCAACATTTAATATTGTGAAACAAAAATCGAATCAGTTCAAGCCCAAACCTCAGTTCCTTCCGAGCAATTTTGGCAAATATCGATTGATTTTCGATCTGTAAAAACCTGTTTACGAAAAGCTTGATATTGCGGATGAATCTGTACTTGTTTGAAAGGTGTATTTGTCACACCTCAGATTTTAATACAAAAAGCCAAATAACCAAAGTGGTATTTTATGTTGAAACCCGTATTCAATATTATCAGCTGCGATGTAAGCATGTTTCAATCCTTCAATTTGACTTGAGCTTTTATCTTTTCCGCCAACTTCAAAAGTGTATTTTCCATCAATAAAGAAGTCACTTTCCTTTGAGTAAGACACTTTATGTTTATACCCTAATTGATTAGCGAAAAATGTTTCTCTAATGTTACCTTTATTAGTTGAATCCTCACCTATTGCAAACATTATATTTGTATTATCCAAGTAAATTTTTTGTGGCTTTTGAAGTTGACTAATTCCTTCGGCTTCTTTGTATAAGTTTGTTGTAACTCCAATCTCATCGAGATAATGAACATAAGCCAATAAAGTTGTCCGCTGAATACCCATTTTGCCTGCAAGTTTAGAGACATTTGGAATAAACGGAACAGATTGAGATATTATATATAACAATTGTTTGATTTTAGAAACGTAACTAACATCAACATTGCGCAAAAGAGGAAGTTCAATTTCAAGCATCATATTAATCACCTCTTTTAAGCGTATGAAATATAAGTCTGGTTGTTCTAAAAAATAGGGATAAAATCCAGTTTTTAAGTAGACATCAAAATGCGCTAATGGACGAACTTGATCAAGAATACCTGAAGATATCTTTGAGTGATTTTCTAAAATTTCCTCCAACGAATAACGGGGGAAATCAATTTTAGTTTGTAAAATCAAGAATTCCCGAAATGACAATCCTTGCATTGTATAGACCACAGCCCTTCGACTTAAATCTGCTCTCGCATTCAATATTTCTAACAAAGAAGATCCTGTGAATACAACTTTCAATTCTTCATAAGTGTCATAAATATTTTTTAACTCTTGTGACCAATTGGGATATTTATGTACCTCATCAATAAATAAATATTTTCCTCCATGCTTAACAAACTCATCAGCCATATCGAATAAGGAGTGCTTTGAAAAATATAATGTATCCAAAGAAACGTACAATGTTTTATCTAATTCAGACGACAAATGAAGTTGAATATATTGTAACAAAAAAGTCGTTTTTCCTACACCTCTAGCTCCTTTAACACCAATTAGCCGTGCTTCCCATTGGATATCATCCATTAAACCACGGACTAATTTTATAGGAGTGTTTTTAAGTTTTGCGCGATATTGTTCTATTAATACTTCCATACTTTGTATTTTACAATAAACAAATATACTATTTTTTGTATGTTATAGAAAACACTTTAATGACATTTTGTTTTCTGTAAAGAACAATTAAATTAAATTCAAGCCCAAACCTCAGTTCCTTCCGAGCAATTTTGGCAAATATCGATTGATTTTCGATCTGTAAAAACCTGTTTGCGAAAAGCTTGATATTGCGGGTGATTCCAAACTTGTTTGAAAGGGGTTTTTGTCACATCACCGAGCACATGCTTGGCATCTTTATCAAAACAACAAGGCACAACTTTTCCATCCCAAGTTAGTACAGTTGATGACCACATTCTCCAACAATGATCTTTGAGGTGGTATTTTGGTATAAATTTTCCGTTTTTATTCTTTTTGTATCGCGCGTAATTTTCATTGGTTGGCATTAAAGGGTTACCGTTTTCGTAATCATAGAGTTGCGCCGTTTTTAATCGCACCTCATCAATTTCCATTTCTTTTCCAAGTTTAAAAACATCTTCTACTTCGTGTTCATTGGGCTTTACAACCAAAAACTGAAAAATTAAATGCGGCGTTTTACTTTTTAATTCTTTTTTGGCTTCCACCATGTACTTTGTGCCTTCCAACACTTTTTCTAACTTTCCTTGGCGACGGTATTGCTCGTAAGTGTCTTGCGTTAACCCATCAATAGAGATAATCATTCGATCCAAGCCAGAATTCACAATGTCTTTGGCTTTTTCTTTTGTAATGAAGTGTGCATTTGTCGATGTTGCCGTATAAATTTTGTGTTTGTTTGTGGCTTTTATCAAATCTAAAAACTGCGGATGAAGAAACGGTTCACCCTGAAAATAGTAATTGATATAAAAAAGTTGCTTACCAAGTTGGTCGAGCATTTTTTTATGTAAATCTAAATCGAGTTTTCCTGTGGGGCGTGTAAATTGCTTTAATCCACTCGGGCATTCTGGGCAACCTAAATTACAGGCAGTGGTAGGTTCAATACTCGCTGCAAAAGGGAGTCCTTTAGATTTAATTATTTTGAATCGCTTTGCCAAAAAATACGACCATCGCAATCTTAACACGTTCCAAGCTCTTTGAAAAGTAAGTTTACTGATAATATTGCGCTGATCATTCCAAAACATTAAGGTAAATGTAATGCACAAAAGCTGATTCGAAAAGAAAAAGCCAGTAATTTCAATTTTATAGTCTACTAATTACAGATTGAAAGTCACAGACAGTTTATAAACAAAATTATCCTTTAACTGGGGAAGTGCGTAGTGCCCATACCTATGAAAAACTCCAATTCCCAAACCTGAAAACCCAGATTTTAATAGGTTATCTATCATTAATCCCGACTCAAAATAACCTTTCTCAGGAACTTTAAATTCATAATTTAAATGATCTTGTCTGTTAAACATTGTACCAATACCAGCGGCACTATGAAGTACAAATTGAGGCTCCGTCCAGGTGGTTTTATTTTTTAAGGGTAAAAACTTCAATCTGAAAAACAAATTGGATTGAGCATCGCTAAAAAATTCTGCTGGTAACATAGTTTCAAAAGTATTAGGAACAACTAAATTCCAGTTTTTTCCAGTTCCATAATGAATTTGCTGTAAAGCTAAAGGAACATTACCTATTGTCATTCCGTTTGTACTTTGTAAACCTATTCTTCCAAAACCTCGTATTGTAAATGATTGATCAATATTAAAATTCAAACGATAATACTCATACTCTCCATCAAACACATTATCCCATCCTTTCATTGCTTTAAATGTTAGTCGAGGAAATTTAGTTCCCATAGAAACTCTTCGATCTCCCAACATCATTATTTTTTCACGAATATTCCAAGTTATAATTACACCCGTTTCTGCGACATCAAACTCATCAGTGGCAGCGTTCACATCTTGAAAAAGAGGCGAAAATCTATATTCATCTGTAAAATTTATTCTGCGATAGTTTCCAACCAATTGTACTTTGAAGTTTGGCGTGACCAATCCATTTAAACTAACACCAGCAAAACGTTCTCTGTCCAAACGGTTGATGTAGAAATTTCTAAATAAAGACTGACCTGTCAAATCAAACTCATCTTTTTGAAAGTCTACACCTCCACGCTCAAATAAATCATCTCTATATCTCAGTTTTAAAGCAATTT
The DNA here is from genome assembly GCA_040882265.1 of Brumimicrobium sp. Taxonomy (GTDB): domain Bacteria; phylum Bacteroidota; class Bacteroidia; order Flavobacteriales_D; family Crocinitomicaceae; genus Brumimicrobium. Next base: position 4,687 of record JBBEBO010000004.1, on the reverse strand, counting down.
GACGTTTTTGGTGAAAAGTAATTCCTAAATCACCTCCCCACTTCCAGGATTGGTCTTTTAATCCGTAAGCGAAGTAACCTCCCACTCCAATAATCCTACTAAATCGTTGATTTGTCTCAAGGCCCATACCTAGTCTAAATCCTTCCTGTTGATTAAAATCAGTGATTCTCGTAATTGGAATACTGAATTTTCCTACAGGGATTTTTCCCGTAGACAAAATATTTAACAATTCTGCAATTTTTTGAAAGTTCGCCTCTTCTCCAATACTATCAATTACTTTGTAGGTCTCTAACTCCTTCGTGGTAGACTTATTACCTCGTGCTTTTTCAAGTCCCAACGTATCATTTGCTGCATCGTAAGAAACTTCTAACTGAATTGGATTAAAGCCTTTCTTTTCGGGAATGTCAAATACAACATCTTTTATGTACAAACTACTACGACCAATTGTATTAGTATAATCTCCAAATTGAATTCCTTTAAAATCGATTTCAGTACTTAATTCAGAAGGGAACCATTTTTTCTCGTTAGTAAACTTATATTCTTGAATGATTTTGAGATCACCAAGATCATTTTCTTTATATGGAGAAGCTATAACTCTTTCTAAAGCCCATCCATTTGTATGAATAAAAAGATACCCTTTTAGTCCATCAAAGTTTTTTCCTTTTCTTGGTCTAAAACTAATTGTGTAAGTTGTATCTTGATCATGAAACAGTGTGTCCTCAAGTACAAACAAATATCTTCTTATTCCACCAGAAGCTATAGGATTTATGTAATCGCTTCCTCCGATTGAAAAAATGTTATCATAAAAACTAAACGATTGTAACTGTGAAGCTAATGTTGCTAACATTGGATTATTTAACCCCGACACTTTATAGGAAGTGACTTCTTCTTTGTCATAGCTTGGAGGAGAAAACGTCCTTTTCGCAGCGGTTTCTGTTAAAAAAATGTACTGTTTATCAAGAAATTCAAACATCTTCAATTCACTTGTGTCAGTGATTGTGTCCCTTATTACTCCTTCCTTCATTTCTCCAGACAAATAGAATTTAGAGAACGAATTGTACTTAAATGAATTATTTCTTAAAGGGTCATTGTCTTTTCTTCTATCCATCGCATTTTGAATAATGCGATGGGCTGGATTTTCTCCAGGAGTAATTATTACTTCATCTAAAATCTGAGAATCTGGTGTGAGCAGAACTGTGTTATCCTTCAATAAATCAACACCTTGTATAGCTGTGTCTTTATAATCGTAAAAAGAAAAATGGTAATGAAGTGTTTCGTCAATTTTCAGTGTTGCTTTTCCATCAATATCAGTTAAAACAGGCTCAATTGATTGACTTCCGATTTTAACAAACGATACTGGTTCTCTTGTTTGTTTATCGAGAACTATAATTTCAAGATCTTTTTGAGCAAAAGTAAAAACAGTAAGTAGTAAAAAAACCAGTGTTAATTTCATTCAGATCTAATTCTTAGGTGTAATATCAAGTAGCTCGATATCGAAAATTAAATCAGCATATGGTGGAATTGTTGGTTGTTTACCATTTTTACCGTAAGCTAAAAAGTATGGAATAAAAAGTTCAATTTCAGTTCCTTTTTTAGAAAGTCCAACACCTTCATCAAATCCTTTTATTAATCCCATCACTTGATAATCAAACTCTAGTGGTTGCCCTCTGTCTAGAGAAGAGTCAAATTTGTCTCCGTATAAATGTTTTCCAGTATAATGGAGTGAGACTTTATCGCCTTTTACGGGAGATTCTCCTTCACCTTCTTCTTTAATGACATATACCAAACCACTTTCTGTTTGAATGGCTTCGGGGTGATCTTGTTTAATTAAATCATAAAAATATTCTTTGTATTCTTCTTTTGATTTTGCTTTAGCTTCAATTAAACGTACTTTTTCTTGAGCTTCGAGCTTAGCCATTTTTTCTTTTTTCTCAATCTCTTTATCTTTTAATTTTTTGTATTCTTTTTTAAACGTTTTGGATGGGTTGTAAAACCATTTATACTTTAACCCTTTCTCAATAATGTTTACATCTAACATTAAATCGTTTTGCTGAATTTTATCAACAACATCCTGACCACGAATAACTTTCCCGAAAACAGTGTGTTTATTATTTAGATGAGGAGTAGCTACATGGGTAATAAAAAATTGGCTACCATTAGTATTCGGACCAGCGTTGGCCATTGATAAACTTCCTTTTTCGTGCTTTAGACCGTTGTCTGCTTCATCATAAAATTTATACCCTGGTCCACCAGAACCTGTTCCAGTTGGATCTCCTCCTTGAACCATAAAGTCTGCTATTACACGATGAAATTTGATGCTATCGAAATACGGTTCGTCGTGTTTAATAGAGTCAAAAACTTTTAGGTTCCCTTGTGCTAAACCAACAAAATTGGCGACAGTCAACGGCGCTTTTTCTGGGTATAACTCTAAAAAGATTGTTCCTTTATTCGTAATCATCTCAACGTAAAGTCCTTTTTCGAGTTTTAAATCTTCTGGTTGAGCTAAAAAACTGGAACTTATTAGGATAAAAAGTATATTAATAAACACATTTTTCATAGAACATTTTTTTGTAGCTTCAAAAATAGAAAATTACTTTGAAATACTACTTTTTAAAGCGTATAGATTAAAAAACAAAAACTCCCGCCGAGGCAGGAGTTTTCTAAACTAAACATTGTGTTTAATTGCTATTAGTTAGCAAACACACCTAACACTACATAGGTTGTTGGATCGGTAGTCGTTACAGCTTGTAAAGGATCATGAATCACAAAGAATGCATCATAATTACTTGTTAAGTCTGTATAAGACATTGAACTATGTTGACTATTGTGTGCTGTCATACCATTTCCTTCAATGGAAGTTGCTAAAACATCTCCATTAGGCGTTTCATCATAAGGTGTGCCGTTTGGAGTTGAAGCAGGATCTGCCATATCGTGAGCATGAACCATATACGTTTCACCATTCATCGAATTCATAATAGCAACAGAAACACGACTGTCACCGCTTGCCAATTCTTGAACTTTTAACATTGCATTTAAATTTGCATCATGTGTGCCGTTGTATTCGTAAGAAGGGTCAACTTGACCCGTATTAAAGTCGTAATCATAAGTCATTGAAGATAGACCAGTTGCAGTTTGTTCTCTTGCAAAAGATCCAACAACTAAATAAGTTGAAATATCAACTGTCGATAATTGCTGTAATGGATCGTGAACAACAAAAAATCCTTCATAATCATTCACTATATCTGAATATGACATGGGGACAGTTTGTGTAACGGTTACATCACCGCCATTCCCTTCTGCCATTTGAATAAACACATCTCCATTTGGTGTTTCGTCATAAGGTGTACCATTTGGGGTATTAGAAGGATCCATTGCATCGTGTGCATGAATCATATACGTTTCACCATCAACTGTATTTGTTAATGTAACTGAAACTTCAGCTTCTGTACTAGAAACCTCTTCAACCATCATTGTTGCCATCAAATTATCCATATGTATTCCATCATAAGCTTCAGTTTCTACAACTTGTCCATTATTGAATTCGTATTCATAAGTTGAGGATTCCATTTCTGGATTTGTTTCTGGATCAGAATATACGCATGAACCATCGTCTTTTTGAGCTTCTGTGTTGTAATTTGTCGCAGTTTCGTCGGTGCATCCTTTCTTTTTACAAGATGTCATCATTAAACCAGCCGACAATACCATTATTGGTAAAGCCATTAAACCATTTAATCGAAATTTTTTCATAATTCTTAAATTTTAATTGTTTAACCTACATACGCACTGTTTTTTAGTTTGGATTTCGAACAGATCGATTTTTTTTCTATACAACCCTTGATAGAAATAATAATTTTCTCTATTTTTACACAATATTTTGTTTGTCAAATAGTTAATAGTGGTAACAACTAAACAAAAGCCTTCCATGTCTGGAAATAATTAACAGGCAATAAATCGTCAGAGACACCTGACGAAAAATATGAGGCTAATTATTAACACAAGTTATTTCACGTTAGTGTGAGATGATTTTTATAAAAATAAATGTTATGAAAAAAGTATTTGGAGTTCTAATTTTTGGAATTGGTCTTATTACAGTCGGATGTAAAGAAGAAAATATTGAAACGCAAAAGACCGAAGACCAAATCGTCCACAACTCTGTCGATCTTACATTAAATGATGATAGTGAAGAAATTGTTCAAATCCCCTTTGATAATGACTTAAAATTTAAATTTTTTATTACGAATTTGAAAGATCATAATAGTAATAATAATTGGGATGAATCAAACACAGACACTTTAGCTGCATGTCTACAAACAAATTATGTCGAAATTTTAGATAATTCAGAACATGGTTATCTTGATGCTCTTAGAAAAGATTTTGTCATTGGACAGAATAGTGGTAACTGGGCTCAACGTTTTGAACCAAACAATTATGTATTAAGTACTTCTTTTGGAGTTGGAGAATTTAAAGGTTCTGGTGACAAATATTTGGGTTTTAGACTTGAAAAAGGTTCTGGTTATATCTATGGTTGGTTTCTGGTAAATTGTTCCGAAAAAAGTGATCATTTAGAGATCAAAGAATACGCATACAACAAAACAGCTGGAAACTCGATCAAAGCTGGTCAGGAATAAATATATTAAATGCCTATCGGGATGTTTACCAGTTAAATAAAGCTTCTTCAATTTTACTA
>JBBEBO010000003.1:0-9027 GCA_040882265.1 Brumimicrobium sp. | reverse complement strand
CAAAGTGCCGACGGATTCGGTAAATTCGTCACTAAATCTCGTTCGACGAGATGACAACACTAAATCCCTTAATGATCCAAAATCCCCCATAATTCGTGTATACCCCCCCCAACTCACACCCTACAAACAATACAATTTGTGCATTCGTGGCAACTTTTTGAACCTAACTCAACCATTATCTTTCCCCCACGCTTAACCCTCTAAAGCAACCATTTAAACCATTTATTCGTTATGTATCCGTGAAACTATAGAAGTAAGTGTTGTAGGAATCTAGAATAGATTGCTTCTAAATTTAAACTTTAATTACTACTGTATCAGTTATTTTACTATTTTTGGTGCTTTTAATGAATATACGTGAATTTACTTAGAACTACTTAATAAGGATTGCTCGAACTCTATCACTTGATTTTTTCCTATTTTCAGATTTTGAGTACTGAGTTTAGCCTTCTGAGTTGTATTTTAAGCTTTTAGAGATAACTTTTTTAGAGAAGTCTCGTAATGAATGAATTAATAGAGAAATATAAAATTTTAATAGTGCTATTATGAAAAGTAGAACAAATAAAATATTTAAACGCTTCCTAACAGGCGGATTGCTATTGTCTAGTATGTTTTTTGGTTTAGAAGCTAAAGGACAACAGGGTTTTGAGTGGGCTATTACCTCAGGAGGAGATGGAGCTAACTATGGTACTTCAGTCACAAGTGATGGAGCAGGTAACGCTTATTATTGTGGATACTTTGAAGATGAAATAGACCTAGATGAGGCAGGAGGCGGTTTTGTCTTAACGACACCAAATGCAAATACTGATATGTTTGTCTCTAAATTAGATCCAAATGGAAATTTTCTATGGGGGAGACACTTTTCAAGTACTGGTAGAAACAGAGCCGAGTCAATTACTATAGATGATAATGATAATGTTTATGTTACAGGATATTTTGAGGGAACTGTTGATTTTGATCCAGGAGCAGGTACTTCAGAGTTAACATCTATGACTGATAGGGATGTATTTATTTTGAAATTAAATACTGACGGTGATTTTTTATGGGTAAAGCACTTTGGAGGATCAAGTTTTGCTCTAGGATTGGATATTAATTTTAGTAAATTAGATAATGTATTAGTTTCTGGGATATTTGCTGGTAACTTTACTTTCGATCCAAGTGGGCAGAATATAGCTATTAATGCCGCTAATGGAATTGATGGTTTTGCATTTCGCTTAAATCAATCTGGAAACTTGATGGACTACATTAAAACTGAATCCACAGGTAATGCCTTTAACTATGCTATGGATGAAGATACAGATGGAAACATTTATATCGGAGGACATTATACTGGAGATTTAGACTTAGGAGGGTCATTTCAATATACTGCGACAGATGCAAATACTGATCCATATATTATAAAGTACGATAATACACTAAACCCAGAATGGGTAACAATTGGAGCAGGAACTGGAGAGGGAGTAGTTCGCGGTTTGCGCGTTGGAACAGACAACAATGTTTATTTTGGAGGATACTATGACGGTGATTTAGATTTGACAGCTAATAATGGAGTGTTTGGGGTTGCTAATATTGATCAGGAAGATATTTATGTAGGAAGCTTGAATAATTTAGGAGAGATGAACTGGCTTCACGGTATAGGAGGAATAGAAACAGACTATTTACTAGGATTGGAATTGGATGACTTAAACAGTGTTTATACAACTGGATATATTAGGAATACAGTTGATTTTGATCCAAGTGCAGGAAATTTTGATTTAACCTCAGGCGGTGGGAATAACACTTATGTATGGAAATTAAATAGCGCTGGTGATTTTAAAAGTGCAGTATTGTTTGAAGCACAGTTTGGTTATAATCTAAGTGTAGCTTCAAATTGGGATATATTTATATCAGGATATTATAGTGGTACAAAAGATTTTGATCCAAGTGGGGCAACTTTTTCAATGACGTCTTCAGGGACGGGTCGTGCCGCATACGTATCTAAACTATCTCAAACCTGTACAGATGTGATTACAAATGTAGATGCGCTTTCAACGCTAATATGCCCTGGAGTAGTTGATTCAACTAAAGTATATGTAGATGGAACATTAAATGATGCGAATGACTGGGCTTGGTATGAAGGATCATGTGGTGGAACATATTTAGGGTCAGGAGATTCTTTGACTGTGCGCCCTTCGACAACGACTAAATACTATGTCAGAGGAGAAGGAGCTTGTACTTCTCAACCTTGTGATTCAGTTTTAGTATTTGTGGATAATGATGGTCCAGTTATGTCTGTAACCACTCCAATTACAGTGAATACAATTCCTGGATCATGTTATTATGCTTCTGATAGTTTAACACCTCCAACTGCAACTGATACTTGCGCTATAGATACTGTTTATAACGATGCAGTTCTACTCCTAACAGGAACAACAACGGTAACGTGGACTGCAGTAGACGTTAACGGAAATATTTCTCAAGAAACACAAGATGTGACAGTAATTGACAACGAAGACCCTGAAATTGATGCGCCAACTGATGTTACGGTTTCTGCAGATGTGAATTGTGAGGCTACAGGCGTAGCTTTGGGAACTCCAATCTCAGTTGACAATTGTGCTGTAAATAATGTTTCAAATGACGCTCCTGCGACATTTCCGCTTGGAGTTACTGTAGTAACTTGGACAGTGGAAGATGATGCAGGTAATACTGCTACAGATACACAAAATGTAACGGTTGAAGATGACACCGACCCAACGATAGTTGGTCTACCGGCTGATATTTCAGTAAATAACGACCCAGGTGTTTGTGAAGCGACGGTTTCATGGACTGCCCCAACTCCGGATGATAACTGCCCAGGTTCTTCGATCGCTCAAACAGCTGGAGATCCTAGTGGAAGTATTTTCCCTGTTGGTGTAACAACAATCGAATATACAGCTACGGATGCTGAAGGAAATGAAACGACTGAATCATTTACGATAACAGTTACTGATAACGAAGATCCAACAATTACAGCTCCTGCTGATATTACAGTTTCTGCTGATAATTTCTGTGCTGCAAATCCTGCACTTGGAAATGCAACGGTAGGTGATAACTGTGGGGTTGCTGGCGTAACAAATGATGCACCAGCAAGTTTTACTGTTGGAATTACCACAGTTACTTGGACTGTGACTGATGTGAATGGAATTGTAAACACAGATTCACAAGATGTTAGAGTTATTGACGACTCTGATCCGACAATAGTGGATTTACCTGCAGACATTACTGCTAACGTTGATCCTGGTAATTGTTCGGCCTTAATTAACTGGACTGCACCTACTGTAGATGATAACTGCCCTGCACCTTCAATTTTTCAATCGAATGGACTGGCAAGTGGTTCTTTATTCCCGGTGGGGACTTCAGTAATTGAATATACGGCTACAGATGCAGCGGGTAATTCTGTGATTGAAAGCTTTACCATTACTGTAGTTGATAATGAAGACCCGACAGTTACTGCTCCTGCTGACGTTACAGTTTCTGCTGATAACAACTGTCAAGCAACTGGAGTAGCATTAGGAACTCCAACGACTGGTGATAACTGTGGAGTAGATACAGTGACCAATGATGCGCCTAATATTTATTCATTAGGAATTACAACAGTTACTTGGACGGTTACTGACGACGCTGGAAATATTGAAACGGCCACGCAAGATGTAATCGTTGAAGATGATCAAGACCCAACAATTATTGCTCCTAGTGATATTACGCTTACTGCAGATTCAAACTGTGAAGCTACAGTAGCTGATCTAGGAACTCCTGTTACGCAAGACAATTGCTCAATTGCTTCAGTGACAAATGATGCACCGGCAATTTATACTGTTGGCACAACAACGGTGACTTGGACAATTGAAGATGGGAGTGGAAACATTACAACAGATACACAAGATATTATTGTAGTTGATGATACCGATCCAGCAATTGATAACTTACCTACAGATTCAATCCTTCCCAATGATGCTGGAGTATGTGAAGCTGTATTCAGTTGGACTGAACCAACGGTTTCTGATAACTGTACTGGAGCAACAATTTCACAAACTGGTGGAATTGCAAATGGTGATCCTTTTCCAGTAGGTGTGAATATTGTGGAATACACAGCAACAGATGGAAGTGGAAATGAAGTAACAGCTACATTTACAGTAACTGTGACGGATGATGAACTTCCTACCATTGTTCCTGCCGCCGATACAACGATCGCAGCAAATAATTTCTGTGTAGCTGTTAATGTTGACCTCGATGCACCTGCGGTTTCTGATAACTGTGGTGTTCAGTCGGTAACGAATGATGCACCTATCCTTTATGAATTAGGTACTACAACGGTAACATGGACTGTCACAGATGACAACGGAAATACAGAGGTTGCAACACAACTCGTAACGGTTGCCGATACAACAGCTCCAACGATTTCTGCTCCGTTACCAGTCACGGCTTATGTTGACGATTCTTGTGAAGTAACTGGAGTTGATTTAGGTGAACCTATAACAAATGACAATTGTGCGGTTGATACAATTTACAATGATGCACCTGCGACATTTAACACGGGAAGCTACAATGTGATGTGGTATGCTGAGGATGCTTCTGGTAATATTGACAGTACGATTCAAGTTGTTACGATACTTGACACGATTGCTCCAACTCCAATTGTGATGGATACAACACTCACACTTTCTCCTGAAGGTCCTATTACACTTTATGGTGAAGATATCGACATGGGGTCTTACGACAATTGTGGATTTGATCGATTGATTTTGGAACAGGAGTTATTCGATTGTGATGATATTGGAATAAATACGATTGGCGTAACAGCATTAGATGTAAATGGAAACGTTTATGACACATTCATTGTTGTTACAGTAGAAGAAAGCGGAATCGATCTAGATTTTGATATGATTGACGATGCGTGTGACGATGATGTAAATACCACAGAGGTAATCGTTCCTTCTGGATTTACACCAAATGGAGATGGAATTAATGATATGCTTATAATTCCAGGGTTGGATGGTTATACCAACATTCACTTAACGATATTTAATCGATACGGGAACCTCGTTTACGAAAGTGAACAATACGAAAATGATTGGGATGGTACTTCGAGTAAGAATGGAATGGAATTACCTGATGGAACTTATTTCTTCGTCCTAGACTTAGATGAAGGCGAACGTCAGAATGGTTACATACATATCAACAGAACGCATTAATAAAACTAGATAATAGACAGTATAAAATTGAATATGATGAAAAGATTAATTTTAATATTTCCGTTGTTGTTTTCAATCTTGGCTTTTGGTCAATTTGATCCCAACTTTAGACAGAATAAGTTTAACGCTTTATTATTAAACCCTGCACAAGCTGGTGCAAATCAGTTTAATGAAGTGACAATTTTAGGAACTCAATCTTGGGTAGGTTTTGAAGGTGCTCCGCGATCGATGACAGCGAGTGGGAATTTTAACTTAAAACACAACTTGGGATTCGGTATTTCAGGTCATATCGACCAACTAGGACCAACGCGTTCGTCGAGAATATCTTCTGATTTAGCTTATCATTTGAAAATAAATAGCGATTGGACGGCTTCAATTGGATTACGAGGAATGTTGTCTTCTATTTCTGTAGACTTGCCTTCATTGACAACTACGGTTAAGGACGATCCTTATATGCAACAAGCGTTGGTTTCGGGTACTATGTTTGACGTAGGATTTGGTGGATTAGTTTATTCTGAACAATACTATTTTGGTGTGTCAATGCCCCGTTTGGCACGTATTTCATTTATGAATGTTGATATGCAGGAATATGTTGACCGAAGAGGATTTGTTGCTTATGGTGGCGCTTCATTTGAAATAGCAAGTAGCATCGATTTTAGACCGAGTTTAGTAGCTCGTTATATTACTTCATACCCATTGCTATTAGATATAAATGCAATGTTTACGTATGATGATATGTTTGATTTTGGAATTAATTATCAATTGATGAATTCACTGGGTGTAGTATTAGGATATAACTTAGGAGATCAAATGTCTTTTGGATATTGTTACTCTTTCCCAACATCTGAATTAAATCGTATTTCATTTCAATCGCATGAACTGATGATTAAAATTCGACTCCTGAATGAAGGTGGAGGAGGGAATACGAGGTCTTCACAAAGTCCTAGATTTTTTAATTAATCCATAACCTAATTAAATGAACTTACGTTTAAGTACTCTATTTATCTTACTTTTTGCAAATTCATTCTTTGCACAAGAAGAACCATTGATGCATAATCCTTGCTTTAATGATGAGGTGAGTGCTTTTAGCGGTATTAAGCTACGGAGTGAACTTATTTTATGTATCCACGATCTAACTTCTTCTGATAGTTTGCCGAGTAAACTCACTCGCTCAACGCTTGTTCAGTTTTCCGATTCGTGTGAAATTGAAGAAGCTATGCTATTTCATAAGGAAAAACAAGAATACGCTTCGCTCAATGTTTCTTCTAACACTGGTCCTGCGAGTATAAGTAAGGATGGAAAACGTTTGTTTTTATCGAATACCTACGCTGGAAAGTCAGGTGAAAAAATGGGGGTTTTTGTACTCGAAAAATCGGATTATGGTTGGCTCATTCAACAAGAATTTCCTTTTAATTCTCCAGATTACAGTGTGATGCATCCAACGTATGATGAAGCAAGCGGAAAAATGTTCTTTACTTCTGATAAAAATAGCCATGTCTTTAATCTTTGGTATGTAGATTATGATGGAAAATCTTTTGGTGATTCCATCCATCAACTTTCAGAAATCAACGCCATTGATGCGAATGATGTATTTCCTTATTTCCATGACAATATACTTTACTTTTCTACGGATCGAGATAATTATACGTATTTAAATTTCTATGAAGCAGAGGTTCTAGGAGGTAAATGGGATGCAAGAACGATAAGTGATTCAACTTTTATTTCAGGGTACGATGATTTTGGTTTGACAATGGTTTCTGAGCGAACTGGTTTCTTTGCCAGTACGCGTAACACAAACGGTAAAAAAGACGAGTTAATTGCATTTAGAAATCGTATTGACTGCTCTCGACTTCCCGCTTTTTCGACGAGAAAAATGATTGGTGAAACAGAAGAAGAACTCAATGAAGCACTCGGTGTTATTGAAGAGTTTAGAAACGTGTTCGGAGCTGAAAGCGAACTGACTTATAAATTGAATGTTGACTTTATTCAAGAACAAATTCAACGCAATTCGATGTCTATCGCTGATTTTTATTGTACACTTTTTAATCATATAGACAGTGTATCACTTGCTGGTATGGATTATTCATTGGATCAGTCACTTCGATCAGAGAAATTGGTCGATTCATTGTTTACAGTTGTTTCCGAAGATTTAAAACAAGAGATTGTGATAGATTCATTAATTAGAACGATCGAAAAAGAGTATGAAGGACTCGGTCTTGAATTGGAAATGGAAGAGCAACGCTCAGCATTAAAAGAAGCATACGATCCGTTAAAACACCTTTCTGATTCGCTAGTGCAGTTTTCTGATACTTTGAGAAAAGCATTGGCAGAAAAATTAGCTGGATTTATAATTGAACAGGAGAAGTTACCTGATTTTGCAAAAAAACCAAATGGTTTGTTCTTTGCGATCCAAGTTGGAGCATTGGGTAAAAAAGCAAGTAAAAGTCAATTTGCGAATTTGAGTGAAGTCATTGAAGTGGATGGGCCAACTGGTTTATACCATTATATTACTGGTTTTTCAAACAGTATCGACAAAGCGCTTAAAGCGCAAGCTCAAGTGAGAGGAGTTGGTTACCCCGAAGCTTTTATTGTTGCCTACTGTGATGGCGAACGAATTCCGCTTTTTAAAGCAAAAGAGTTAATTGCTTCAGGTGAGTGTATCCCACTCGCAAAATCGAAAGAACCAAATATTGACTACACAGTACTCATTAACCGCCCAGGCACAGACAAACCATTTACCGTTGAAATTGATCCCGACTACAACAAGGCAAGTGGAGCAGTGGAAGCAGTTGCTTCAGAAACGAGAGAAGGTCTTTTCTTTACTGTACAAATCGGAGTTTATGACGAACCTGTTCCTTCTAGCGAAATCTACGATATGCCTGACCTCATCACAGCGCTTTTACCCAATGGTCAAATTCGCTACAGTTCAGGAAGATTCAACAGTGAAGCAAAAGCAAAAGCTGTTCTTCCCCTAGCTGCTGAAAAAGGGATCCCAGATGCTTTCATTGCCGCTTACTACAAAGGAAAACGTATCCCCGTTTCTAAAGCGAGGTTATTGCTTGAAGAAAAAGGTGATGGGATTTTGGAGGAGTTTGATTAGGTTTGGTAAAAGGTTCAAAGATTGATGCCCCTTAAATCTTGAATTAAAGCGGGTAAAAGAATCAACTACTTACGGAGCAGGGATAGTTCAAAGTTTGAAGGTTCAAAGTTCAAAGTTTAAAGTTGACAGCCCTTGAACCTTGAATAAAAAGCGAACTAAATAATCAACTACTTACAGAGCTTGGATAATTCAAAGTTAGAAAGTTCAAAGTTCAAAGTTGACACCCTTTGAACCTTGAATATAACTAGACTAAAAATTCAACTACCGAAGAATAAATCAAAAAGGAAGTTATAATACACACAGTTTATTCATCCACGCTTGAACCTTGAATAAAAGCGAACTAAATAATCAACTACTTACAGAGCTTGGATAATTCAAAGTTAGAAAGTTCAAAGTTCAAAGTTGACACCCTATGAACCTTGAACTCAACTTTCTCAATCTTAATGGTTCAAAATCCCCCACAGTTAGTGTATAAAACCCTCAACTCAAACCCTACAAACAATAAAATTCGTGCATTCGTGGCAAACAAATCCTACGCCCAACACTTAATTACCCTTAATTAATGGTTCAAAATCCCCCTACATTTCGTGTAGAAACCCACTCAACTCAAACCCCACAAACAATAAAATTCGTGCATTCGTGGCAAACAAATCCCACGCCCAACACTTAATTAATGGTTCAAAATCCCCCCACAGTTAGTGTATAAAACCCTCAACTCAA
>JBBEBO010000002.1:0-9037 GCA_040882265.1 Brumimicrobium sp. | reverse complement strand
TGAATTATGGATAATTTAAAAGTGGACATTTACCCAAATGAGAAAAGTCCTAAAATTTTTAATAATAAGTATCTCGAGTTCTTAACCCGAGCACACCCTTCGGTAGTTAATGTTATTATTACTTCATTGGGAGTGGGGTATTATTACTTCTATCATAATGATAATTTAGTGCAGGTTATTGGTGGTTTTTTTCTGGGCGTTTTCGTTTGGACTTTAGCCGAATATTTAATGCATCGTTTTTTATATCATAAAATTAAAGATGCGTCATTTAATTCAGGTGTTCAGTATCTTTTTCATGGTGTTCATCACAAGTATCCAACGGATGAAGCACGTTTAGTACTTCCACCCGTACCTTCATTACTGATAGCTTCTTTATTTTTCGGTTTCTTTTATCTAATAATGGGAAGTTTTGCTTTTGTCTTTGCTTCAGGGTTTCTTATTGCATATTTAGGGTATATGAACATTCATTATAGAATACACAAATCATCACCTTCAAGAAGGTTTAACTTTTGGTGGGTTCATCATAACACACACCATTATGAGCAACACGATAGAGCTTTTGGAGTATCGAGTCCATTGTGGGATTATGTTTTTGGAACAATGCCAAAGAAAGGAAGAAGAACTGTTTATGTCAAAACACCAGATCAAAATGATGATTGTAAAACCATAGATAATAGTAAAAATAAAAGCCGCTCACTAGAAGTGAACGGCTTTTAAATAAGATCAATTTATACTTTATTGAACAATTACTCTTTTGATCACTTGACCAACAGTAGTGTTCATTTGTATAAGGTAAGTACCATTAGATACATTACTTAAATCTATTCTTGTTGTATTAGTATTTAATGAAGACATGTTCACTTGAACAATTCTACCTTCAGCAGACATCAATTGCATAGATTTGATTTCGTTTTTACCTTCCATCACAACATCAATATATTCAGATGCTGGATTTGGCATAATCGTTAATCCGTTTGAAGCTGTGTTTTCATCAATTGAAGCACAACCGTCTACAGTTAATGTTATATCATCTGATGCTTCACAACCGTTACCATCTTCATAAGTGTAAGTAATGGTGTAAGTACCTTCACCAACAGCATTAGGATCAAACTCATTTCCAGAAACACCAGTTCCAGAATATATTCCACCAGCTGGAGTACCTGACAGTGATAATGGGTCATGATTTTCACAAAGTGTTTCATCTGTACCTGCAGAAACTGTAGGAAGAGAGTTCACTGTTACAGTAACATCATCAGTTGCAGTACACCCATTATTATCAGCAGTTGCATTATACGTTGTTGTTGCTGTAGGAGTAAAAGGAGCTCCATCAGTTACACCATTATCCCATGAAATGTTTCCAATAGAAGCAGTGGCTGTTAAGGTTACTGCTTCACCTTCACAAACTTCAGCATCCGTTCCAGCATCAATTGTTGGAATTTCACTTACTGTTACATCAACAGCATCTGTGTTTTCACATCCGTTTAAATCTGTACCTGTAACTGTGTAAGTAACAGTTCCAACAGTAGGGTTAAAAGCAACTCCATCCGTTACACTGTTATCCCATGAATAAGAATCAGCACCAGCTCCTGAAAGCGTAACTTGATCTCCATCACATACATCTTGATTTGTACCAGCATCCACGTTCGGCAATCCATTTATTGTTATTGTTTGTGTCGCAGTAGACTGAGGACATGAACCAGATGCAGGAATAGTATTCGTTACATCGTATGTTCCTGAAGTACTAGTAGACAATGTGATTGTACCATTTGAAGCACTAATTGATAATCCTGTTGTAGGAACAGCTGTAAAAGTACCAGCACTTGAACCTGGAACAAAATTTGGCGATTGAGGACCTTCGTCTGCACAAAATGCAGTCGCAGAATAACTGAATGAAGCATCAGGCGCTGTAGTTATCGTAATTGTTTCAGTACTTGAGTTTGGACAAGTTCCATTTGTTGTAAATGTAATATCGTAACTACCATCTGTACTTGTACCCATATCAATCTCTCCTGTACTTGCGTCCGCAAAGTTTAAACCGGTAGGAGTTACTGTAAATGTCCCTGTACTATTAATAGTTGGTGTTTCGTTTGTCCCTCCAGAACAAAATGTACTTGAAGAATATGCAAAAGTAGCATTGTCAGCAGCAATTACTTCAACATTTGTTGTAGCTGTTTGTTGAGGACAACCACCAGAAGCAGCAACAGTATTTGTTACTGTATAGTTTCCAGCAGTACTACCACTCATGTCAATTTCACCTGTAGATGCGTTTGCAAAAACAAGTCCTGTTGGAGTTGCACTAAAAGTACCTGCCGTTGCTCCTACATCTAGAGTTGCTGTAGCATTTGGATCGTTTGAACAATATTGAGCTTGACCGTAAGAAAAGCCAGCATCAGTTGGATTATTGATTGTAAACGGTACTGTTGAGGAATTTGGACAAGCTCCATTTGTAGTAAATGTTATGTCATAAGTCCCAGGTGTACTTGATGCAATATCAACTTCTCCAGTTGATGCGTCTGCAAAGACAAGTCCTGCAGGCGTAGCTGAAAATGTTCCAGTACTTACAACACCCGTTGGTGTTTCATTTCCTGAAGTTGAACAAAACTCACTAGCTGAATAGCTAAAAGAAGCATCATCTGTAGGATTAACTACGACTTGCTGAATTGTTGATTCATTACATCCTGACCATAAACCACTAAAATTGTACAACTCTGCATCGTAGGTTCCATCTGCTGTATAAGTATATGTAGGGTTTTCGGCTATTGCAGCATTTCCATCACCAAAATCATATATATAAGTTGTGTCTAATGTTGCCAATCCAAATTCATTCAAAAAGTTATAAAATGAGTACATTTTACTTCCCAAAACACCTTGTTCAGCAGATGTATTGGTAAAATCTACAGGAGTTCCTACACAAATAGGCGAAGGGTTTGTTGTAAATGAAGCATCTAAAGTATAAGAAACAATAGGACTGATTAAACCTTCAAAATCAAAAGGACCGCCAGTAAACTGAGTTCCGCCAGTTAATACTAGTGGACTAACCCAGCTTCCGTTTGAAGTAGTATAAAAAGTTGAGGTTATACGCGCAAGATCCTCATCTTGAGACTGACCTGATATCCAATCACTGGAAAATAGTCGTACTATACCATCAACATTTGTAGGCTTGATGACTACTGCGTAATCGTTAGTTACAGTAACTGGAGTTGTAAGACTAATTTGTCTGTATAAAGTATTAGTATCACTGATTGTTGCAGTACCACTTCCAATTAAAGTGGTTGGATTATTTGAAGCATCAACATTATATACACCCACTTCTACAGTTACTGATGGAGTAGATAAATCAGGGTGATTCCCTCCAAAAAACTCAACAGCGGTAACTTCTATGCTTCCACCTGTTAATTCATACGTTTGTGACATCTCCTCTGAGTCAACAGTCCATAGCTCAAAAAAATAGAAATCACCAACTCCTACAACTTGTTCCTTTATTTGTGGATATCTTACTGTATCAACACAGGAAGTTGACTTCGGAGCGTTAACATTTGTAGAAACATTATTCGAACTGAAATTATAGTCTGCTTTTTTTGGAGTAAAAACAGGTCTTGAGGAACTTTGTCCCCAAACAACTGAGCCACTCAACACGGCCACAGCTAAAAGTAAATTTTTCATTTTCATAATTATTAAAATTTAAAAGTGTATTATATTTATATTTGATTAATTATACATTGTTTGAGATTCTAGTCCATAGAAACCCTTCTCTTGAGACAGGTTGAGGTAAATAAAAGTGATTTTCAAGTTTAATAAACACTTTTTCTTTCCCTTTTCAGGAAAAAAACCAATCAAGGCGAGAAATACAAAGGTAAGTAGTAGTACTAAAAAGCTCATTAAGTAAGTAATTTATTTGCGAATATATAACTACTTAATAGAACGACCAAAAAATTAACATAATTAACATAATATATTGATTAGAAATCATTTTCGCCTAAAGTATAATCGTCAATGTTTCCTTCGTAGTTGTTTTCGTCGTCATCATCATAATTGTCATTTTCTTGATCTGAAGTAGAGCTCTTACTAGGTCTTAAAATATTTGTTTTTGAAATATTTAATCGAATTTCTGTTTTTATATTCCCATCTTCTTGTGGGTAGGCTTTAGCAAAAGGAGTTCCAGTTAACTCAACAAGTGCGCCACTTTTAAGAAAATCCAGAATTCGCATATTTGCGCCTTCTTTTTTCCATATTGTGCAGTTCACCCATGTTGTTTTTGTTCGTGATTCTCCAGTTTTTTTATCCCTCCAATTTTTGTTGTGTGCAACTGGAAAATTTATTGCGACAACTCCTCTGTCCATCGCTTTAACAGATGCGTCTTTTCCAATATTGCCTATTAACCTTGTCTCGAATACCGTAGCCATTGTAAGTAATTTTATGAATTTTATTTGAAATTATGCTCTAATATAGTTATTCCATGACGTGAGAACAAATTGAAAACTATATTTCTATTCTTGAAGTTGTGATTCAGTGTTCGTGACTTTATTATTTTTTAATAAAATCGATAGACTAATGAAAAGTGCAATAAAAGTCACTCCTTGTTGAGTTTCCAATGTGTCTTCAGGTAAGAAAGATGCAATTGCTACCAACGTAAAGCATAGTCCTAAAAAATTTTTCTTTTTGTAAAAATCAATAAAAAAATACAACCAGAAAAAGATGAAAACAGTAAAACCAAGTATTCCAAATGTTACCCAAAAAGTTAGAAATTGATTGTGTGCTCTATTCCAATAGTCAGGGTTTAACTTAGTGTTTGTTTCCGAGTAAGCTTCATTAAAAGCGTTCTGAACATCACCTGAACCTACACCAAACAACCAGTTATTTTTAATAATATAAACTGCAGTTTTCCAGTGTTCAAATCGCTGCAGAAGTGAATTACCGTCTGGATCTCCTCCCTGTGAATAATTGCGAATTTGATTTTTTAAACTTTCAATTCTTTTAAATGGAGATTTTGAATTACTGTTTATATTTGTAATGCCTTGCTCAACTTTTGAAATATCTTTTGAGTTTAACCCTTCCATACCAACAGAGTCTTTTGTTAGCCCTTTTGAGGATAAATAACGAATTAAGGTCGACTTAACTTCATGACCAGAATGGTCTAATGAATCATAATTTATAGTTGATCTTTTGTTCCATTGAGTTGATAATTCTTTTTCTGAAATATATGATAAAACATGATTCCCATTTTCAAACCATAAAAATGTAGTGTCGTGATAATATGGGTTTCCCTGTAAAGTTTGTTCTGGCAGGTCGCCAAAAACTTCAATTTTTTCATTCTCAGAAAAGTAATTTGCAGTACAAAAAGAACTAACCAAGATAATAGCCAATATTGATAGATTAAGAGAGATTTTTATGAGCGTGTTTTTAACAAGTGAAATGTAGTAAATGGCTACACCAATTAAGCAGAAAAGAAAAGCGACATACCCTCCAAACACTTGACCAATCATAGTGTAATAGACAAACCAAATAATTAAAGGGACCCACAAATAAAATAGTTTGGGACGTTGAGTTAATAAGTAAAACGAGACCAATGTTCCCATAACAATCAACAATCCATACCTGATATGTGAACCAAAAAGTGAAACATCTCTGAAGCTGATATATTCAGCATTAGAGTTTGAGACATATAGGTTTAGCCAATTTATCAAGGATGTTATAAATAACGAAATCAAGAACCCTTTAAGTACAAGGTGAACTTCTTTTTTTGAAATTGGGAATCCTATAAGTGCAACAGGTACAACAAAAAATGGCAGCTTAGTTCGTATATCTCTTAAAGCATAGCCAATATCTGAACTGTAAAATAAACCAGCTATATGTAATATGAAAATGGCAACTATTAACCAAAAAACGAAGCTTTTTTTCCAATTTAGCCAGTAAGATTTAAAATCTGCATTTAAAATTAAATTTGAAGCGAGCCAGATTGTACCGATTGACATCACTACTTTGTTAAGGGGTAATCCAACTGCTAAAATAAGCACACCTAATACCTGAAGGTATTTATGAGCAGGAAGTCCAAGTAGTTTGTCGAACATTTTATTTTATAAGCTTCTATAGTTTTAAGATTTCAGAGTAGCGCTTTTCATCTTTCAAAACCTTAATTGCAGCTTCTAAAGCCTCATCGGTTAAAAAAGCATTTACAACTCTTCCTTCTTGAAAGTAATAACGTGAAACAATTTCATTTTGTATTAATTCTTTGATTTGTTTTTTAAAAAGGTCTAAATCTTTCTCTTTTGAGGCTTTCACTTTTTCATATAAAGCTTCGTATTCTTTTACTATATCACTGTCATAACCTTCTTGTTCAGCAGTAGTTAACAGTTTTTTCATTTGTTCTTCAGATGCTGTAGTGTATTCAAAGTTTTTAGATAAAGCAAAGTCTTTAAACGCTCCATATTCTTTATCAGATAACGTAAACTCATCTGCAGGGGATATGCTTGGGTTATTTTTTTCATAATTAGTTACATAGTCAAAAACAATGTTTTCACTCATTAATTTTGCTGTTAATCTTCCCAACTTTTCACCTTTTGTTTTTATATCAGGTTCAATCCCTCTTCCATCTATTACCTCTCTACCGTTTTTGGTTTTATAAATCTTAATTAGTGAATCTGGAACTTCGTCAACTTCACCATCATTCTTGTGGTAATAATCAAGTTTTTGTACGCATCTTCCAGAGGGGGTATGGTATTTAGCAATGGTTAATTTCATTTTTGATCCGTATTTTAAATCAATTGTACGTTGAACTAACCCCTTACCATAAGTTGTTCTTCCAACAACAACACCACGATCTAAATCTTGAAGTGAACCAGATACGATTTCTGAAGCCGAAGCCGAAGTTTCATCTACCAATACTACAACTGGAATATCTAAGTCGATAGGTTTGTTACGCGTTTTATACGTTCTGTTTTCATCTAGAATTCTTCCTTTAGTCTTTACTACAACTTGGTCTTTAGGAACGAAAAAGTTCACTATATCTACTGCTTCGATAAGTAATCCTCCACCGTTTCCTCTTAAGTCGAGAATTACTTTTTCCATGCCTTCACTTGCTAATTTTTCGTACGACTCTTTCACACTTTTTGAAGCAGTTTGTGTAAAGGAATTCAACTTAATATAACCAATGCCATCATCAACCATTCCGGAATATGGAACATCAGGTAGCTTTATTTCATCTCTAGTTACTTTAGCTTCTTGTTCTCCCTCTCCAGGACGATCATATTTTATAGTTATTGATGAACCTTTTGTCCCTTTTAATGCAGTTGAAACCTCATCATTGGATTTTCCTTTCATCGAACGATCATCAATCGAAATAATTTTGTCACCAGCTTTTAACCCCGCTTGATGTGCTGGCATATTTTCATACGGTTCAGCTATTATCACATAATCATCAACTTTGCGAATCAGAGCTCCAATTCCACCATATTGTCCTGTGGTCATCATTCTATAATCCTCTATGTTTGACTCATGGTAAAAAACAGTATACGGATCGAGTTCGTGAAGCATCGCATCAATGGCTACTTTTGAAATCTCACCCGTTTTTGGTTCGTCAACGTAATACTTATCAAGATTCATGTAAATTAAATCTATCAACTCTAAGTTTTTTATGACTTCAAATCCGTTACTTTGAGCGGTACTGTTTAGTTGTAAACTGAAAAAAATTAATAACAATAGATACTTTATATTTTTCATCCTTTTTAATTCTAAAATTCTAATTCGATTTTTCTTCTGCATTCATTAAACGCTCGAATAATACTTCTATTTTATTTAATAACAAAGAATAACTTTCTTCTTTTTTACCTGTATAAATCAAAAATAGTGCTAATTGTTTTTCATCTGATGAGAAATTTTCTTCTATGAGGTGTTTCTTTTTTCTAATAACCTCTCTCATCAAACGTTTTATGCGATTACGTTGAACAGCTTTTTTGTGTATTCTTTTTGGAACTGATGTCACTATCTGAAACTTCTTTTTAGTTGGAAGCAGAGCGTAATCAAATTGCAAAATAAAAGGATATTGCTTTATTTGATGACCATTTTTAAAAAGATCGTCAATTACTTTTTTACTGCATAATTTATAAGCTTTACCCAAGCGCTCATCCATAAAACAAAACTAAACAAATTTTTCATCCTAAAGCTAGTTGTGAAATGAATGACAAGCTGAGTTTTGCTTGTTATTAGGCATGAAAATGCACCATACGGGCATATTGCAATACGCCCGTACGGTGCGTTTTTTCCAGACCCTATATTTTTTAGAATCAGAGGACGCTATCGATTTGTTTTTTTAAATCAGCTCTTGAATGAACACCAGCTGAACGCCAAACAATTTCTCCTTTCTTAAAAAGCAAGAAAGTAGGCACACCACGCACTTTGTATTTTGCTGATGCAGCGTTGTTTTTGTCAACATCCACTTTTATTACGCGAATTTTATCACCATATTCGTTTTTGATATCGTCAATTATAGGTGACATCGTTTGACAGGGGCCACACCATGTTGCATGAAAATCAACTAAAACAGGTTTTTCTCCTTTAATTATTTCATTGAAATTACTCATGTTCTTCGTTTTTTAAAGCTTCGGGGTTATAACGACTAAACATATTCATCCATATTAATCTTCCAGCTCTAAAGGTAACTGGTGCTAAGACAATCAAAACCAAAAGGATATTGATAATGTAAACCCAATATGGTGTATCGTTGTAAATTAAATAGGTAAGAACAAATGTAGCTACAGAAATTGCCACGGTAAGCGCATAGGCTACATACATTGCTCCATAGAAAAAGCCAGTCTCTATTTCATATTTGTGACCACATGCATTACAACGTTCTTCCATTTTGTCAAACTTCGATGGATGGAACACGTTTTTATGGGTAAACACCTTGCCCTCATGGCAAATAGGGCATTTACCTTTAAAAATACTGTAGAGTTTATTACCTTTCTTAAACATGTCACAAAGATAATACTATACCAAGGTTTTAAAGGTGACTTTTGTCACAAATTGGAATGTTTTTCATTAT
>JBBEBO010000001.1:0-48791 GCA_040882265.1 Brumimicrobium sp. | reverse complement strand
ATACAATGTATACCAGTATTTTAAGTATCTGATTTTACTTTTTCAGTAGACCCTAGTTATGAAAAAAATTTATTTTACAATCGCAATTTTCATGGGGCTTCAAACGGTTACTGAAGCTCAGTACTCAACAGCATCAGTAAACGGAAATAATATTGATGCTAGTGTAAATAATGGAGGCGTTTTTTTTAACGATGCTGCACAATCAAATTCGGGATATGAATATCCAAAAAATAGTGGAAATCATTTAATTTATGCGAACTCATTTTGGTTTTTAGCTGGAGACACAATTAATGACTATCAACTAGCTGGTCAACAGTATGGTTTGGGTGACGACTTATTTCCTGGAGCCTTAACAACAAATGGTGCAGCAGTGCTTCCAAATGGGATGAATCCTTCAAAACTAATTCATCAAGTTTCAAAAAGTGAAATTGATGATCATATTTCGAATTATTCAACACCTGGTTATACGACGCCTTCCTCAATTGCTGATTGGCCAGCTCATGGTGAAGTAAATATTGGTTTGGACTACTATTTAGCACCATTTGTAGATGTAAATGACAATGGTGTTTATGATCCAAAAATGGGTGACTATCCAAAGATTCGAGGGGACTTTGCTACGTATATGATCCTAAATGACAAAGCTGATGTTCATCAATCTGCAGGGTCTCCATTGGGAATTGAATGTCACTTCATGTTCTATCAATATAAGTCAACTGATTTTTTAAACAATACTACGTTCGTCAACATCAAAGTCATTAATCGAAGTACGAAAGACTTTCCTGAATTTAAAGTTGCTTGTTTTGTTGATCCAGATATTGGTGATTCTCAAGATGATTTTGCAGGATGCGACACAACTTCTAGCGTTATGTATGCTTATAATGCGACTAATAACGACAACGAATATGGTAATAACCCACCAGCAGTTGGTGTTGTAAATTTAAATCAATCGATGAATGTATTCGGTTATTTTGGAAACTATAGTAACCCAACTCAAATGTGGGAGCCCAACTTCGTTGACGATTATTATTTTAATATGAAAGGTTGCTGGAAGGATGCTATGCAATTTACTGAAGGAGGAAATGGATATGGAGGAACAACTATCACAAAATATTTATATTCTGGAAATCCAAATAATGCTGGTGAATGGAGCGAAGTGGATGAAGGAAGCATACCTGGAGAAAGAAAAATTTTTATGACTACCAATCAATCTCTAAATGCTGGAGAAGAACTCTGCTTAGATTATGCTTTTGTTGTTGGTGATGGTGATGACAACCTGCAAAACGTAAACAATTTATTAACTGCTGCAACAGATGCACAGTCCTTTTATAATGATCAAGAAAACTTTGTTTGCGAAAACTATGAAGAGACTTTGAGAAATGAAAAACATAAAATTATCTCCGCCAATGTTTATCCTAACCCTTCAAGCGGCAAAATAACCATTGACTTTAAAGGGAACTATGATATAAATATTCATTCTCTTGACGGTCGTAAAGTCTTTGAAAAAATAAATGTAAATGGATTAGAAACTATATTTACAACAATTGAATCTGGTAGCTACATTTTATCAATCATTCAGAATGGTGAAAATCATACTAAGCCTATTGTTATAAAATAACTGCACAAAAAACAACCTTATTAAAGTGTCAGCAAAACTAAGAAAATTGATTTTGCTGACACTTTATCAATATATGATATGAATAACTAGGTTTTCTTGTAGTACTTTTGATAAATGTTATACGCTGTCACAGATCTAGAAACAACAGGAGGAAGTACAAAATCAACCAAAATTACTGAAATCGCTATTTATTTAACTAATGGAGAAGAAATTATCGATGAATTCTCAACGCTAATAAATCCTGAGTGTAGCATTCCTGCGTTTATAACACGTCTAACAGGAATTAATGACGAAATGGTTAGAGACGCTCCTCTTTTTTACGAAGTAGCTAAAGACATTATTGAGTTTGTAGGAGACTCTGTGTTTGTTGCTCATAACATCGGTTTTGATTACAATGTTTTACGTTCAGAATACCGTTCCTTAGGGTTTGATTTTAGAAAAGAACACCTTTGCACAGTTAGAAGTTCTAGGTATTTGATTCCTGGTCAAGCGTCATACAGTTTAGGAAAACTCGCAAATGCATTAAACATTGAAGTAGAGAATCGGCATAGAGCAGCTGGTGATGCTTTAGCAACGGTGAAATTATTTCACATGTTATTCCAAATTAACCCTCAAGGGCTTGAATCATTCATTCAAAAAGATATCCAACCAAAATCATTACACCCTGGTTTGGATATTAATACAATTGAGAATCTCCCACACAAAACTGGTGTGTATAAGTTTTACAATTCTGAAAACAGCCTTATTTACATAGGAAAAAGTAAAAACATTCGCAATCGTGTTATGCAGCATTTAAAAAATAACACATCCAAAAAAGGAATTCAAATGCGAGAGGAAATTGTAAGAGTAGAGTTTGAACTTACAGGTTCTGAAATGATTGCTTTACTTATTGAGTCTATGCTAATAAAAAAACAAAAGCCCCGCTACAACAGAGCTCTCAGAAAAGATAAGTATCCTTTTGGATTATATTCTTTTGAAGATGGAAAAGGGTACCTAAACTTGTTTATAGATCGTGTAAAAAACAAATCAATTGATCCTCATACAACATTTTCAACAAAACTGGAAGCGAATCAGTATTTAGAAAACAACTCAGAAAAACATCAACTTTGCAAGAAGCTAATGGGACTTTACCCTACAAAAAATGCTTGTTTTCAATATCATATTAAGCAATGTAAAGGCGCTTGTATTGGTCAAGAAGCACCATTTGAATACAACAAGCGTGTAAATCAACTACTCCAAGAAATGGATTTTAATATGGATAGTTTTTTTATTGTCGATAAAGGTCGTGACAGAAATGAAATTAGTCTAATACTCATTGAAAATGGGTCATATAAAGGTCATGGATATCTTCCTTCAAATGCGAATGACAAATCAATTGAAACTTGGAAAGAAGTAATAGATTATTATACTGAAGACAAAGATTCAAAGGTGATTATTAAACGATTAATTAGAATTAATAAGTCGTTAAAAGTGAGAAGGTTTTAATTTTGAAAGCCTTCTTTGTCTTCTTTCATTTGAATGCTCTCCAAGTTTCGCTTTTCAACACGATTTATAACAACCGAAAAAACCATTACAAAAATCAAAAAGGAAACAAAGAGAATCATAGTTTGAATTTAAATTAACTTTCTAACAGAATTACGAGAAAATATCAAGTAACGTTGGAAAATTTCATCATTCATTTTATTATCAACCGATTAAAAGTAAAAAAGCCACTCATCCGAGATGAGTGGCTTTTTTGAACTCCAAAATAAATTTATACTAACCGAGTACTTTTACGTTTACGGCGTTTAATCCTTTTCTTCCTTGTTCTACTTCGTATTCTACTTTATCGTCTTCACGAACTTCATCGATCAAACCGTTAGCGTGTACGAATACATCGTTTCCTGATCCTTCTGGTACTATAAACCCGAATCCTTTTTCTGAGTTAAAAAACTTAACTGTTCCTTGTGGCATAATAATATAAATTAAAAATAAAGTACAAATATACAACTGTACTTTTAATAAACCTAACAATTAATAAAAATTATATTATTTTAATTTTGAAGTAATTAGAAAAATACAAAAACTCCTTAAACGATATTTCTAATTTTAATCAAGTCAAAAATCTCTGACCGTTGTTCGAAATAACTGTAGTATATATTTTTACAGGTGAATAAAGCACCGTACGGGCGTATTGCAATACGCCCGTACGGTGCTTTATTCGATCTACTTTATGCTGTTTATATCAACCATTATAGAAAACGAATATTAAATTTATTAAGCTACGCCATTCTGGCAATATAAAACCTCTCTACATGCCATATTGTCACTGGTTTTTGGTTAAATTATAATTGGTGGGGTTTTTGACTGAATTGATTCAAAAAATAAATAATAATGGATATAAATAAATGGACAACTAAAACGCAGATGGCGGTGAATGAAGGTCAGAAATTGGCGCTCGAAAACGGTCAGCAAGCGATTGAAACAGGTCATATCTTAAGAGGTATGGTCCAAGTAGATGATAGTGTCATTCCATTTATCTTTAAAGAGTTAAATAGCAACTTAGAAACATTTACCCAAGCCTTGGAAAGCATAATAAAATCTTATCCAAAAGTGGAAGGTGGAAGTCAACCTTATCTAAGCAATACACTTCAACGTGTGTTTAATTACGGGATGAATGAAATGAAAAATTTCAAGGACGAATTTTTGTCACTTGAGATTCTACTCTACTCCCTTCTCGATGCCAACGATCAAGTTGCGCGATTGATGAAGGACAATAACTTTAATAAATCTAACCTTAAAAATGCAATTATGAAATTAAGAGATGGTGAGTCTGTCGATTCTCAAGGAAAAGACGGAACCTACAAATCGTTGGATAAATTCGCCAACAATTTAAATGAAATGGCTAAAACGGGTAAACTGGACCCAATCATTGGTCGTGATGAAGAAATTCGTCGTGTTCTTCAAATATTGACGCGAAGAACAAAAAACAACCCTATTATGATAGGTGAAGCCGGAGTTGGTAAAACAGCAATCGCAGAGGGAATAGCTCAAAGAATCGTATCTGAAGATGTGCCAGAAAATTTAAAATCAAAAGTCGTTTATGCTTTAGATATGGGTGCGCTTGTTGCTGGTGCAAAATATAAGGGTGAATTCGAGGAACGTTTAAAGGCTGTTATTAACGAAGTAATAAAATCAGATGGTGAAATTATACTTTTTATAGATGAGATTCATACACTAGTTGGTGCAGGTGGAGGTGGTGAAGGTGCAATGGATGCTGCAAACATCCTAAAACCGGCGCTGGCTCGTGGAGAACTTAGAGCAGTAGGAGCTACAACCTTAGACGAATACCAAAAGTATTTTGAAAAAGATAAAGCTCTTGTAAGACGATTTCAAACTGTCCTCATAGACGAACCAAGTACAGAGGATGCTATTTCAATCTTAAGAGGGATTAAAGAGAAATATGAAAACCATCACAAGGTTTTGATAAAAGATGATGCTATAATTTCAGCAGTAGAATTATCTCAGCGATACATCACTGATAGACAACTACCCGATAAAGCAATTGACCTCATCGATGAAGCAGCTTCAAAGTTGCGTATGGAAATCAATTCTAAGCCTGAAGAACTGGATGAAATTGAGCGTCGAATAATGCAAATTGAAATTGAACGTGAAGCAATAAAACGCGAAGGTGATAAAAAGAAATTAGCAAATCTGAATGCTGAACTTGCAAACCTAAATGAAAAGCGCGATGAGTTCATGGGTAAATGGAAAGCTGAAAAAGATCTAATTGATAAAGTTCAGGGCTCTAAAGAGGAAATTGAACAAGTCAAACTTAAAGCTGAACAAGCTGAACGAGCTGGCGACTACGGAAAGGTAGCTGAGTTGCGTTACGGAAAACTCAAGGAACTAGAGTCTGCTGTTGAAGAAGGTAAAAAGGAACTTGCTGAACTTCAGTCTAAATCTAAAATGATAAAAGAAGAAGTCGACAGAGAAGAAATTGCTGATGTTGTTTCGAAATGGACAGGAATTCCTGTTTCTAAAATGCTTGAAAGCGACAGAGCAAAGCTACTTCGACTTGAAGATGAATTGCGTAAGCGTGTTGTCGGACAAGAAGAAGCTATCGGTGCAGTATCTGATGCCGTCAGAAGGAATCGTGCAGGTTTACAAAACCCAGATCGTCCAATTGGTTCTTTCCTATTTATGGGTACAACTGGTGTTGGTAAAACAGAACTAGCAAAAACACTAGCTGAATATTTATTCAATGATGAAAACGCTATGACGCGTATAGACATGAGTGAATATCAAGAAAAACATAGTGTGAGCAGATTAGTTGGAGCTCCTCCTGGATACATTGGCTATGACGAAGGTGGGCAATTGACCGAAGCTGTTAGACGTCGCCCGTACTCAATTGTATTACTCGATGAAATTGAAAAGGCACATCCAGATGTATTTAACATCTTGCTACAAGTACTTGATGACGGTCGTCTAACTGATAACAAAGGTCGTTTAGTTAACTTTAAGAACACGATCATCATCATGACAACCAATATGGGTTCAGCTATAATTCAAGAAAACTTCTCGAATGCAAAAGAAGCTGAATTTCAAAATATAAAAGAGAAAACACAATTTGAACTGCTTGAGTTTTTAAAGAAAGAAATTCGTCCTGAGTTCTTAAACAGAATTGACGAACAGATTCTCTTTACGCCATTAACAAAAGAGGACACAAAACAAATTGTTGAAATACAATTGAGTAATCTTAGAGAGCAGTTAAAAACAAACAACATCAATCTTATTATAAAAGACGATGTTTTAGAATGGATAGCAGAAGCTGGATTTGATCCTCATTTTGGAGCACGACCAGTAAAAAGAGTCATTCAAAAGAGTATTCTTAACGAGTTATCTAAAGAAATGCTAGCGCAAAAGATTGATACATCTCAAAATGTAATTGTTGACTTCTTTGACGGTAAGGTAGTCTTTAGAAAACCTATCTCTGAAGATGAAGAAAAGGCTATGTTAAGTTAATTAGCTGAGTAACTTTAAAACAAAATACTACCCTTCAATCTTTTGATTGGAGGGTGTTTTTTTATGTTTATTCACTTTCCAAAAACTCCAATATTCCCATTGCCACTTTTTCACTTGCACCACCCTTACCTAAAATTTGTATTAAGTCATCATAATCTTTGTTCAGTTGTTGATACCTCTCACCTTCTGGAAGAACTTTTAGCAGTTCTTTTTTTATATTTTTTGCTGTACACTCTGCTTGAATGAGTTCTTTAACAGCTTCTTTATTCAAAATCAAGTTGACTAAACTAATATACTCTATCTTAACTAGTCTTTTAGCAATTTGGTAAGAAATTGATGATCCTTTGTAACATACCACTTGGGGTACACGGAATAAAGCAGTCTCAAGAGTAGCAGTACCTGAAGTAACCAATGCAGCAGTGGCTAAAGAAAGTAAATCATAAGTGGAGTTGTGAATGATTCTAACATTATCATATTTCTCCATATAAGGTTTATAAAATGCTGGATCCAATGCTGGAGCTCCTGCAACTACAAACTGATAATCGTTGAACTCTCTCAAACTATTGAGCATAATTGGAAGCTTTGTATTCACCTCTTGCTTTCTACTTCCGGGCAATAAAGCAATAATTTCTCTGCTATCTAAATTGTGTTTAGACCTTAAATCTTCGGTTTCAACTTTAGCTTGGTATTGGTCTATCGCATCTAACAGCGGATGTCCAATAAACTCGACTTCCATTCCAAATTTTGCGTAAAAACCTTTCTCAAAAGGAAGTATTACAAACATTTTATCTACAACCTTTTTTATTGTATGTACCCTTTTTTGTTTCCAAGCCCAAACTTGTGGAGAGATGTAATAAATTACTTTAATGTTTTGTTCTTTTGCCCACTTTGCAATTCTAAGGTTGAAACCAGGGTAATCAATAAGAATGATCGCATCTGGTTTATAAGCTAAGATGTCAGCTTTACAGAACTTAATATTCCAAAGTATGGTTTTTAAATTAGCAATAACTTCAATGAATCCCATAAAAGCTAGATCACGGATATGTTTTACTGGTTTCCCCGCAACTTTTGTCATGTAGTCACCGCCCCAAAAACGAAAATCGATATTATTCTCTTTTGCTTTTATCACCTTCATCATATTTGCTGCATGCAAATCCCCCGAAGCTTCACCTGCTATGACATAAAGTTTTTTTACCACACCAATGAAATTACAACAGGAACAGTTAAAGCAATAGTAGTTGCTACTAGTCCAACAGTTAATTTATCCCAACGCCATTGAAAATTTGTAAAATAAAAAAGTACTAAATTTGGCAATAATGGAAAAATCAGAAGGTCATTCCTGTTTGCACTGCTGTAAGTCATATAGTAATACAATTGCTCCGCATCTTTGTCTCCATATTTAACCTGCCAAAAAAGGAAAAAGGCAATAATAGGTAGGATTATGCCAAAAGCTACACCCACAGTCGTTTTGTCAAATTTTTTCTCAAACTTATCAGAAAAACTCATTTTATCGTTTATTAAAAATTAAAATCCCCATTTATTAATTTCACTTATATCATGATAAGCTGTTAAATCAAATTGTGTAGGAACAATGCTAACATAACCATGATCTAATGCCCAAATATCAGTATCTTCACTTCTGTCTTCACGATTAAATTCACCTTTTAACCAATAATAAGATTTACCAAACTGATCTTGACGCTTATCAAAACTATCTTTCCAATAAGCCTTTGCTTGCCTACAAATTTTAAACCCTTGAATTTCTGACTTTGGAAGTTGAGGGATGTTTACATTAAGACAAATACTTTTGGGGAATTCATTATTAAGCACTCTTTTAATTACTTTTTCTATTACCCATTTAGAGCCTTCGAAATCTGCATCTGCATCAAAATCGAGTAACGAAAAACCAATAGAAGGTATATCCTCCATCGCTCCTTCAACTGCAGCTGACATTGTACCTGAGTAAAGTACATTGGAAGCACTGTTTTCACCATGATTTACTCCAGAAACTAGCACATCAGGTTTTCTATGTAAAATTTGAGAAATTGCTAATTTAACGCAATCTACAGGTGTTCCCGTACAAGTAAAAGCTTTTAAATCTGGGTATAAAGTAGATTTATCTATCCTTAAGATATTATTAACTGTAATTGCATGCCCCATTCCGGATTGAGGTTTGTCGGGTGCAACGACAACAATATCTCCGAAAGGCGCTACTGCTTCAATCAAACTACGAAGACCCTTCGCCTGAATTCCATCGTCATTCGTTATTAAAATCAATGGTTTTTCGTCTGCCATATCGTTTTTATTCAGATTTTGCACGAAATTAATCAAATAGATGCTACTAATAATTTAGACAGTAAATATTTTTCATAAGAAATAGAAATAACTAGGTCAAACAATAAAAGCCTAACCATTGTAGCTCTTTTAAAGCAAAGAAATATGCTTTAAAGAAAATATCTCTTAATTTCGTAACGTATTTTATTTAAAACCGTTTTTATTAAAATTCATTTAAAGAAAAAATATGCGAATAATATTTCCTTTGATTTTAGTTTCAATTTTAATTTTTAGTTGTCGAATTCAAAAAGAGAGCACAGCTCCTTTTGAAGGGAAGCTTGTTTATTCTGTTTCTTCTGATTTAAGTAATCCTGATAAATCAGATAGCGTCAACTATCAAATTGTTTATGCAAAAGATTCTTTAGTTCGGATAGAAAGCTTTACACCAATAGGAAAACAGATTTATATTAAACATATACCTAAAAACCGCGCATACATCTTAATGGATTTGGAATATAAAAAAGTTGCAATTCAAACCATCCCTGACACAGTAAAAAGAGATGACAAGTATAGTTTCAAATCTAAAATGGGAACGGAAAAAATTGCAGGACAGAAAACAAAAAAGATAAAAGTTACTTTAAACGATCAAGATACAACTATGGTTATGAATCACTTACCTAACATTTCACCAGAGTATACAGATGCAGTAGAAGGCATCCCAGGGTTACCTGCGAGATACTCTGTTTTTTCCAGTGGACTTTGGGTATCCTATGAATTAATAACCTTTGAAGAGCGTAAAATTTCTAAAGATTTATTCGGAATTCCCAGCGATCATGAAATAATGACACTTGATGAATTCATGGAATTAATGAAGAACTAACATTACACTGTGGAAACCCTTTTGTATTCTTTTAAACTAACATTTAATCATTCGCTATATTCGTAGAATAATTAGCGTTGAGTAAACATGGCAAAAGGAAACGTCTTAAAAGAAAAGAAAGTTAAATCAGATGGAAAAAGTAAGACTACCAAAAAAGGTGGCTCTAAACTTTCAAATTTGTATTCTAAAGTCGATAAGCGAAAAGCAAAATCTATATCTGGAGTTTTGTTTTTACTTTTTTCTATTTACTTATTTATAGCTTTTACATCCTATTTGTTTACTTGGAAAGCAGATCAAGACTTAATTATAAACACTAGCTTTTTTAACTTTATGTTTAATGAAGAGGGAGTTTCTGTTTCAAATTGGTTAGGGAAATTTGGAGCTTGGATTTCACATTTCTTCATTTATAAATGGTTTGGAATTGCTTCTTTTGCTTTTAGCTTATTGTTTTTCATCATTGGAACAAGGTTGCTTCTGAATATTCGATTATATCCTCTGAGAAAATCTTTACTTTTAGGGATTGTAGCAATCGTATGGTTTTCAGTTTTTTTCGGATTATTCTCTGGTAAAGTTAACTATTTAGGTGGAACTTTTGGTTTTAATACAAACGAATGGTTAACCATTACTTTTGGAAGTTTTGGAGCTTTTTTACTTGTTCTTGTTCTACTTTTCGTATCAGTTGTAATATTCTTCAACCCTGATTTTAAGTCCATCATCAATAATTTACTTTCTCGCACCCCAGAAGAAAGCGATGAGAAAGAAAATTCTAATTCGATGTCCGTAGCAGATATTAAAATTGTAAATACAATTGATGATGAGGAAATTAATGAAGAAGAGGATCCACTCGAAGTTAATTTTTCTGAAGAGAAAGATAAAGAGGACGATTCTGAAGAGAGTGATGAGGATAATGAATCTACACTTGAAATTCATGACACTAAAAATTCAGAAAATAATGATGAAGAAGACGACGAAAACGAATTTTCTGTAGAAGTAGCTCCTGAAGAAAAAGAGTTATCTGAATCAGATTTAAAGAAAAAACTTGAGGAATTTGGTGCTTATGATCCAAAACTTGATTTAGCTAGTTACACGCTCCCTCCTATTGATCTACTTCAAAAATTTGAATCTACGAAGGGTGGAGTTAATAAAGAAGAACTAGAAGGAAACAAAAATAAAATTGTAGAAACTTTATCTCACTACAAAATTGAAATTTCTAAAATCAAAGCAACTATAGGTCCTACTGTTACACTCTATGAAATAGTGCCTGCTCCTGGAGTAAGGATTTCTAAGATTAAAAACTTAGAAGATGATATTGCATTGAGTTTAGCTGCTTTAGGAATTAGAATTATAGCACCTATTCCCGGAAAAGGAACAATTGGTATTGAAGTTCCTAATAGCAATCCCGAAATAGTGAGTATGCGTTCACTTATTGCATCTGAAAAATTTCAAAATTCTGACGCAGAACTACCGATTGTACTTGGTAAAACAATCACTAACGAAACGTTTATTTTCGACCTGACAAAAATGCCCCACTTATTGGTAGCTGGAGCAACAGGGCAAGGAAAATCTGTCGGGCTGAATGCAATATTAGTTTCACTTTTATATAAAAAGCACCCTGCACAAATCAAATTTGTACTCATTGACCCAAAAAAGGTAGAACTTACACTTTACAACAAAATTGAACGTCATTTTTTGGCAAAACTTCCTGGAGAAGAAGAGCCTATTATTACAGATACATCAAAAGTTGTCAATACATTAAATTCACTATGCATTGAAATGGATGAGCGTTATGACTTGTTAAAGATGGCGCATGTTAGGAACATTAAAGAATATAATACAAAGTTTATTGCTAGGAAACTCAACCCTGAAAAAGGTCATCGTTACATGCCTTACATTGTGGTTTTAATTGATGAGTTCTCAGATTTAATAATGACTGCAGGAAAAGAAGTTGAGCATCCTATCGCTCGCCTTGCACAATTGGCTAGAGCAATCGGTATCCATTTGATTGTTGCCACTCAACGTCCTTCAGTAAACGTAATTACAGGTATGATCAAAGCTAACTTCCCAGCGAGAATAGCATTCAGAGTACTTTCTAAAATTGATTCACGAACGATTCTTGATGCCTCGGGAGCAGACCAATTAATTGGTAAAGGTGATATGTTAATCTCAACTGGAAATGATATGATTCGACTACAGTGTGGATTTGTTGATACACCAGAAGTTGAAGAAATATGTGACTTTATTGGAAATCAACGTGCATATCCTGATGCCTTGCTATTGCCTGAATACACAAACGAAAATGATGGAGGAGAGAATGCTTCTGATGACTTAGACGAATTAGATGAAAATTTTGTTGAAGCTGCTCGAATTATAGTTATTCACCAACAAGGATCAGCGAGTTTATTACAACGAAAGTTGAAACTTGGATACAATCGCGCAGGTCGAATTGTAGACCAATTAGAAGCGCACAATATTATCGGACCTTTTAAAGGAAGTAAAGCTAGAGAGGTTGTAATACCAGATGAAGCAGCACTTGACGAATATCTTTCATCGAAAGGACTTATTTAGTATCTTTGGCACAGTTTCTGCAAAACTAAAATCAAAATAGAAAACAATGAAGTATTTAATTATTGCAATAGGTTTAATCACAAGTTCTTTATTCGCTCAGACTGATGATAAATCAAAGTCCATTTTGGACAATATGTCAAAGGAAATAAAAGAACTTAATTCTTTTTATCTCGAATTTGAAATGAATGTCAATAATCCAACAACTGGTGAAGATTCAAAACAAACTGGACATGGTTATGTAAAAGGAGATAAATATTTTGCAACGCTTGGAGATAATATTTTAATTTCTAATGGACAAAAAAACTGGACTGTTGTCAAAGAAGAAAAAGTGACTTATCAAAGCAATGCTGATGAAGATGATGAAGAAAGTATCAACCCAAAAAAATTAATGACTATTTGGGAAACTGGATTCAAAAGTAAGTACACTAAAGAGGAAACGTTAAACGGTAAAAAAGTGCATGTCATTAATTTATACCCAACTGACCCAGAAGAAGTTTCTTATCATACAATTATACTCTACATTCAAGTTAATAATAGTGAACTTCAAAAAGCTATTATGAAAACAAAGGATGGAAGTACAATGACATACTCCGTTAATAAATTTGAAAAGAACAAAGAAGTTGAAGACAGTAAATTTGTTTACAACCCACAAAAATACCCTGGATTTAAATTGATACGTGACTAAAAAACATTAGTAAACACATATAGAAAAAGCACTTCTAAAAAGGAAGTGTTTTTTTTTGCTCAAAATTTAGGTAAAGTGTTGATTAATACAAAGATTTAGTTAATTTTACAACATTCTATGAAAAAAATATAATTATATGTCATCTATAGGTAAAGCAACAGAAGAGATCATTAATAGATCACCGTTTCTAAGAGAATCACTTACTGAAAACTTAATTAATGTATCGGCTTTAGCTCGAAAAATAAAGCCCGAAATCGAAGACTTACTTAAAAAAGAAGTTAAGGAAGGTGCAGTAATTATGTCTATTAAAAGGATGTCTCCAGGATACTATCACCGCATAAACCTAAAGATTAAAAATTTCATGGGAACTTTAGGGGACTTCCTTGTTAGGAGTGATTTGGAAGATTTCACTTTTGAGAACTCGCCTACTCTTACCTTGCGTCAAGCTGATATGATGAAAAGTTTGAACGAAGAACAAGATCCTTTTTATACTTTTTGCCACGGAGTTGGTGAATCAACTATTATTACAAGTGTTTCTGTTTCAAATCTTGTGGAAAAAATATTTCAAGGTGAGAAAATGAAATCTCATACAAAAGATCTCGCATCAATCACTATTAAATTGCCTTCAGTAAACACTGAAATTTCTGGCATCTATTATTATATTTTAAAACATTTGGCTTGGGAAGGTATAAATATCGTTGAGGTAGTTTCCACTTCAAATGAATTTACTGTAGTTGTTCATTCTGACTATATAGATGCTGCTTTCTCAGTACTTATGCAATTGAAAAAAGAAGGTAAAAGAGAAGCTCAAAAAACGAAATAAGAGTAGTTATTGTTTGACAATTTTATGTCTTTCAATTCTTCCATCATCCAAAACTATCGATACAAAATACACTCCTTCTGGATATTTTGCCATTGAAATGTTATTGGTGAAATTCTCCTCACTTTTATAAATAACATTACCTGTAACAGAATGAATTTCAATTTCTGAAATATGATCACCCGAGATATTTAACTTATCTGTTGTAGGGTTTGGAAAAACCTTTGTGTCATTTGATTTTGCTTCATATTCTTCAATAGAAAGTGGGTCCTGTTCTCGAACATACACACTGTCTAGGTAGAGTTTAAACCCATCAAATGTAGTGTTAACAAAAGCTAGGTAAATTGTCTCATCAGCATACTCCTCCAGATCCATCAATCTGTCTGTCCATTCGGGTAATTCATTACTAATGACAACTAACGTATCGGTAAAGTCGCTAATATCATTGGAGGTAGTTGAAATCATTACTTTATATGAATCAGGAAATGAAGCATCGTGAGATAAACCTTTCCAGGAAATATAGTTGCCAGAGCTTCCCAGCGTAACTTGGGGAGTAATCAACCAACGATCAGCACGATCAATTGGATCAAAGTAAGAAGTACTAGAGAAAGTACCATTACCAGCATTGATTGGGTCTTCTTTATAAATCCATGCTTTAGTGTACTCATTGACGTCTTCTGCGGGTGTATTGTTATCATTATCAACTCTCGTCCAGCCTGACGGGAGACCTGAGTTATCAAAGTTTTCTACAAGGATATCAACCTGAGCGTTTGCACTAAAGTAAATAGATAAAACTAAAAGTGAATAAAAGAGTTTCATTGAGGTTTTTTAAATAATTTCCAATCCTAACTTTTTTAGGAATGTAAATTTAATAAAACCCTTTCACATAATTAATCAATTAGTCTTCTTCTTCAAATACAACAGTCAATTTCATAGGTGAAAGATGCTTCATGCTACCATCTAAATCTATTGCTTTTATGTTTGTGAAATGCAACACATGCTCAATTCTAGCAGATAGTAAATCAGAGCATATACTGTCTGGTATTTGATTTCCAACAATATGAATGGGTTCATTTCGATCTATATCATTCAATTCTAAATCAAAAACAATTACTTTGATTCCTCGATTTGTGAATATCCCGCGTACATCACAAATTTTGTTAACAGGGATTTCACCGTTAAAATACCCCGCAATTTGGGGTGCAAAATCCATCTCACTATACTCTTTTTCAATTCTAACTTGATCGATCTGACAAAATGATAGAAAATTAAAAAAACATAGAACACTAAGCGCGTACACGGTTCTCATCTAGTAAAGCTTTAAAGTAATTTACATTTATCTGAGAAGGCTTAATAATCGTCAATTCTCGATTATTTTGTTTAATAAAATCAGACTTGTCATTTGCTTTAAAATATCCCATTCGATTGTCACTGTCAATTACTATAAAAACAGTTTCACTGTTGTTCATTCCAAGTTCTTCCAAATTATGTCTGCCTTTACCATAGTTGTATCTAACGTCTTTTTTTAAGTCAAAAACATAAATTTCACTTGCTTGAAAACTATTGCCTGCTAAGATAAAATTCACTTTCGAATCAACAGCTGATGGATACTTCACAGGTTTATCTGCGTTAAATACTCCCCACGAATTAGTTTTAAAATTTGCAGAAGCTTCAACTATTTCGTTGTGAATATCCACTTGAGCTTTTTCCTTTTTAACTGAATTATTGTTCTGCACTTTATGTTTTTCAGCTATTAAACTCTTAAGGTTATCTATTCGTGAGATTCGTTCTTGATTTTTAGCTTCCAACTTTTCAATTTCAATTTGTAGGTTCTCTTTTTCAACTGTACTAGCTTCAACTTCTTTATTGTACTTCGCGAGCGATTTATCAAAATCAGCCTCCCCTTCCTTCAAGACTGGTCGAACAATTAATGTTTCTTTATCACCTCTTCTGTTTGAGAATATAACACGGTAATCATTTTCGTTAATTGATTCCAGCTCAAATTTTGACCATACATTTTGTACAACCTTTTGATAGTTGGATTGATTTGGAAGCGCTTCGAAATTAACACTACCTAACTCTTTGAGTTCAGGAAATTCGTATGAATCATAGTGAAGACTAAACACTCTATTACTTAATGACGGTAAGTGATAATCATTTTTAACAGGAGATTTGATAGCTGTTTTTTCTACTTTCAACTCTTTGATTTGAGTATTAGTTTGCATTATTTTTTGCTCAAGGGAAGATATTTTCGCTTCTACATTTTCTTGATTAAAATCGCCATCAAAATTCGCTTCATAATTACTCCACCTACCCGTTTTGTCATCTAACTTGTAAAAATTGAATGTTGTAGGATCCTTATAGAGTGCTAAGCTTACTTGAATTGACTTTTCAGGTTTAATCTCAACAGTTTTTCCATTTTGAGTTCCACGTAATTCTATCATACCAGCAGATTCAAATGCTTTGTCTTCATAATCCATTGGCACTCCTGCTAAAAAAGCATCTGTTTTAGTTTTAAATAGCCGTACGCTGATCTCAATAGGTTCATCTGTTTTAGTTACAAAAGCACCTTTTGGAACATTAATTTTGGTTCCATCATCTAAAACAATTTTCAACCCTTGAGAAGGAATAACTGAAAATGTTTCAAATTCAATATCGTTTTCCTCACTAATAGGGTTAAGACATTTTGTATCAGAAGGTAAGTTATTATTAGTTGAGTTAGTTGTTAAAGTAATCTTGTTATCATAGGCATTATTTTCTTTTTCAGATTTTAAAAAATAGTTGTTATAGAGTAAAAGAGCAATAATTGAAGTTCCAATCGCTCCCCAGAAGCCAGTTAGCTTCCAATATGGGGAGGGAGGTTTCTTAAGATTTGATATTACAGCTCCAAAATCTTGTCGGCTTTTAATTTCATCAGAGGAAATATGCCCAGGTTCGTATATTATCTTTCGGTTATTCATTACCGTACATTTTTATTAAAATAAATTTTCAGTTTTTCGAGTGCTCTAAAGGTTTTAACTTTAGCATTATTTTCAGTTATTTCAAGAATCTCTCCCATTTCTTTATAAGGTCGATCTTCAAAATATCTCATTTCAATTAATTGCAAGTCTGCATCTTTTAAAGAATCTAAGGCTTTAAACAATCTTTGCTTGTTTTGCTTATTTTCTTCTTCATGGAAAACCTCCATAAAAGTTGCTATATGTGTTTTCTCAACATTTATAGTTCTTTTAGCCTTACGGTCTCTAAACGCTTGATTTAATTCGCTTTTAGCAATTCTATACAACCAAGAGCCCAGTGGAACTCCTCTGTATTCAAATTTGTGAAGATTTTTTAGCGCTTTAAAAAAAACTTGAGAAGTTACGTCAAATGCCAAGTCTTGGTCATCCATACGTTGATTTACGTAACGGAAGATTTGCTCATGGTATTTTTCATACAAGGGAGCAAAATGTTTTGGATCACTTTTAGCGAGAATTATCCACTCCAACTCTTGATCAAGTTTTTTCTCGGAATGATGATAAATGGGGTTCACTCTATTCATAGTTTTGGGTTTATTGGGGTTTAAAAGAGAAAATTGCTTGCAGACAACTATTCTCACTCATATAACGACGATTTGTCAATCGGTTACATATTCAAAACGAAAAAATTATTAATTAATTGTATTTACCATAGGTCTCACCTACTTCTAGAGTAATTTAAAAACAAGGGTTTAGATAACCCAAAAAAAATAACTCTTAGTTAAAAACCTTCTCCCAATGACTTTTTAGATCTTTATCAGTAAGAGATTTAAGGAAGTTAATCAAATCTGTTTTTTCAGCTTTTGACAATTTAAAAGGTTGAATTAAATCACTTTTATTGATGTGGTTCTCACCACCTTTTTGATAGTGATCAATCACTTTTTCCAAAGTCTCTAAAGAGCCATCGTGCATATATGGAGCTGTGATTTCAATGTTTCTTAATGTGGGTACTTTAAACTTTCCAATATCATTAGAGTCTCCTGAGATAATATAGCGTCCTAAATCTGGATAATCGCTGTATAGTCCATTATTTTCTAATTTATTATTCGTAAAATTTCTGCCACTATGGCAAGCTGCACAATTTAATTCTTCATTAAAAAGTGTAAAACCTCGTTTAATGCTTTCACTTACATTCTTATCATGATTCTTCCAGTCGTCAAAAACACTATTTTCTTTATATAAGCTTCGTTGAAAGTGTCCTAGAGCTCGCGTCAATGTATATGCATTAAAAGAGTGATTATACAAACGCTTAGACATACTATCATACCACCTATCTTTTTCAAGCGTTAGAATTAATTCGCTTACCCTGCTCCCCATTTCATTTGTATCCTGAAGTGGAACTAACGCTTGCATTTCTAGGGTTTCTACTCCTCCATCCCACATAAACTTATCTTGATGAACAACACCAGTTAACGTTGGCGAGTTTCTTTTTGCTAAACGTTGATGTATCCCTTGACTTAATTTTATACCATCAGTAAATGCTAAAGCAGGGATATGGCATGAAGCACAAGACACTGTATTATCGACTGAAAGTTGTTTATCAAAAAACAAACGCTCACCCACTTTTTTTAAATCTTGATCAAAAACAACTGAATCGAGTGGTTGAAACTCGCTTAATGAAGTTGACTTTTCATTTCGATTACAGCTTGTAAATAGAAAGAATGTAAAAAGTAGTATAATTAGTAATTGCTTCATGATATTAAAAAACAACTTAAGGTTTTCGAGCAATATACAAGATTTCTTTTTTCATCAATCTAAACCTTTCAATTTCATCTTTAGAATAATTTTCTGATGGAATATACTCATCAACAATAAAACCAGCATTTCTCAACCAATCAGGGTAATCTTTTCCAAAAAGGCGAACGTGGTCTTTTTGCCAGAAATGTTTTTCTCGTTCTTCAGGCGAAGTTATTGAAGAGTCTTCGTATGTTTTGTCTCTACTAAAGTCCTGAGGAACTTGAAAAATCCCCCAACCACCAGATTTCATTACGCGGTTCAATTCTTTCATACAT
Organism: Brumimicrobium sp.; assembly: GCA_040882265.1. Taxonomy (GTDB): domain Bacteria; phylum Bacteroidota; class Bacteroidia; order Flavobacteriales_D; family Crocinitomicaceae; genus Brumimicrobium. The sequence goes on along the minus strand of JBBEBO010000001.1, from coordinate 29,922 downwards.
TGCATAGCGTCATCTACATGTTCAAGTACATGGTTGCAAAACACAACATCAAACTTATTATCCTCTAGAGGAATCTGATGCAAGTCAAAATGTAAATCGGCAATTGGTGAAACCAAATCACCAGTTAGATAGTTTAAGTTCTTTTGATTTTTAAAAGTTTTATGAAAGCATTGCTCAGGGGCTATATGTAGCAAGTCTTTTTTGACAGTGAAAAAATCTGTTTCATTTTTTAAATAAAGCCACATTAATCGATGCCTCTCTAATGTGAGATCATAAGGACAGAGCACATTTTCTCTATGAGCTACATTTGATCCATAAGACAAAAATTTACTGAATGATTTTTCACATACTGGACATTCAACTTTGTTTCCTTTATATAAAAGTGGTGCAAAAAGACGAAAAACATAGCTTAACCTAATCAAAAGAGGACGAGGTAATTTATTGAGTAAAAATTTATAGATTTTTTTCATTATTCAAATATACGTACAATTTTAAAGTTCACTTGAGTCTTTCAAATGAGGCACAAAAATATAAAGTTGTGTTAAATTTGAAGCGATTAATTCAGTTAAACGTAAATTTGCCACTAATGGTAAAATATTTTATAACAAAGGTAGCACTAATTATTGCTTTTTCTGTTGCTGGACAGAATGATTCTTTACCATATAAAATATTTAAAAACAAATTAGTAGTCCATTCTTCTATTGGTTATAACGCAGCTCCTTTTCAATTAAAAGGAAACTTTGGTCAGGTTGATAAATTAAAATATCGCGCCAACTTGAACCCGATCATGGGAATAGGTGTTGCTTACAAATGGTTTGCCTTAAATATTAACTTTAAATTACCTGGATATGCTAGAAACACTTCAGATTACGGCGAGACTAACTATCTTGATTTAGGAGTAAAGTTTGGAGTGAAGAAATGGTTTTTTACAATAGACTTACATGGATATAACGGTTTTGGATTAAAAGATACTGACAAAATATCTAATGAATTACCTTCAAGTTCTAAAAACGTCCTAACAAACAGCCAACTTCAGTCACTTTCTATGAGCATTAATGGGTATCGTTTTAATAATAAAAGTTTTAAAATAAAGCCAGCCTTAGGAATCGTTGGACGTTATTCTGAAAAAGCCAATAGTTTCTACATAAAATATTCAATTAACTCACACGGAATCACAGCTTCAAATGGAATCATGCCTCACTCCTATTTTGATAATGAGCAAGCTCTTTTTAGGTCGAATAATATTAGTGCATTTGACTTTGGAGCAGTGCCTGGATGGGCTCATGTAAACAATATAAATGGTTGGCAATATGGTGTGTTGGCTGGACTTGGAGGTGTAATTCAAGCAAAAATCTATAATTATGAGGGAAATAATCGTGGATTTTTAGGACTTGCACCAAGATATGATTTAAAGGTTCAAGGCGGGTACAATGTGGATAATTGGTTTTTAATGCTAACCTCGTCTTTTGATAATAAAAGTATTCGATTCAACGATTTTCGATATCGTCAAATGTATTATTATGTGCGTTTGACTTATGGATACAGGTTTAAATAGGGTTAATTGTGATCACTAAAAAAATAAGAGAGAACTGTTTTAAACTACAGTCCTCTCTTTTATAAATAGAATACCTTTTGAAATAGAACTTTTATTTTAAAGTACAATCTGTTAAATTCAATCAACTTATTAACATTAAAAAACACTATTCTTAATTAAAACATACAACTTATCAGCAACTAATTCAAATAATTAACGTTAATTTATAGTGTTAAACTATGAAATTGCTACTATTATGAAACTAAACTTATATTTTAAACTTTTTTTTATATCAACTATTTTCTTTTTAATCTCTTTAGCATCATTCTCTCAAGACACATCAACTTCAGAGCAAAGAGCTAAACATTTATCTGCATTACATAAAAACTTATTCAGTTTAGAAGACAATTCTGATGATGTCATTAATGAAATTTTACCATTAATTGAGGATTCAAGAACAGAACTTGCTCCTAACTACCCAAAAAGACCAATTCAAGAGCATTCAACTTTCAATGAGTTAATTATAAATTGGATTGAAAATTACCCTGAAGAAGCTAACAACTATATCGAGTATTTAGAAAACTACTTAAGAAACTACTAGATATGAAATTTTTCAATTTATTTATAGCGTTATCTTTTATTTTATTATTTCAAATGGATTTATATGGTCAATGTACCGCTGTAGCTCCATACCCGAGTACAGATCCTTGTTATCAAACAGTGATTACTAATGATACATACTGTTGTAATAATACTTGGGATGCAATTTGTCAAGCTGATTATGATGCTTGTAATACTAATCCCCCACCTCCAGGCGGAACTGGATGTAACACTGACATTTCAATTTGTCAACCAGGTGTGGCTGGTCCATTTGGTTTTAATCAAGCTTCTGCTAACCCTTCATCTTGTTTAGCTTTTCTTAACGGTCAAGTAGCTCCAAATTATGCTTATATCATATTATACATTACACAAGGTGGAGATTTAGATTTATTAATTCAAGGAAACAATTTAGCAGGAGGGCAATGTCTTGATGTTGCAGTTTTTGATATAACTGGTCAAGCTGATCCTTGTGCTAGTTTAAGTCCAGCTACAGAAATTGGTTGCAATTTCGTTAATCCCTGTGAAGGTTGTGCCGAATTTGGCAATACAATTAATGGTTGCAATGCTCAGATTGCTGCTCCACCTGTAAATGCTGGTGATGTAGTAATGATTTTAGTTGAAGATTATAGCGACGGTCAAACTGATTTCACATTGGAATTAGGAAATGGTTTGAATAGTGCTCAAACAGGTCCTCCTGACCCAACAATAACAACTGTTAATACTGTTTGTGATGATGATGCTCCATTCCAATTAACAGCAGTCGACAACGGAGGAACGTGGTCTGGACCTGGAGTAAGTGCCACAGGTATGTTTGATCCAGCAGCTGCAGGTGTAGGGACACATACAATTGATTACGATATTGGAACCACACCGTGCGATGCCCAAGATCAAACTACAATTGAAGTAATAGACTGCAGTGGTTGTTTAATTACAAATTTTGAAGTAAATACATTTTTAGACAATTGTTCTCAAACATGGGAGACTGATGGACTTGTCGAATTTACTACTCCACCAGCTTCAGGCGATTTAATCTTTGAAGATTGTGATGGAAATCAAACTATAATAGCTTCTGCTCCATTTGCCAATCCTGGGAGTATAAATTATACACATACTGGCCCTTTAGGTAATTTAACAGGGGGGAACTGTGATTTCGAAGTTTATTTTTCAGCAGACCCAGCTTGCTCACAATCTCTAAGTGTTAACCTACCGCCATACACTCCACCAGATGAAGCAGGCACTGTAACATCTAATTTAACTGGTAATGCATCAAATAATTTTATTTTATGTGATGGAGATGTACTAGATGTTAACACGAATAACGATTTTAATATTCCTCCTATTGCACCTGGAAATGATCCTGGATTAGCATATTTTTTCTACACTTGCCCTCCAAGCCCTGGAGGAGTTGGAATCGACCCAAATAACGATCCTTGTTTAGCTGGTTTTATTAGTGCCAATGATATTTCTTTATTAAATAACGGTGGGGATTTAGATCCTTTTTTAATTTCTCTTGGCATTGGTGCTGGTGATGAGTTCTACATAGTTCCAATGACGCTAGGATCAGTTAGTGCTTCAACCTACCAAACAGACTGTTATGACTTAGCTTTAGACCAAATGACTACTGCTACATATTTGAATCAGATAACCACAAATATTTTAGAAGACTGTCAAGCTGGTACTGCAACTGTTACAATAGAAGGAGGATATCCTGAATATGATGGTAGTAACTTTACAATTTCAAATTTACAACCTGCTTCCGCTTCACTTTCAACAACTTCAGTAACAGATGGTGGAACTGTTGTTGTCTCAGGTCTTGTAGATGGAGATAATTATTCATTTGATATTGTCGACAACAATGGTTGTCCAGAATCAATTTCTGGTACTTTTGTAGGTATTGAAGATGCAAGTTTTACTTACGCGGATGCTACTTATTGTGAAACGCAACTTGATCCATCTGCAAACATAACTGGAACACCAGGGGGCACATTCACTTCAGCTCCAGCTGGATTAACGATAGACCCAAACTCTGGACTTATTGACTTATCTTCAGCAAATGGCACATTCACAATCACTTACACTACTCCAGATCCAGTATGTTTTGATACTGAAACTTTTGATATTACTATTAATCCCGAACCAATTATTGATCCATTAGCTGACCAAACTAAATGTGAAAACTATACCTTACCTGCAATAACTGGTACTAATTTAACGGGGAATGAAGCTTATTACGACGCTACAAATGGTGGAGGTACACAGTACAATCCTGGTGATATTATTACAGCCGTTGGAACCACTCAACTTTACATTTATGATGAAACAGGGACTGTCCCTAACTGTTTCAATGAAGAAACATTTAATGTTACAATTAATGTTTCTCCAGACATTGCCCCATTAGCTGATCAAGAAGAATGTGGTGTTTATACACTTCCAGTAATTACAGGTTCAGACTTAACAGGTAATGAAACTTATTATGATGCAACAAACGGAGGTGGAACACAATACAACGCTAGTGACAATATAACAGCGCTTGGTACAACAACGCTTTATATTTATGATGAAACAGGGACGACTCCTAATTGTTTCGATGAAGAAACATTTGACGTAACTATAAATTTCTCTCCTGTTATTAATCCTATAGCTAATCAAGAAGTTTGCGATTCTTATACGCTTCCTACAATTACTGGTACAGATTTAACAGGAAATGAAGCTTATTATGACGCAACAAATGGAGGTGGAACACAATATAATGCTGGTGACATTATTACTACTTCTACCACTTTATATATTTATGATGAGACTGGTACGATTCCTAATTGTTACAACCAACAAACATTTGATATTATAATTAATAACACTCCAATCATTGATCCCATAGCTGATCAAGAAGTTTGTGATTCTTATACGCTTCCTACAATTACTGGTGCAAATTTAACTGGTAACGAAGCTTATTATGATGCTCCAGATGGAGGTGGTACTCAATATAATACTGGTGACAACATTACTACATCTACAACACTCTATACCTACGATGAAACAACTACTTCGCCCAATTGTTTCGATGAAGAAGCTTTTGATGTTATTATTAACATTACACCAAGTATCAACGCTATCGCTGATCAAGTTGAGTGTGACAGTTATACACTCCCTACAATTACAGGTAATGATTTAACTGGAAATGAGGTTTATTATGATGCTCCAAACGGAGGAGGAACACAATATAATGCTGGTGATAATATTACCACATCAGGAACAACAACATTGTATATTTATGATGAAACTGGCACGACTCCTAACTGTTTTGATGAACAAACTTTCGATGTTACAATAAATATCACTCCAACATTTACACTATCTTCCACAGATCCAACTGAATGTGCCGTTTCTGATGGCACTGTAACTTTAATTGGTCTAGAACCAAACACTGTTTATGAAGTAACTTATTCTGATGGAGGTAATCCTGTTGGCCCAAATAATATGACATCTGATGCTTCAGGTGATATATTAATTGACAACCTATTTGCAGGAACTTATTCTGATTTCATTGTAACATTAAATGGTTGTACAACAGTAGATAATTCATCTATAAACTTAACAGATCCTAACTCTCCTACTGTTAACGCAGGTACTGATCAAGAGCTTTGTGAAGGCGAAGATTTAACGTTAACTGCAGATAATCCAGATGGTGCAAATATTAGCTGGAATAATGGTGTCAATGATGGTGTACCATTTAATCAAGTAGTTGGTACAACCAATTATACTGTTACCGCAGATTTAGCTGATTGCATTTCAACAGATCAAGTCTCTGTCACTGTTCACCCAAACCCTGATGTTAATGCTGGAAATGACATATTAATCTGTGAGGGTGAGATAGTGACACTCACAGGTTCTGGAGCCGACAATTACACTTGGGACAACGGTATAATAAACGGGAATTCATTTAGTCCAAACTCTACTCAAACATATACAGTAACAGGAACTACTAATGAAGGTTGTGAAGGAACTGATCAAGTTAATGTTACTGTCGAACCTATACCAATTGTTAGTTTTGAAGCGAATAACAACAATGGTTGTGTACCAGTAACTGTTACTTTCACAAATACTTTTGATAACCCAGGGACTGATTGTACTTGGAATTTCGGGGATGGATCAACAGCAACTGGTTGTGATGAAGTTACTCATACATTTAATAATGAAGGATGCTTTGATGTCTCATTAGAAGTTACATCTGGGAATGGGTGTACTTCTTCAACAACAGTAAATGATTATGTGTGTGTTTCAGGTTATCCTAACGCTGCATTTACATATAGTCCAGATGAAGTTACAACGATAAACACTGAGGTAGATTTTGAAAATGGTTCCTCTGGAGCAGTAACTTATGAATGGGAGTTTGGTGACGGCAACTCTAGTTCAGATATAAATCCTACCAATACATATCCAGATGTCAGAGATACTTTTGAAGTGCAATTAATTGCAACAAATGAAGATGGGTGTAGTGATACTGCGTATACAGTAATTAACATTCTTGAAGATTTAATTTTCTACGTTCCAAACACATTTACTCCAGATAATGATGATTTCAATGAGTCATTTAAACCAATATTTACGAGTGGTTTTGATCCTTACAATTATACACTACTTATATTTAATCGTTGGGGAGAGGTTATTTTTGAATCAAACGATGCAAACGTGGGTTGGGATGGCACATACGGTGTAAGTTCAAATACAGTAGTCAAAGAGGGAACATACGTTTGGAAAATAATATTTAAAACAAATAAAAATGACGAACGCAAAGAGGAAATTGGTCATGTCAATTTACTAAAATAACGGCAATTAGCTAAATAAAAAAACGGAGACAAGTAATTTATTTATTTGTCTCCGTTTTTTATTATACTTAAGTTACTCTACTCTCTAATATGAGCATCGCCAAACACGTAATATTTATTTGTTACCAGCTGCTTTAAACCTAAAGGACCTCTGTGGTGAAGTTTATCTGTACTAATTGCTAGCTCAGCACCTACCCCCATTTGACCTCCGTCTGTAAAACGAGTTGAAGCATTTTGGTAAACTGCAGCACTATCTACTTGCTCCATAAACTTTTTTGCTTCATCATTATCCTCTGTCATTATAACACTTGAATGTTTTCCTGAATATGTATTAATTCGCTCTATAGCATCATCTAGTGAGTCAATAGCACCTATAACTATTTTCATAGCAAGAAACTCTTCACTCCATGTATCTTCACTTGGTATTTTTGAGTTTTCAGAAAGTATTTTTGAAACTTCTTGATCAACCAATACTTCAACGCCCAGTTTGGATAGTGCTTCATTCAAATCTTCTACTTTAGAATTGAAAGCATCGATGTTTTTATCAATTAACACCTTATCAAGCGCATTACAGCCAGAAATTTTATCCGTTTTTGCATTGATAATCACTTTCACAGTTTTCGCCCAGTCTGCCTTTGGTGAAACATATAAGAAGTTGTTTCCTCTACCACTGATCAATACAGCGCATTTTGCATGATGCTTAACAAACTCAATTAGTTTTTCACCACCTCTTGGAACAATCAAATCAAGTTTTTCAGATGGATTTCTGAGAAATTCTTGTGTTTGTTCTCTATTCAATTCCAACATTTTAATCCAACTTTCATCTAGTCCATTCTCTTTCAAGGCTTCATGCCAGCATTTCACCAAGACCACATTGCTGTGATAAGCTTCACGTCCTCCTTTTAATAAAATTTTATTGTTTGCTTTAAATGCAAGAACGGCCGCTTCAATTGTTACATCTGGACGAGATTCGTAAATAATCATAATTGTTCCAAAAGGATCTGTTTTATTAATTATTTCCAATCCTGTATCGAGTGTAATAGAAGAAATTTCATTCCCAACTGGATCATCTTGATCTTTCACCTCTCTTATCGATTTAATCATCGAGTCAACTTTTTCTTGATCAACAACTAAGCGATCATATAGAGCTTGGTCATCTCTTTCAAAAGCGTCTAAATCCCGTTTGTTTTCTGCTATAATTTCATCCCTTCGTTTATCAATGATCTCCATCATCGATTGTAGTACTTTATTTTTTTTGGCTGTTTCTAAAAATTCCATTTCGTTTGTTTGTATTTTTATATTAAAATTTAACCTTACTTCTTGTTGTTATTACTAAACATAGTTCCTACTTTCTTACCATTTAAAATGTCAATGATAATGTCCTCCTCTTTTCCATTCGCAATATATGTTGGTATAGATTTATTTGCTGTAGATTTTGCGATTTTCAATTTGGACTCCATGCCTCCTCGACCTTCTCCTTCTCCTTTTTCAGACTCTTGAACATATTTCTCTACATTCTGTGTTACAGAAACATCATGAAGGAGTTCAGAAGCATCATCTTCAGGATGACCTGTGAATAGTCCATCAATATCAGTCAGCATAATTAACATGTCGGCATTAACCAGTTCTGCAACTAAACTTGCCAACTCATCATTGTCTGAAAACATAGACATTGTTAGAGAAACAGCATCGTCTTCATTTGCAATTGGAATGATCCCTTCTGCCAATAATCCTTCATAGCAATTAATCATGTTCTCACGATATTTACCAGGAGCAAAATCACGTTTCGTTGCTAAAATCTGTGCACATCTCATCCCGAAGTCGTGAAACATTGAATAATAGTGACGCATCATTCTCGGTTGACCTACAGATGAAAAGATCTGTCTTCTGGTAGTTGCATCTTTAGCGTCACAATCTCCAAGCACTTCTTTACCTGCAATAGCCGAACCTGAAGAAACCAAAATGGTTATAATGTCTCTTTCATACAAGTATGCTATTTGTCTCACTAAGTTTTTCAAAATTGGACCAACAATGCGATTGTTTTTATTGGTCATCACATTTGTACCAACTTTTACTACAATTCTTTTCTTAAAATCACTCACTGTTTATGGTTTAAATTAAAGTTTAAGATTCATTCCCTAACTCAACGGCTCTGTTAAAAGCGGCATAAGCAGCTTCCTTAATTAATTCCTCAACATTATTATCTTCCATTGAGTCCAAAGCTGCACGAGTTGTGCCTCCTTTTGAAGCAACTCTATTCATCCAAGTTTCTGGAGATAAGTCTGATTCGTTAAACAACTTCACTGCGCCCTCAAATGTTGCACTAACAAGGACTTTAGAATCATTGTCTGAAAAGCCCATTTTTTTTGCAGCTTCAAGCATTGATTGCATAAAGTAAAACACGTATGCAGGTCCACTTCCAGAAATCCCAGTTGATTTATCAATAAATTCCTCAGTCTCCACGTGAATTGACTCTCCAGTTGTGTCTAATAAATTTCGAACCATTAATAACTCAACGCGTGAAACATCATCTGATTCTGTAAAAGAAGTCACCCCCTTTCCAACTTTCGCTGGCAAATTTGGCATTGTTCTAATTACTTTCTTTGCATTTAGACTTTCTTTAATAAAATCTATTTTAACACCTGCCATGAGGGATACAAAAATTTGCTGGTCATTCACCATGCTTTTCATCTTCTCAAATAGTGACTCAGAATGATATGGTTTCACCGCTATGAAAATAATATCTGCTTGTGGAAGACAATCCTCTAGTTTTTCAAAAACATTAAACGCTAAATTTTCTTTTAATCGAGCAATTGTCTCCGCACTTAAGTCGTGAATCATCAATTTTCTTCTATTCAGCAGGGCTGAAGCAGCCATTCCTTCGGAGTAAGTCAACCCCATATTTCCTCCTCCTATAACTAAAACTTTCATTACGTATTTTTAATTTTATTTGTAAATTTTTTACTTATAGTACAACTATTGTTCTATTTAGTTTTTTAACTCCAATCTAGTTAAACAAAAGAAGTTAAATCACCACTAATCATATCATTCAGCTGATTTACACACACTTAAACGAAACAACTTTTTGTCATGTTATAATGTCAGTTTGTCAATCGACCCTTAATATACTTATTTTTTCCCATTCAAGAACTACAGTGTTTTAATATTTCAGATTTAAACATTTTGCTGTTAACGTATTTTCTTAAAATTTAAATTTAATGTAGAAATATTGCGTTTCTTCGTAGAAGATTTATTTAATATGAAAGGAATATTTTTAATGTTGTCTATCTTTTTCTCAACCACCTCTTTCATTTTGAGTCAAGTGCCTGAATTTGATAAATTAGAAATGTATTATGATCAGGGGCATTACAAGAATGTATATCGCAAGTCCAAAAGATTACTAGACGATCCTTCCTATGACTTTTCATATTTGCCCGAATATTACCTAGCATTATCAAAACTTCAATTGGCTCAAAATGAAGGTTGGTTTAAACGGCATAAATATTCTATCATTGAAGCCAAAAGGACTTTTGATATGTTGCAGAAATCAAAAGAAGGTAACGACTTATTAAAAGCTCATGCTTATGAAATGAGTGTTTTAAAAAGTGATTTACAGCAATGGTTAGGAGACTTAAAACGAACTAATGATAAAGAAAAAACAGAGTTAATTAAAGCTATTTTAAACGATGTATTTGATGACATCCCAGATGTAACAGATTTTCAGAAGGATGAAATAAAAATTGAGACTAAGGAAGAATTAAAAGAAAAGGGACCTGAGGTTAAAACATCAATTTCTGGACAAAGAGAACAAATCATAAGTCGTTCACAAGAGTTACTTGGTGTACCTTATCGATGGGCTGGAGATACACCTAACGGATTCGACTGCAGTGGTTTTACTTCTTATCTAATGAAAACAGAACTTGAAAAAACACTTAACAGAAGAGCTGTTCATCAATATAATGCTGCTAAAAAAGTAAAACGAAAAAAAGTAAAACCTGGAGATTTCGTATTTTTTGATAACGGCTCTGGCATCTCGCATGTTGGCATTATATATTCTACAAACAACAACAGTATTCAAATGATTCACGCAAGTACAAGCGTTGGAATTTCAATTGTAGACATTTACGAATCTAGTTATTGGAAACAACGTATTGCAGGATTTGGCACATATTTCGATTAAAAAGAATTTCAATGTTAGTCGCTCCAAATGTTGCTTAGGAAAAAACGAGTTTTGAACAAGAAAAGCTCAAAGTCTAAATGCGAAATCATCTTTTTGATCTAATCACATCATTTACTATGCCTAAAATGTAAAACAGCGTCATAAGTGATCCAAGAACAAATGCGTATGTGTAAACAAAACTGTTAGGCAGCTTAAGAAGGATTACTACAAACCAACCTGCAAGTATAATTGTCGCAATATAAAACATCCATCTAGTGAAAAAATGAGGTCGATTTGTCATCATAAACATTCCCATGACCGATAACAAACCAATTCCAACCTGGAAAATTATACCTGCGAACATTAACGGCCAATTTTTTTCGATGTTGTACGAATCAATTAATCCAACTAAAGGAACTATTAAAGGTAAAACACATAGAAAAACGACCACCCATCTAATTAATTTGTGCAGTTCATTATATAGCAGGAACGTTTTGACAACTCCAGCGAAAAGTAAAAACATGAAGCTCAGCACTATAAATGGAAAAAAGTTAAATAGATAAAGCTTATTTATAAATATAAAAATCAAAAAAGTAAGTAAGCTAAGGCTACTCAATAAGATAATTACATTTAAAATTCTTTTCATAAAATCTGTTTCAAAAATAAACCTTCGACTAAAGTAGTGAAAAATTATATCCTTCTTGTCATTTCTGTTGCAACAACTAAGCTCCAAAGTACTCTCGCACCAACATTTGCATCCCAATCATTGTCTCCATTAGCCACTTCACACAGGTCAAAACCTATAATTTCTCTGCCGGATGCAACTAAAGCCTCTATCAAATATGATACTTCTTCAAGTTTAAATCCTCCAGGTACTGGGGTTCCTGTATTCGGACACAATGATGGATCAAGCGCATCAATATCATAAGAAATATAAACGCGTTGAGGTAGTTCTTCAATAATTTCTTTTACCTGCTTCGACCAAGTTTTTCCTTCAAATTGTTGTGCTTTTAAATCCCAGTCGTAAAAAGATTTTACTCTCCCATTACTTTTATTGACAAACTCTACTTCCGGCGAAGAAATATCTCTTATTCCAACCTGAACTAGTTTTTCGATTGATTTAATTTTAAGGGCATTAAAAAAGATGCTTGCATGTGACTGTTCAAAACCTTCATAAGCTTCTCTCAAATCGGCATGTGCATCGATTTGCAACACTCCAAACGAAGTATATTGATCGCCTAGCGCCTCCAATAAACCGAGTGGCGCACTGTGTTCACCTCCTAGAACAGCTGGGATTTTTCCGCTTTTAAGAATTCCAGCAACACGGGTTTTTAGTGCATTTTTTAAATCAAGTTGAGCTTGATTAATTGCATTCACTGTTTCTTGAAAAGTTTCATTACCTTCCAACTTTCCTCCTTCTTCAAGATGGGCAATATATCTTTTAGCCTCTAATAGAAACTGATCATTCAACTTTAAAACATCTTCATTAATTGGTGTTTGAAAAACTTTGGTTTCATAAGCCTTTGCCCATTTCGGATGATAAAAATCGAGCTGTGTTGATGCCTCTAAAATTTGTCCTGGTCCACGGCTTGTTCCTTTTCCATAAGATGCTGTTACATCCCAGGTAATCGGAATAATTACAATATCTGCATTCTCTTCCGTAACAGGAAAACCGAAAATATTTCCATTCGCAACACCTACATCATGTGGATTAAATTCGCTCATAAGCGTCAGTTACTTCAATATATCTTTAACGAAATTCGGTAGAGCCAACGTAGCGTGATGAATGTCAGAATTATAATATTTTAATCCTTGTGCATCAACAAATGCATCTACTTTATCAGTATCTATATCTCTTAAACTCATAGCTCCATTTTTTATTCCAAATTGGAAACTCCACATTCCTGTTGGATAAGTTGGGACATAAAATAAAGCTACGTGAGCATTTCCATCTCCAAAAAGACCTTTTATTGTGTTATGTACGTCCGCAAAAGCATTTTCATTGAATTTTGGAGACTCTCCTTGTGACACTAAAATACCGTTTGAGTTAAGTGCTTTATAACAATCATTGTAAAAGCTAACAGAAAACAACCCTTCAGCTGGACCAACTGGATCGGAACCATCTACAACAATCATATCGTACGATTCAGGTGCTGCTTTTTTAGCAAACTCAATTCCATCGCCAACAATCAACTCTAATTTTGGATTGTCAAATTCAGCTGCTATTGAAGGTAAATGTTTTTTACACGCTTCAATTACTTCTCCATCAATTTCAACCATCGTGACTTTTTCAACAGAATCATGACGAAGTACTTCTCTAATCGTACCACCATCTCCTCCACCAATAACAAGCACATTCTTCACATTTTTATGCGCAAACATTGCTGGATGAGCGATCATTTCGTGATAATGAAACTCGTCATTTTCAGTTGTCATGAACATGTCATCCAATGTCAACATTTTACCGTATTTGGGAGATTCTAATATACGTACACGTTGAAAATCCGACTGCACGTCATGTAAAACTTCACCAGTATATCTAAGGGAAACTGCTTGATTTTCATCTTTATCTGTAAACCACACATTTCTAGTGTACATGTCGGGATTTTTCCACTCATCCGCACGTTGACGCATGGAAGAAATATCAAAGTCATTTCTAGTCAATAGATTTTTAGAACCGCGTTTCATTTCTATCGCCGAATATGATTCTGACTTAAAACATTCTTTCAAGTAATCAAAAGAAATCCAAGCATCCATTTCACCGCAAGTAAAAAGATCTACAGCAGCATATCCGTATTCTGGCCATGTATGTATAGCCAAATGACTTTCCTCAATTACAACAACACCAGAAACACCATAAGGTGAAAAATGATGAAAGGTTGAATTAATTACTGTCGCCCCAGCTTTTCTCGCCGCTTCAACCATATCGCGTTCAATTCCTGAAACATCGTTCATAATGTCTGGATCGCAACGCATGAATTCTACTAAAATGTGGTTACCTAATGCACTCATTTAATATGAAATTATATATGTTTATTTAATTTTGGTGTAAAAGTAGGTAAAAAGAAATTTTATAAATACATATAAACACGATATTATAAACATATCTTTGCCTTAGTCGTTTGCTACAGCATATTTTAATAAAAAATAAGAGTTGAAAAATATTTAAAGTTTGTTGAAAATTGTTAGGGTAAAACAAATTTTGTTTTGATTAAAGTAAAAAATGGGAGTTGTTCAAAGACAAAGTATTAAAGGGAGTATTGTAAATTATGCAGGTGTTTTAATAGGATTTTTTGCAACACTGTATATTTATCCGTTAGAATGGGAGTTATATGGTAGCTTGCAATATTGGTTGTCAGTGGCCACAATTTTAGGACCTATACTGAGACAAGGTAGCACCTCTCTTATAAACAAGTATTACCCTTTCTTTAAAAGTCAAGGAACTAAAGGTTTTCTAGGCTTAATACTGATCATAACATCAGTGACAATAATTGTTATGTCTTTACTTATTTTTATTTTTTCTATAATTATTGGCGATACCGTATTTTATCAAAACTTAGACCTCGATAGTGAAAACTTATTATATGTATACCTTCTAGCGATCACAATGATTTATTATTCTGTTTTCCAGCTTCATTCTGCAAATGCTAGGCGAATTGTTGTCCCCGAGATAATATCAAGAATTGGTATAAAAACGCTGCTAATACTTATTATACTTGCATCATATTACAACTTGATCGACCATAGTTTGGCTTTACCTTTACTTGTCTCATCATATCTATTTTTCTTATTTCTAATTATATTCTACTTATATATTCTTAATAGTTTTGATGTTAAAGGATGGCGATCAATAAAAATTTCCAAAACACTGAAAAAAAACATGTTCAAATTTTGGGCATTTGGAGGTCTAAACTACTTAGGAGTCATACTTGCGTATAAAATAGACATCTTTATGATTGGAACGATTGTAAACAAAGTCTCTGTAGGTTATTACAGTATATTCTTGTTTATTGTTAATTTGATGATTATTCCAATGACCTCTATAAGTCAGATTTCAGGTCCTATTGTCTCAGAGTTTTTTGAAAAGGATGACATATCAAGTTTAGAAAAATTATATAAAGTAAGTTCAAATAACATCCTTGCTTTTGGCGTGTTAATTTTCTTATTTATTTGGATTAACATCTATTATCTTCTTGATATTATGAGAAATGGAGAGGATTTAATTCCTTATGTTTCCATTTTACTTTTCCTTGGTATCGCTAAAATATTTGACTTAATGACAAGCATTAATAATCTAATCATGATTTACTCTAAATGGTACAGATACAATCTATTATTTCTACTTATAATGTCCTTATTAAACTTCGTACTCAATATATACTTGTTACAAATGTATGGCATTCAAGGAGCTGCTATTGCAACCGGAATATCTCTTTTAATATTTAATGGAATAAAAACAGGTTTTATATATATCAAATTAAACATTCATCCATTTTCAAAAAAAACATTTATTGTTTTGGGAGTATTAATTACAGGTTTATTTCTTGCAAGTTTATTTCAAAACTTAATGATTTTCAATGGTTTTGTAAGTATTGCTGCCTACAGTTTTTTAACCGCATTAATTTACATACCTCTATTTTATAAACTAAATATATCTCCAGAGTTGAACAAAGTCATTCATAAAGTTTTAAAGCTTAAGAAGTAGCTATAATTTTCAGTGCTTCATTATACAGTTGTCTATCTCTTGGGTATTCGAGATTACTATTATGCCACAAGATTGTATTTACACCACCATATTTTTTGACTTGATCAGTCACTTTGGCTACATCATAAATTAGTTTTTGTCGCTTCGAAAAATAAGGAGATTCCATAAAAATAAGTGGAAATTCTCTCATATTCATCAATTCTCTTTTTTCAAAATCATATACCTGAAATGGTTGACAAATACCGTTACGAAAACCAACCTCATGTGGATAAATCATTGTACTATCTTCAGTAAGTTGATTTAAGCTTTGGTGTCTCCAAGTGTCTGGGATTTTAAACTTGAGATAGTGTTGTCTTACACTGTTTATCTTCTGTGATGCATGTGCGGCTAAAGCGCTTACCTCTTTAGCTATAAGGTTTGGGTTATCATAAGTCAAAAAACCTGGATGAATTCCAATTTTATAATTACTTGTTTTGATTAATTGAAAAGCGTCTTGTATTTCTTTAGAACTTAAACTGTACTTATTTCTATCGTACTTTGACTCACTCGTTATAGCTTTAAAATAAAACGTAGCATTCTCAATACCTCTTTTCTTTAGAGAATCAACAATATAATTAAAATTGCAATAAGGATCTGCATCAACCTTATTTTTTGCTCGAAAATAGGACGCTATATCTTTAAAACAATAATTTAACTTCCCTTCTATAAGATTGTCTTTTATTGAAATTAACAGCTGTTTGAAAGAAAACCATTTTCTTATTTGGTCAATATCAAAAGTAACAACAGCTTCATAACTATATTCTTTTTCAGCGATATTGAACTCCATGTATTTAAATATATTCAATAAAATATGAGCATATTCATTAATTATTGGACGACAATAGAATCCATTTCTAACGCTTAGTGCATCCTTTGCGTTATATCTTCCTAGTTGATCAAGTTGATCACTAATTGCCTCCTCCCATCGTGTCAACATGAAAAAAGCACTTGCTATAATATCAAAATGGATGACTGTATTCGTTTTTGACAACTCAATATTTGGCTCTCCGTATAAAGTTTCATAAATAAGGCTCACACCATTAACGGCTATTTTGTTGGTACTTGTTTTGTCTGGAATATTATCTTTAGAGTATAGATTCTTAATAGATTGATCTTGAAAAAACACATTTTTAATTTCTATGCTTTTTTCACCTTGACTAATAATGAAATGAGAAGATTCACCTGTTAAAAAATCTATTTTACAACCCAAAATTTCTTTAAGGAGAATAGAAAACACATATTTTATTTCTGGTTCGGCTATTTTGGGGATATGTACTTTAACTGGCTCCATTATAACGCTTCGTAAAACTCTTTTAATCTATTTTTATATTGATCTAAAGAATATTTCTCAACAAGTGTTTGGTATGATTTTTCGGACATTTCCAACCTCATATTCTTCTCATTGGCAAATTTTTCGATGTTTTCTTCTAACGTTTTTTGATCATGAAAAACTAAACCGATTTTATTTTCTTCAATTATATCTTGTTGAGGTTTACAATCAGAGACGAGTAATGGTAGTTTGCCAAACATATATTGAAAAATCTTATTAGCAACTCCAGATTCATGTTGAGGGTTTTTGTGAAATGGAGCTAATCCGACATCTGAAATAGACATATAGTCGTTTAAATTCTTTAGCGGAACCCATGGCAAATATTCTACCATATCTTTATTGATCTGATTTAATTTAGTATTAAAGATATCACGATCACTTTTATCCACAGGACCTATAATTAAAAGTTTTATGTCTTCTCGCTTTTTCTGGATATCAATAAAAGCATCCATTACGTCAAACAATCCTCTTCTCACTCCAATTGCTCCAAAGTAAAGAAATGTAGTTTTTTTGGAACCTTCCATTTTTTTTGGAGGAGAAAAAACAGATAAATCAGGAATATTTGGCAAGACAAGTGTTTTCTTTTTCTTTAAGAATTCAAATTTATCTTTTAATAAACGCTTGTAATCCTCACTTAACAGAACTAAAGCATCTGGGTATTTTAAATATTCTTCTTCAAGCTTAAACCATTTTTTAGGACGTGTTAGATATTTTCTAAACCCATCATTGACCCAACTGTAAGATGAGTAAGCAACTGGATAGTTTTCATGAAGGTCCAAAATTAAAGGCATCTCTTTGCCAGTTTTCTTTATAGCATCTGATACTGGTTTAGACATGTACAAATCATGTGTGTGAACAACATCAAAGTCCTTTGAACTTAAAAATTTATATACTTCTTTCCTCCACAACCTATTGTAAAACGGCATAGATAAATTAAAAAAGAAAAGTATATTCTTCTTTTTTCGAGAAATTGAAATTCTTTGAACATCAAAATTGTGTCTTAGGTATTCCTTACCATCAAAACCAAAGCAAAGTACTGAAACAACATACCCAATAGCTGTTAACATGTTGATTTCTTTCATGACTCTAACGTCATGATCTAATTCATTATCTACAATTATGGCTATTTTTTTCTTCATAGTTGATATCCTAACAACTCAGCTGTTTTAGAGCAAAATTCTTTAACTTTTGATTTATCCTCTTCGTTCCAGTCTTTGTATTTACTAACACTCACAGATTTTTGACTATTAATTTTTTTATTTAGTTTTTTATTAATTTGAGATTTATCTATACGAGCGCCACAAAACGAAAAAAGCTCACTTAATGATTCCTCATTCCAATCATTAAATGAAATATTGAACTTCTGACTTTCTGGAACTTTATTTAAAAAGTTTAAAATCCATTCATTTGTCTCTTTCCACAACCATGCATTTTTTTCAATCAAGTCAAAAGCTGACCATTTTTCCGTGAATTCACTAGTTTTAATAGGAGTAATTCTGTTTAATTCCGATTGATCATTTGATACATACCATTTACGCCTTAGACCAGATCTTACAACTTCACCAGGATGTCTATGTAAATGAACGAATTTTGCTTTTGGAAATAGCTCATAAATTATTTCAGCAAAAAAAGTAGTTCTACTATCTGTAATAATTAGCTCCTTACCCACTTTTTCTGATTGTAAAATAAGATCTTCTCTTCCAGCTAAAAACAATTCTTTCAATAGTTCTTTTTCATTCTCTTTAGCTTTATTAAACTCAAAGCTATAAGCTAATTTTGCTTGAGATCTCATCACAGGTATAGGATGATGCAACGAAACAATAGTGTCATCTTCTGACAAAACAGTATCAATCCATTTTGTTCCGCACCTACCTGTAGAAAGAAATATAACAGGACTTATTTGATCAAGATTTTGTCTCAAGTCATATAAATCTAAGTTTTTTTTCTTTTTTCCAAATATGCGACGTAGATATATTTGATAATAAAAATCAGTGCTAAAAAGTTTTAATAGATTCATAAATCAATCTTTAGTAACATTTGCATAGATGAATCTTTTTTCATGAATATTAACGTCATAACCTCTATTCAACAAGTGATTTTTAATCCGTATTACAGTATCCTCTTCTTCAATGTCATACCGCGCTGCAATTGCAATATTTTCAGGATTAAATGAAGTCAGTCCTTCTAAGGCTATTGCTTCCACACCATTCAACTGTACAATCATAAAGTCACAATGAGAAATATTCAAATCAGACATAATATTCTCTAATGTATCAACTGGTAAAGAGTGATCCTCATTTCTTTCACCAATTACGATACTTCCTGATTGAGAATCTGTCGCTTTTCTATTAAAATTTATTGTTGTTTTTTCTTTCCAAACACCTTTAGGTACAATTTGACATTGCACCATATTGTTATATTCAACATTTTTCCTTAAGTAATAAAGGTTATCTTCAAGAGGCTCAATTGCAACAACTTTACCATTTCTACCTACTTGTTTACAAAGTTTAAGTATATAAACCCCCATAAAAGCGCCCATTTCGGCAACAACATCGCCTTCTTTTACTTGGTAGAAATCTTGTTTAAATGGACCGCCGTATTTCAAACCTCCTTCAACATATCTAGTTTGAATATCTTGGGCAACTCTAAAACACTCAAAAGGAAGTTTTTGCTTAGTTTTATTTGAAAGTAGATTGTAGTACTTTTTAAGTTTATCTATAGTTGGTGCACCATAAAACCTCAAACCATCATATTCAATCCATCTATCACCGTCATCATCTATTCCAGTAGCCGTAAAATTCAGATTATTTACTTTTCTAGAAATAACTATCTGATTTTTTATATATCTAATACTTCTCAACATATTATTTATTTATCATCAAACCTAGTGCTCTAATCATCCATGAATCTCCCCATCTTATATAAGCATTTTTATCAACTCTTGAACTCGTATAATATCTATAGTAAAAGTACCCATTTTGATTGAAGAACTTATCTATAGTAAAATTATAAACATCATTAATTAACTTTTGATTTATGTGTTCACTATCCTTACTCATAGTTAACGTAATTAAACTTTGTCCGCAACCTTGAATATCTATAGGGTATAATTTATTTGGTCTGTACTTAGGCTTTCTACCATCATCAAAGAAATTATCAACATAAAACTTTATACCTTTTTGAAGCGTTTTCTCATATTTAAAATTTCCTTTCGAGTAATTTTTTAGTTCCTGATATGATTCAAGTACAAAACCAGTGTGATAATTATCAATCATACCTTTTATATTATCGGGTTTACCTCTGTAATAAAAAGAACCATCATCATTTTGATATTTAGCAGTATAATTAGATGCTTTTTCACTAATTTCTCCATACCTAGAATTTCCATTATGATAAAATGTTCTCTGTAAAACAGCAGCCGCCATCATACTTGGATTATGCACATGATAGTGATCTTTAGTGGTGTAACTAAAGCAAATGTCTCCATCTGAATCTTCTGAATAGTTTAAATATTTTATATAAAACTCACAGCACTCCTCGGCATATGTAAGAAATTTATCATCGTTAAAAGTTTCAAATATATCTAAAAATGCTGAAGCAACTTGTGATGTAACTGTTGTCCTTGGTACATTAGCTTTCATAAGGCTTTTTGAAGGCCAATTATAAGGCTGTCCCCAACAAAGGTATTCGTAGTCTCTATTTCTCATTTCAAGAATCTCATCAGATAATTTAAAAATTAGTGCTTTTAATTTTTCATCTTGATTCTGTTTATAAACTTGAATCAAACCTCTTATAATAACTGCATGAGCTTGAGGATACTTGTTATTTGAATTTAAATTAAATGTATTTCTCAACACATTTGGAAATCTATTTACTGTTTGTATAAATGGATAATAAACATATTTTCCCCATTTATAATTAGTCGTAAGTTTATTAAGCCAAATAAATAATGGTGTTGCAAGTATATCACTTACATCTTTCCCACTAAAAGACTTTTCATTCCAATAATCAACTGTTTTCTGAAAAACATCAATTGCATTCAATGTATCTTTTATTTTCACTACTCTATTTGTCTATTAGTTTTATATTTAAGGCAACAAATTATTTATCAATCAACTTTTAAATAATAACAGAACACATCCTAAATAAATAATCACTAGATTAATTCGATAGTTGAAGTATTCTAGTCAACTGTCTCATTATCTAATTCTTCATCCGAAACGGTTGCTTTATTTCTTAAAATAAAATCACGAGTAAAACTAGCTATTATTAATAAGAACAAAACTAAAGATCCAATGAAAGCAACAGTATTTACTGTCTCAAACTTCGCCACCTCAAACTTCAAAACCAACTCTTGATCTCCTGCTGGAATTTCCAAACCTCTCAGCAAATAATTCACGCGATGAATATCAATCTCCTCACCATCCAAATAGGCTTTCCAACCATCAGGATAATATACTTCAGACAACACTAAAAACTGTTTGTCGTCACTTTTCACTTTGTATTTCAACTCATTTGGCAAATAAGAAGTAAACGCTACTTCTCCTACACCAGAATATTGAAGTGAAGAAACATCGTCCGCAACTTCCTTACTTACTATTGCTTCTTCTTTCGGATTAAATGAATGAGCTTGTTCTAATTCAATAATTTTATCAAAACTATCTAATGTATCTTTTTCCAACTCTTTTGATGGAATCCAACTCATTTCTCCATTTACATCTCTTACAAAAGCCGAACTCATTTTTGATCTTGTAATTTGATTTACACCTTTGAAGAGGGTGTCAGCATTTTTAACCAAGAAAACTTTTTCTTGTCCAGTGATTGTATCTTTTGTAACTTTCTCTCCATTCACAAATAATTCGAGTGAATTATCGAGATTTTCAATCAAAAATAAATCACCTAATGCCAACAACTCCATATTTGGGTTTGGTTGTACATTTAAAGTTTTTACAAACCAACCATTACCCAATGCATTTGGATTAGTCTGTGCTTTACCTTGGTTAATAAAATATTTCACATTGAACATATTAAAGATCGCCATATTACCTTTATCTATATGGAAATCTTTAACGTTTTGAATACGTCTTAACTTCGCGCCGTGGTAACCATTAAGTGCTTTGTGGAAGTATGCCGGGCGTGAACTTGAAAATCCAGCCTGAGATTCATAAACACGATAATTCGTATTCATGTTTAAAGTCTGAAACTTTTTGGACCATAACGCATTTGCATTTACATTGCCCCTACGCCCCTCTTTTTTGACCTGAACATTGTCAATTTTCTTCTTTAGCTCAGGATTATTTGCTGTCTCTGCTTGCAAAATCTGCTTATCGGCTTGAGTTGGAGCTAGTGGAAATTCAAAATCTTCATCATCAATCCAATGCACATAATTCCTATTGTTCTTTTGCTTTTTGTTATTTAAGTAATTTAAATCAACACTGATTAAGTCTCCAACTGTAAATAAAGCAAGCCCAACTAAAATTAGCTCTTTTCTTACCGTAGTGTACAAATAAATAAGTACCAAAACTATACCTATAATCAAAAATAAAATCGACCTTCCCATACTCGATTGATAAATTGATGTTCTAAAATCAACCAATGCATTGAATTGCTTATCTATTTGATTCACTGTTGGAACTTGTCGTTCAATGATACTTTCGATTTGTTCTTTATTATTGATATCAATACCATTTTGTTCCAAAACTCTTGGATCTTCTTGCCTAATTTGCTGCCTAAATTCAGCTTTTCTAGATTCTATATAACCTTCTGGATTATAAGCCATATCTTTTTCTTCAGGAGATAAATAACCATCGCCTAAACCTGTAAAAGTTAGCAATATCATAATCCCTAAAAGACCACCAGATGCTATAAATAATGGTTTAATATTATTTTTTATTTCTTCTCGCTTTTTAAATAATTTATTCAAAAATAATACACCAAGCAATGGTATTGTTAATTCAACAACAGCCAGTACAATTGTAACAGCTCTAAATTTGTTGTATGCTGGAAGGTATTCTAAAAAGAAGTCTGTTAAACCCATAAAATTTTTACCCCATGATAGCATTAGCGCAAGAATAGTTACTGCTGCCAAAGCCCATTTCATAGGACCTTTCAAGTAGACCATTCCTAGTAAAGCTAGAAAAAATACAATAATCCCAAGATAAACTGGTCCAGAGACAAAAGGTTGAGCTCCCCAATAGACATTATTTTGACCTATTACATTTGCATTTCTCCGCATATCAGGGTCTCTCAACTTATCAGCAAATTGACTATTTTGAATCGCTGAGCTTGAACCACCTTTAATATTTGGCGAAAGAAGCGTCATTGATTCACCAATTCCGTAACTCCACTGCGTAATATAATCTTTATCTAAACCTGTTGTACTTTTGCTTTTGTTGGTCGTGCCATCTGTATTTATTGTAATGTCATTTCCTCCTCTAGTGGTATGTTTTGCATAATCATTGGTTAATGAAACATTACCATAATTTATACCTAAAGCGAAGAAGTAAGCGAGAAGGATTCCTACTGTTGCAGTTAAAAATCGTTTCCATTGAACTTTTTTAAATGTTCTCACTAATTCTGCAACACCTAAACCAACTAAAACAATCCCTAAGTAATAAGTGATTTGAAAATGATTTGAGGATAATTGAAGCCCCATAAACAAAGTAGAAAGTAAGATTCCCCATTTTAAATTATAGCGATACGCCATATAAAATGCCCCAATAACTGGCCCCATTAACCCTATTGCTGCAGCCTTTGTATTATGCCCTGCTTGTAATATAATTATAAAGTAAGAAGAGAATGCAAATATAAGTGCCCCAAAAATAGCGACCCTTGGATTTACTCTCATACATAACAGCATAATATAAAATCCAACTAGGTATAATATAAAAATTCCAGCTGGAGACTTCATGCCAAAACCTAAAAATTTAGTTACTTTTTTGAGTAAATTCCCTTCATAAATTGTTGAAACCTGATAGGTTGGCATTCCACCAAACATCGAGTTTGTCCAAAGTGGCTCTGCATCATGAATTTCTCTAAAGTGTTTCGTTTCATTCGACATTCCTTGATATTGCTCAATATCATGCTGATTCAAACGATGACCTGTAAATTGAGGCTGAAAGTAAATAAAGGTGATGACTAAAAACAGACCAATTGCTAATAAATGAATCCAATTTTTTTTAAAAATTTGCGAGAAATTAATGTTTGGCATAACGGTATATTTAATTATTCGGGGATGAAGATAATAAAAGTGTTGGAATCAAAATAAGAATACAAAAAGTAACATGAAAAACTTTATCCATGAATTGACTCTTGTTTACCATATTTACTCATTAGCGTTGCTTCAAATTCTAAGAACTCTTTCCAACGTAGGTCAACGTCGATTTTTTTAGAATATTTCTTTGCAAACTTCAGAAACATCATGTAGTGTCTAGCTTCACTTTCCATTAATTCACGATAAAATTTCCTAAGGTTTTCATCACTCAATTCTTCAGATAAAATTCGAAATCGTTCACAACTACGAGCTTCTACCATAGCACCAAAAAGCATTCTTTCTACAAATTGTTGCTCATCATCGCCTCCTTTACGAATAAAACCTAGTAGGTCGTGGATATAATCATCTTTCCGTTCTCTCCCTAACTTTAATCCACGCTTCAAAATTTCATTATGCACCATTTGAAAATGCTCGACTTCTTCCTTCACTAATTCAGCCATAGCATCAACCACATCAGGATATTGTGGGAACTTCACTATGATTGTAATGGCGTTCGAAGCAGCTTTCTGTTCACAATAAGCATGATCAGTTAATATTTCTTCAATATTTTTTTCAACAATATTCACCCATCTTGGGTCTGTGGGAAGTTTTAAACCTAGCATAGTATATCAATTAAATAATAACAATATAATTCAAAGCAACAAAACTCTCACTTCACTAAAAAACAAACTGTTAAATTGACTAAATCGATAATTAAACAGTGTTTTAAAACAAAAAAATTACGTAATCAATAATAAAAAAGTGATTGTCTCGATGTCAAAATTATAAGTATAATCGATAACAACACAGAATATCTTTCAATAATTTTTTTCAATAAATCTATTATTTTCATTATTTTTGGAACTTGTTTAGTATTTGAACTTAAGAATACCTATATAATATGAAATATTTAGCTGCGTTTTTCTCATCGCTTTTTATAAGCGTTTCAATTGGTCAACAAACTTTACTTTGGGATGATGATTTTGAAACCTCTTCTGCTGATTGGAACATTACAATGCAAACAGGCAACAATGAGGCTGATGCAAACGTATGGAAGATTAGTGATGCCGAAGGTGGAGTAGCTCCACCCGATTGTGCTGAAGTTAACAATGGAGACAACACTTTATTTATAGGATGTCAAGGACCCTCTTGTATAGAAACTAGAGCTGTCTACAACCCAGGTGATGGAAGTAATTCTGTTTTTGTGGAAACAAATCTTAGAGCTGCATACACTCAACCTATTTCCACTGTTGGAGAAACAGATTTGGAATTTGTTTTCGATTGGATAGGAGTTGGGGAAAGTGGTGTCGATTTTGCTGAAATTGAATACAGTGTAGATGGCGGAACAACTTGGAATGTCTTTTGGACACAAACTCCTGGCGCTACTTGTGGAACACTTGAAGGAGAATGGGCTGAAGAAACAGTAGCTTTACCTGCTGCTACAGAAAACCAAGCAGATCTTCGTTTTGCTTTTCATTGGCGAAATAACAATGACGGAACTGATGGAATGCCTTCATTTGCTGTAAATAATTTAAGACTCTTTGCTTCAAACAATGACCCAACAGCTAATTTTAATGCTTCATCTAATAATATTTGCAGAGGTGACAGTGTAGACTTTTTTGACACATCATCAGGAACTAATTTAACAAATTGGTCTTGGACTTTTGAAGGTGGCGTTCCTGCAACAAGTAACACTCAAAATCCTGATGAAATTTCATTTTCAAACGCAGGTTCATTTGAAGTAATGCTTATTGTTGAAGGGGATAATGGTACTGATACTACAACCCAAATCATTGATGTTACAGAATGTACTCCAGTAGCTAATTTCACAATGGATACAATGATAATATGTGAAGGAGACTGTATTAATTTCACTGATTCTTCTCTAAATTTCCCTACAAATTGGGAGTGGACTTTCGAAGGAGGGGATCCTCAGTTATCTTTTGACCAAAATCCTCCTGAAGTGTGTTTTGATACAACAGGAAATTATGACATATCATTAGTTGTAAGTAATTCAGCAGGCTCTGACTCTATTGCGATCCCGGTTTCAGTTTTAGAACCACCTAATGTGTACGGATATGGCGATACTATAATTGACATTGGTGGAGCTGCAGAAATATATGCTAGCCACACAGATCAAGGAGAGTTTTTCTGGGATCCATTTGATCATTTAGATTGTGACACATGCTTAGAGGTTACTGCTACTCCGTACGAAACAATTGTATATTACCCAAGCCTTACGGGGCCTAATGGTTGTACAGGTCGTGACACAGTTCTAGTTACAGTCAATTTCGAAGACGTAGTAGATGTTCCTTCTGCCTTTTCACCAAATGACGACGGTTATAACGATTTTATAGAGGTAAAAGGTATTGGTATTACTTCAATTGATTTTAAAATATTTAATCGTTATGGACAAATGGTATTTAGCACCACTGACATTGAAGAAGGATGGGATGGAACCCATGAGGGTGAAGAGTTGAACCAAGGTGTTTTCGTATACACTCTTGAATATGACCTCATAGATGGGCAGAGTGGAGAAAAAAGTGGAAATATTACATTAGTAAAATAACATAATTATGAAGTTAGCAATATTTGCTTTAAGTATTATAGGTACTTGCTTTGTGTCTTATGCACAACAAGGTAGAAATTTCAGCATGTGGTTTCTTAATCATATGCAATATAACCCAGCTTCCGTTGGGACAAATGATAATGATATACAATTATTCTCAAACTTTAGATATCAATACTTTACTGCTACAGAAAATCCATTTCAAACAATTTCAGCCTCTGTTGAGGGTAAATTATTTAGATCCAGTACAAGAAATGGTTATTTAGGTGTGGGTGGTTCGTTTTTAAATGATATGAGTGGTGATGGAAAATATTCTGTTACACAAATAAACATACCTTTAGCCTATCACCTCTTTTTTAATGAGGACAACTTTATCTCGCTTGGTGTTCAACCAGGGCTTTATCAGAGGTCTCTTTCTTCAGGTAATTTAACTTGGGATAGTCAATGGATTGGATATGAATTTGATCAATCTATACCAGGCGAAAAGACTCCTACAGCTGCCTCTACAAATTTTGATGTAAGTGCTGGATTGCAATACACCTATAAAATGGATTACTCTAGAAAAATTTATTTTGGAGCTGCTGTCCAACATATAACGCAACCACAATTAGATTTCAATATTGAAGACGCACTATTTAGAAGATATACTGCACAAGCTGGAGCTAACTATAGATTTAAATTAAGTTCTTTTGGTATTTCACCTCAAGTTATGGTGATGCTTCAAGGACCAAATAGAAATATTGTTTATGGTTCTAACTTTGATTTCTATCTTCAAGATCCTTCTATTCGTACTGATTTTTATAGACCAACCATATTTTCTTTTGGACTTTACCATAGATATGGAGAAGGTATAATTGCTAATTTTTCATATAGATTTCAAGGGTTGACAATAGCAGCATCCTATGATTCAAACATTAATCGTATGCTTCCAGCCACATCAAGTGTAGGTGGATTTGAAGTTGCTTTAAAATATGACATTATACTTAATCGCAAAGGAAAATTCATATATTAATGATACATCAATGTGACTAATCTATGAATTTCCTTGGTCATCTTTACCTTTCTGGTAATCACCACAACTTAATGATGGCCAATTTATATGGGGATTTTGTGAAAGGTGCAGATTATACTTATTTACCGAAAATAGTCCAAGAAGGAGTTACTTTACATAGACAAATTGATGATTTCATAGATAAAAACCCTTTAGTTCTTAAATTTTTAAACGATACACTTTATAAAGAATTACCAAAAGTAGCAACTATAGCAATTGATTTGTACATGGATCACTTACTTGCTAAAAATTGGAAGAAATTCCATCATCAAAGCCTTAATGATTTCACTAAAGAATTCTTTAACTATGCTTTAAAACCCTCAAATCAACTTTTTTCTGAACAAGGTAAAGTATTTAAATATCCAAAAGAATTTATTTTTTTATTACAACTGATGCATGAAAAATCATGGCTATTGCGTTATAAAAAACTTGAAGGATTAAATATGGCAGCATCTGGTTTGGCAAAACGCATTTCTTTTGAAAACAATCTAAATAATGCCACAATAGTTTATAAAAAGCATGAAATTAAAATTGAATCAGTCTTTTATAAATTCATGGAAGAAGCAAAAATAAAATTTCTAAACATAAAAAGTTAAAGCTATTTTTATAATCACTGCTTCATTTGCTGTTATCAATTTTATGTTAAAATTAAATTCTAACATATAAATAGAGTTAAAATCAATTGAAGTAACAGCTAATACCTTTATTTAGCTTTAAAAAATCATTTAAAATTAAGAATTCAGGTTATACATTAAAGAAATGATGAATTATTTTTTGTATATTTAGGAACATAACATTTAACTTGAAAGAAACAATCAATAAACATATTGCAAAATTTTGGGTGCTCCTTTTATTACTGGCATTGTTTATATCATGTCAAGATAGGTCTGACAAAGACAATGTAGTAGTAGGAAATGCCCAGTTAGAAGCACAGGGCGACCTAAAAGAAATTCTTAAAGCAAATAAACTTATTGTACTTGCTGAGAATAGTGCTACAAGTTATTTTATTTATAAAGGTCAAAAGATGGGGCTTGAATATGAAATTCTAAAAGAATTCGCAAGAGATTTAGGCGTTAAATTAGAAATACAAGTAGTTAAAAATCTGGATGAAATAATTGATAAATTAAACAGAGGGGAAGGTGATTTAATTTCGTGTAATTATACTATAACAAATGAAAGACGAAGGAATATAGATTTTTCAGAACCTTTTATGCGTACTTCACAAGTTCTTATTCAAAGAAAACCTGATGATTGGAAAAAGAAAAGAAAAAGTCAATGGAAAAAAGAATTAATTACTGAACCTGATCAATTATCTAGAAAAACTATACACGTTTGGAAAAACTCAAGTTATTACGAGCGGTTAATCAACTTACAAAGTGAGCTCGGAGACACAATTTTTTTAAAAGGGCTTGATGGTAACGTTATACCTGAAGATGTAATAGAAATGGTTTCCAAAGGATTTATTGACTACACTGTAACTGATAAAAATGTGGCTTTAATCAATCAGCGTTTCTACCCGAATATTGATGCGACACTAGAGTTAAGTGTAAAACAAAAAATTGCTTTTGGAATACGTAAATCCAGTCCTTTGCTTCGAAAACGTTTAAATGCTTGGTTAAAAGACTTTATGAAGACCTCTACGTACCATTACATTAAACACAAGTATTTAAATATGTCTTCTTTTTCTGGTAAAGCAAAACAGGAGTACTCTTCAATCAACGGAGGTGTTATTTCTCCGTATGACAATGAAATTAAAATAGCAGCTGAAAAATATGGCTGGGATTGGAGGTTGCTCGCATCTTTAATTTTTCAAGAATCTAAATTCAAAACTGGTTCAGAATCGTGGGCAGGAGCTTA